>SVTS01000114.1 GCA_015063645.1 Oscillospiraceae bacterium | reverse complement strand
ATCTGTTTCGGCACAGCGGATGCCGGGAATTCTGTTCAGTGCAGCGGTCATGGTACGGCAGCGGCGTTCAAATCCCGCGCACATTTGCTTTGCCGCATCGTCGCCGTTCTGCAGCGCTTCTATCGCCGCGTACTGACAGAACATAGGCACACATGCCGCCGTATGCTCGTTCAGCTGCGTCATATAATTGACAATATCCGCCGGAGCGGCGGCAAATCCCACACGCCAGCCGGTCATGGAGAAACGCTTGGACAGGCTGTCAATCAGAACTGTCCGCTCTTTCATACCGTCGATCTGCGTAATGCTGTGATGCTTCGCTCCGCCGAACAGGATCGTATGATACACTTCATCGGCAAAGACGGTTAAATTATATTCTTTTGCAATCTCCGCAATAACGAGCAGATGTTCCTCACGGAGAATCTGTCCGGTAGGGTTGGAGGGGGTATTGAGAATAATCGCTCTCGTTTTATCCGTAATCTGCCCTCGAATGTTCTCGTTCAGTTTCGCCAGATTTTCCTCGCCGTAGCTGTTCACGTATTTCGGCACGGCGTGGCACATCTTCACCATATTGGTGTAATTGGGCCAGTGCGGCGCCAGGATGATCATCTCATCCCCCGGATTCAGTGTACAGACCGTTGCCAGATACAGTGCACCCATGGCACCGATAGTGCAGATGATTTCCGTTTTCGGATCATACCGGACCCCGAGTCGCTTCTCAATATCTGCCGCGATTGCCTCACGCAATGCGGGAATACCCGCATTGGCGGTATATTTTGTTTTTCCTGCCAGAATAGCATCGATCCCCGCCTGCTTTACAGCCTCCGGCGTATGAAAATCCGGATCACCCAGCGTCAGGTCAATCACATGCTCGTACTGCTTCGCCCGCTCAAAGAGTTCCCGGGCAAGCTGCGGCTCGATGGAGTCCAGCATCGAAGAAAGTATCATACAAAACCTCCCGTCATGAATACCGCTGCATAACCCGTGCACACACAGTTTCTTCCATTGTATTATTATATATAATACAACAAAATCCCCAATTCTTCAAGAGAGTTTTGGGATTTTCACATGCAGCCGACCGAAAAATTGGCATAAACAGGCACCTGACACGTTCCCGTAAAAAAACTATTGCAAAATGCCGACAAATGCGTTATAATGTACATAGTATTTTTTCATGCCGGAGGAGGTGACACCCATGCACGGACGGAAACAGATCCGTCTCAGTCGGCATTTGTCTGTCTGGGATACGGAAGCCGCTGCCGCCATGAAATCCCTGCGGCAGATTCTGGATAATCCGGAAATCCAATTCCGTCATATCGGCTCCACCGCTGTACGCGGCATACTGGCAGTTCCTGTTATTGATATCGCTGTGGGACTCAGCCCGACAGACGACGTACAGAAAGTGCTCGACACGCTGTGCAAAAACGGCTACAGATCCGTCCCCACCGATGAAACCGGCTGCATCCGCCTCATCCGTCCCGGGAAAGATCACACGGACAGGGAGCATCTGTGGGTCACGCGCACCGGAAGCCGTGCCTGGTCAGATCTGCTCGCATTCCGGGAATATCTGAACAATCATGTTATCGCCGCCAACGAGTATGAAACACTGAAAGTGGAAGCGGCAAAAAAATTCCCGCATGATCCTGTTGCCTATTGCGCGGCAAAATCGGATTTCATCCGCGGCATTCTGCGACTCAGTTTCACCGACCAGTTCCTCGGAAAGCATCTGACTTTTGTTATTGACCGTCCTCTCGGAAGCGTGCATCCGGAGCATCCGGATATGGTGTATCCGCTGAATTACGGGTTTCTGCCGGGAATTCCGGCGCCGGACGGTGAGGAGCTGGACGCGTACATCTACGGCATCAATCGCCCCATGCGCCGCTTCACCGGCACGGTAATCGCGGTTGTACATCGAAAAAATGATGTGGAGGACAAGCTGGTCGTTGCCCCCAGCGGCATGATCGCGTATGAACCCCAGATCACGGAAGCCGTGCAGTTCCAGGAACAGTATTTTGACACGAGTGTCATCTGCATCTATGAAAAATCCTGCGGCGGCATACTGTACCGCATCCGTCAGGACGGCGAGATCGAATATCTGGTTCTCTATCAGCACCGCTCCGGCACATGGAGCGTACCCAAGGGACATATTGCAGCAGGCGAAAGCGAAAAAGAAACCGCACTGCGGGAAATCTACGAAGAAACCGGTCTGCGCGTCAAGCTGATCGACGGATTCCGACGGGAAATGTCTTACACTGTGTCCGCAAAGGCATCCAAAAATGTGGTGATCTTCCTCGCGGAAGCGGTTGGTGAGCTGGCATTGGGCGAAAACGAGATTTCCGACTGTCTGTGGCTGGATAAGGCCGCCGCCATCCGACGGCTTGGCGGACGGAGTATCGGACGCATCATCGAATCCGCCGAAGTTTTCATTCGCGAACACATTTTACCTCAGAAAAAACGCTAACCTTTTCCGCACATACGTCGGGAAAGGTTAGTTGATTTTATTCTGAAATTGTTTATTGACAGGAGTTTATCATGACAACGGATACTTTTATCGCCGAAACCGCGGCGCTTGCGCCCTGTCTTTCCGACATCAGACGGGATTTCCATCTCCACGCCGAATCCGGCTGGACGGAAATGCGTACCGCGTCCCTCATCGCCCGCAAACTGAAGGATCTGGGATATGAAGTCCTCACCGGGCGCGCCGTCTGCGATGCGGATGCCCGCATGGGTGTTCCGGACGATACGGTGCTGAACGCAGCGTATGAACGTGCAAAAGCCGAAGGCGCGGATCCGGAATTTCTGGAAGAAACAAAAGGCGGATTCACCGGTGTGATCGGCATTATCCGCGGAGAACAGCCCGGTCCGGTAATCGGCATGCGTTTCGATATCGATGCGCTGGGCGTTGCGGAATGTACAGCTGATTCCCATGTTCCTGCCGCTGCAGGCTTTGTCAGTCGGCATGACGGCGTTATGCACGCATGCGGTCACGACGGACACGCCGCCATCGGACTGGGCACTGCCGAAATTCTGATGCGGCACAAAGATGAGGTGTGCGGTACAGTCAAGCTGATCTTCCAGCCCGCAGAGGAAGGTGTACGCGGAGCAAAATCCATCGTCGCCGCCGGTCATCTGGATGATGTGGATATTCTTCTGGGATCCCACATCACCGGTCTGCCTGCGGACGAAAGCTATGACATCACCGCCGGCGCGGGCGGATCGCTGGCAACGACCAAGCTGGATGCGTATTTCACCGGACGTGCCGCCCACGCAGGCGGTGCGCCGCAGAACGGTGACAACGCCATGCTGACAATGGCATCCGCTATTCTGAATCTCCATGCAATTCCCCGCCACGGCGGCGGCGCGACCCGGATCAATGTGGGACGCGCTGACGCGGGTACGGGACGGAATGTGATCCCCGACCGGGCAAAGCTGGAATTGGAAATCCGCGGCGAGACCACTAAACTGAACAAATACATGGAAGACTACGCCCGGCGGATTCTCACCGCGGCGGCTGACATGCACGGATGCGCGGTGGAGATACGTCTCATGGGCGCGGCTGATTCTCTGGAAAGCTCTCCGGAGTTGATGGAAGAAGTTCAGGAGCTCGCTCCGCTGTGCGGGCTGGTTCCCGCCGATCATCTGCGCGGTCACTCCGGCGGCAGCGAAGATTTCGCCTACATGATGAACCGGGTACAGGAAAGAGGCGGTCTTGCCACATTCATGCGGCTGATGACGCCCGTTGCCGGTCCGGCGCACAGCCCTGCCTTTGATTTTGACGAGCGTGTACTGGTCAACGGCGTGCGCGCCTTCGCCGGCTATGTGCTGATGCGGAAAAACTGAAATGTCCGCTCAGCTTCCAGGAGTTTTGTTATGAATATCCGAACAATGAAATTCTCCGACTATGATGCGGTATACAGTCTCTGGCTGTCCTGTACCGGCATGGGGCTGAACAATCTGGACGATTCAAAAGAGGGCATCGACCGTTTTCTGCAGAGGAATCCGGACACCTGTCTCGTTGCCGAGGCGGATGAAAAGATTGTCGGTGTCATTCTGGTCGGAAGCGACGGCAGACGGGGATACATCTATCACGCGGCTGTCGCGCCCGGATACAGAAAGCTGGGAATTGCTTCCGCGCTGGTGGAAAATGCCATGGCAGCCCTGAAAAAGCTCGGCATCACCAAAGCGGCACTGGTTGCTTTCGCCCGGAATGAGACCGGAAATACCTTCTGGGAAAAATGCGGATTCAGCCTTCGGGACGATCTGGTTTACCGCGACAAAGCACTTACGGAAGTAATTCGGATTGACACATAAACAGGTGCGGTGCGGAAATATCCGCACCGCGCTTATGCTTATAATGTAAAACCCTCCCCGATCGGGGAGGGTTTTTGGGTGAGATTACTTCATCTTACCAAGCTGATCTTCAATGAACGCGTTGAGCGCAGTTGCTGCTGCGTCTTTGATGGAAGCGTAAGTAGATGCAAGAGTATTCGCGCCCTCCTTAACCTGATTAGCGAAGAGGAAGCCGATCTTGCCGCCGGAAACGGCTGTTGCATTATACTCAGCGAAGAAGTACTTTCTTGCCGCTGCACGGATAATATCCACACACTTTGCGGAGTTGGGATCGCTGGAGTATTTGCCTTTCAGTGCTTCATCAAAGTATACACTGATTACGCTGCGGTATGCCTCGGAGCACATTGCCTCAAGAACAGCGCAGGCAATATCGGGGTTCTTGTTGGTGATCGGAATAGTCATCATACCGGCAGAGTTATGGATGAAGGTCGTATAGGACTCCTGCTTGTCATCCATCTTGGGGTAGGGGATAACGCCGTACTCGGCTTCCATTGCACGAACAGTGTCATTGTATGCATCACCCAGGATGGAACCGTAGAATACTGCATTGCCGTTGGCAAATACGTCTCTGCGGCGGGACTTCTCAGCGGAATCCCAGTACACACCCTTGGTTCCCTTGATGAGTTTGAGCATATTGTCTACAGCAACGTTGGCACGTTCGAGGTCGAGGTCAACAACGGGAATACCCTTATCGTTGCGGGTGTAACGGCGAACATCGCAGCCGTATTCCAGGAATTTGAGATACTCAAAGGTATCAATGTAGAAACCGTTTACGTCGGTAATTGTCAGCGCACCGTCGCCGTCCACATCACGGTTCATCTTGGCAGCGTATTCGCCCAGCTTATCCATGGTCCACTTACCGTCGAATACGAGACCGTAGAGTTCATCTTCCTTACCGCCGAAGTTCTCAAGCAGATCCTTATTGTACAGGATCGCACCGGAGTAGTTGTACGCGGACAGGTTGGTATCACCAAGGATATAACGGATAGTCTTGGTATCGAGGGACAGCTCATACATAGCGTCCTTCCACCACCAGGGCTGATCAAAATCCAGATACTGGTTGTCCTGAACTTCCTGCCACAGGTAGTCACGGGCAAACTGAACGGTCGCGTTGGAGGACGTAGCGATCACCTGCCAGGTGTCATCACCGGCAAGAATAGCTGCTTCCACTTCCGCACCCAGCTGTTTGTATCCTTGGGTGTTTTCGGAAACAACCAGCTTTACGCCGAGACGTTCTTCAACGCTGCGTGCTTTTTTGTACACGGTATCCTTAACGAGATCGCCGGTTTCCTCTCCGCCGCCGTCAAGGTCCTGATGACGGTTCTGACCGCCGCGGGTGTGGAACTTGACTTCCATACCGTTGAAGTTCAGACCCTCGGGCAGATTGTCTTTGGCATCTTTACGGTCGGTTTCCTTGGGAGTGGTGTCTTCGGCTGCGGTGGTATCGCCCACTGCGGCAGAATCATCCGCGGGTGTCTTGCCGTCGTCAGCGCAGCCGGCCATAGTCGGAACGACCATCAGAGCACACAGCAGAGCTGCCAAGAGACGTTTTGCGTTTTTCATGATTGATTTCTCCTTTTTATTATTACACACAGTACATGTGTATAATAATTATATCAGTTTTTTTCCTCAAACAGTTTGCAAATCGGCTAAAATGTGGTATAATATATGTGGAATCCCGCTTTTTTAGAGGAGGTGTAAATGATGCCGCCCGTACTCAATCCGCCCGATCACAAGGTTCTCACCATGGATAAAGAGATTGAGGGAAGAATGCTTCTGGCATGGGAAGCCGCCACTTCTGCGTGCACTACGGCTGAACACGCACACCGTTATTATGAGCTGATCTTCAATTTTTCGGAAATACCGATGCGCCATGTTGTGGCGGATCACACATATCACACGGATTCGCTGTACATTCTGTTCCGTTCTCCGTATATTCTGCACACGTCGACCACCTGCGGTGTCGGAACATACCGACGGTATAATGTCATATTCCATCACAATGTTCTGACAGAATTCGGCGGCATATGCAGGCTGGGCATTCTGAGCCGTCATCTGGAATGTCTCATTCCCACCACATCAGAACAGATGATAAAACTGGAACCGCTTCTGCAGCGGATTTGCCGTTCACAGGATTCCGTTGTCCCGAAACAGGTATGTTTCGGCTCGCTTGCGGCTCTGCTGTACGAGGTAAATGAGTTGGCAGAGTCCGCCGTTCCGCATACTATCGAATCCCCCCCCTATATGCAGAAGCTGCTCCGCTATATTTCCGAACATATGGATGAACCGCTGACTCTGGAAAGCCTGTCGGAAAGATTTTTTGTCAGCCGGGCTAAAATGACGAAGGATTTCCGCACCATGGTGAATACTTCCCTGCACGACTATATCACCGAAGTACGGATACACCGCGCAAAACTTCTCCTGAAAGAAAACGTGCCGATCCCTATTGTTTCCCAGAAATGCGGTTATTCACTGGAATCTTCCTTTATTTATATGTTCCGCCGCCGCACCGGCATGACGCCGGGGGAATACAGAAAAATGTTTGTAAAATAAAAACCGCCCTCCCCATGTGGGGAGGGTATGATTTTTACTTGGTGTTGTTGGCTGCGGTTTTGGACTGAAGATCTGCGATAAAGGTCTGGAGAGCCGTAGAAGCGGCAGCAGACTTGGATGCAATGGCGGAAGAGAGCGTGTTTGCGCCGTCTCTTACCTGATAGCAGAGTTCAAATCCGAAGTTCTTGGATGCGCTTGCGTACTCAGCGAAGAAATACTTTTTCGCAACGCTGCGGATGATATCCACGCACTGTGCGGAATAAGAGTCAGAGGAATACTTCGCTTTCAGCGCAGTCTCAAAATAAATATCGATTACCGTACGGTAGGATTCAGCACACAGAGCTTCCAGAACAGCACTGGTGGAGTCCGTGTTGGGATTGGTGATCGGAACACTGAACATAGCGCAGGAGTTATGGATGAAGGTGTTGTACTCTTCCTGCTTATCATCCATCATAGGATACGGAATCAGACCGTACTCGTCTTCCATGCCGCGGACAGTTGCGTTATAGATATCGCCCAGAAGTCCGCCGTAGAATACCGTATTGCCGTTGGCAAACACGTCCTGACGGCGCGTCTTTTCTGCCTTGTCGTAATACACACCGTCGGTACCGTGCATCAGCTTGATCAGTATGTCAACAACTTCATTGGCACGTTCCATATCGACATCGATGACGGGCTCGCCCTTGTCATTACGGCTGTACAGACGTACGTCAGAGCCGTATACAAGGAACTTGATGTACTCAAAGGTATCCATGTAATAGCCGTTGATGTCGGTAACGGACATCTTACCGTCACCGTCCACGTCCTTATGCATCTGAGTCGCGTACTGAGCCAGTTTATCTGCCGTCCACTTGCGGTCAATAACCATCTTGTACAGTTCTTCTTCATTGCCGCCGAAATCGGCAAAGAGCTTCTTGTTGAAGAGAACGCCGCCGCTGAAGTTATACGCGGTGATATTGGTATCACCGATCAGATAACGGACGTTCTTGCTGTCAACGGAACACTCGTACATGGCATCCTTCCACCACCACGGCTGATCCAGATCCAGATACTTGCTGTTCTGCATCGGCTGGAACAGATAGTCACGGCTGAAAGAAATGGTTGCGTTACTGGATGTAGAAATCATGTGCCATGCGTTATCGCCTGCGAGAACGGTAGCTTCGATTTCGGTACCGATGGCCTTGTAGCCTTCCGTATTCTCGGAAACTTCCAGCTTAACACCGAGACGCTCTTCCACGCTGCGCGCTTTGGCGTACACGGCATCGTATACGACGTCGCCGGTTTCCTCACCGCCGCCGTCCACGTCCATCGCACGGTTGCCGCCGCCGCGGGTGTGGATCTTGATTGTCTCACCGTTGAAGTTCAGCCCCTCGGGCAGGTTATCCTTTGCCTGGGATCGGTCGGTTACTGCGGGAGTTGTCTCTTCCGGAACAGTGGTTTCGCCTGCGGCAGTATCGTCAGGCACATCCGCACCGGAATCCGAGCACGCTGCCATCGCCGGAACGAGCATCAGCGCACACAGGAGAAGGGAAATAATTCTTTTCATGTTTAATTCTCCTTTTTGAATTTGTGAAACAGGTATTCACATTATATATAGTAACACATTCATAAAGATTCGTCAATAGATTTCCTGAAAAAGTTGTTTTTAAAACACAATACGCACAGAATACACATTCCTGTTTTGTTTGCTTAGTTCATTTTTCACAAAAAAAACTCCGCCCGAATGGACCAATGTCATTAACTTAAGCACATACTGTATACAATATGCACAAGTGCAGCTTTTTTCGCCGCTAACGCGGCGAGGCGGGGGAGGAACCATCTCACACGGCGAAGTTTCCTCCCCCGCCACCCCTGTC
>SVTS01000113.1 GCA_015063645.1 Oscillospiraceae bacterium | reverse complement strand
ATCAGCTATCAAGCCAAGGAGATTGGGGTGCAGGGGAAAGGAACTTCGGCGCCTGAGATGGTCCTTTCCCCTGCCCGCGGCATTCGCCGCGGAAAAGGCTGAATTTGTTTATTTTGATGTGTCTGCAACCTTAAGTTAATGACACCGGATTCTCCGGTGTTTTTTTGCTTACTCGTTCTGTTCCAGATTTTTACGGTATTCGCCCGGGGTCATGCCGGTCTCACGGCGGAACATGTAGATGAATGCGGATTCGTGGGTGAATCCGCATCTCTGGGATACCATGGAGATGGACATGCCCTCGGACAGCCAGTATTTCGCGCGGGATACACGAATGGCGGTGATGTATTCGTGCAGAGGCGTCTGCGTCGCTGTATAAAAATCCCGCAGGAGCTTGGAGCGGCTGACGAAAAACTTTTCCGCCAGCGCATCACTGCTCAGATTCTCATACGTGTTTTCAATAATATAGTACAGCAGATCCTGTATGTACTGCGGCGCAGTCTCCGCCGGGGGCAGATCGTCGGGCACAAGCGCGTTGATCTCGCAGAGCAGAGCCGCCAGAATCCCGATCCAGGCTCTCCGCGGGATGCTTTTATCGCAGTGTGCCCACCAGAGCCGCACCAGAAGCGGTTCCAGCATCGCCATTTGATTTTCATCTGTGGGAATCAGACAGGAAGCCTGTCCTTTCAGCTTGCCCAGATCACAGATGCCGCTGTATTCCGTCAGTATCTCCGGCTGGAACGCAAGCAGATAGCGGCGGTATTTTTCCCGGGTAAGCGAAGAGGAGGAATGGAGCGTGTAGGGCGCACGGTACAGAATATACGGCGTATCGCTTTCCGTCACATGACCGCTTACCGTGTGGCGGAAGGGGATGCGGGAGAAGTTGAACATGATCTCATAATGATGATGGGCATGCTCGCTTTTCATCGTATAGCCCATGGATTCCGTAGCTCCCATTTTGAATGAATCAATTTCCAGATTCCAGAAGGGTACATTCTCTCTCATGACTGCCTCCGCAGATGTGAAACGATTTCGTTATATATTGTACCACAGAAAAAACGATTTGTACACAATTTTTCGATTTTTTATGCTATAATTATACCGTCGAAAGACAGATATTCAAAAACTCAAAGGAGAAGACATTATGAAACGCATTGTAACTCTTATGATGGCAGTGCTGATGATCGCATCCGCCGCTGTCGCAACTGTTTACGCAGGAGAAAAGGTTGACGGTCGTAAGACCGCTGAGGCGTACATTGCCACTGATATTACCGTAGACGGTAAGATCGAGGATTCCTGGAAGTACGCAAACTCCTACAAGGTTGACGTTGTAAAGACCAACTTTGCCAAGGACTGGTACAAGGATACCATGAAGAGCGGCGTTGACTACGCTTCCATGAACGTTAAGGTTCTGTGGGACGGCAAAGCAACCCTGTACGTACTGGCAGAAGTAAGCGATAAGACTCCTAACCATGTTGCTGATTCCACCTGGCTGAGAGACTCCATCGATCTGTTCTTCAACTGGAGCAACGCAAATGCTGCAGGTTCCAAGAAGGACAGCCAGGTTCGTATCTATGCTGACGGTTCCAACGCTTCCTCCGTTGTCGGTCTGAAGACTGCCGTTACTGTAAACAAGGGCTCCTGGATCATGGAGTACGCTGTTGACGCTACCAAGGCAGGCGGAGTCGGCAAGTATGTCGGTATCGACTTCCAGTACAATGACAACATTCTCGGCAAGAAGAACCGCGAGGTCTGCCTCGGCTGGTCCGATAAGGAGGACAAGGCATCCTCTGACGCAACCGTTTACGGTCAGTGCCTGCTGTCTGCCAAGAAGGTAGCCGATATCAAGGCTGCTCAGACCACCGCTGCTACCACCAAGGCTCCCGCTGCAAAGCCCGCTTCTCCCGCTACCTTTGATGCCGGCATCATCCTTGCTGTTGCTGCCGCTGCTGCAGGTGCAGGCGTTGTTGTATCCAAAAAGAGAAAATAATCTGTAAGCGAAAATCTTTTTCATGACGGAACCCGGAGGCATTCTGCCTCCGGGTTTTGTTATATTCCGCTGCTTTGCGTGATGCGGCGGAAGACCGTCCGGCTGTGCGGATTGGCGCCGGCGCCTGCCCAAATGAAAGCGCATCTATTGACAAATTTCCTATTCTGTGGTAAACTGATTCTGTATAATTTTTTTGCATGGTAACGGAGGTTCTATGGTAATGAAAATGCGAAATTTACTTTTGATTCTGTTTTTCTGTACGGCGTTCGTCCTGTTCGGGTGCAATGCCGACGTGCCGGATGCATCCGACACGGATACGGAGCCTGCAGTCCCCGCTGAACCGATTCAGATTGCGGGCGAAGGTGCTCCCGCATACGTGATCGTTCGCGGCGATACCGCTCCGGACAGAGAAACTGCCGCAGCGGTTCTGGTACGCAAGTATCTGGAAAAGTGCGGAGTTTCCATGAAGATCACCACCGACTGGGAGAAAAATCCCGTCTCCGAATATGAACTTGTCATCGGTGATACACTGCGTGCCGATACGGAGGAGGGTCTCACGGTGGATGCCCGTGAACTGGGGGAAAAGGGATACTTTATCAAGACCGTCGGTTCCCGTGTGTACATTGCTGGCGGTTCGCCCGATGCCACCTATACGGCAGCCGAGCGCTTCCTCGGTGAATTTTTCGGCTACAACGGCGATCCTGAGACGGCTGTCCCTGCAGGAAACGTGCAGATTGACGGCAGCTATGAACTGATTGAGCGTCAGACTTTCGATATCACCTCCGTTTCTGTAGGCGGCAAGGATCTGCGTGAGTTCCGCATTATGTGGGATGACACCCTTTCCCAGTATCAGGCCAATGATACAGCGAAAAAGATCCAGTCTTACTTCTACAAGACCTGCGGTATCTGGATGGACATTGACAGCGATCGGAGCGGAAGCGGTTCTGCGGTTGTCCTTTCCGCAAAACCTGCTAAAAAAGGCTGCCTCACCGTCAATGAAAAAGACGGCGCACTGACTTTTTCCTTTGACTCCCTTGCGAGTTTTGAACGCGGCTGGAATCGTTTTATCGATGCACATTTCAATGGAGTGAAAGGCGACATCAGGCTGGATAAGAATTACAGCTGGGAAACCGATCTGATGAGCGCTGTGTACTACAGCGAATTCGGCGCCAAGGGCGACGGCAAGACCAACGATATCGCCGCGCTGATCGCAACCCACGAATACGCCAATGAAAACGGTCTGCCCGTCAAGGCAGATAAGGGGGCCACCTATTATGTTTCCGCCGCCGATAAGGGTGCGATTATTAAGACCGATACCGACTGGACCGGCGCATCCTTCATTATCGATGACTCGGAGGTGCCCGCAAACAAGCGCAGCGTCTGCATCTTTACGGTAAATGGCGATAAAGCAGCCTATACGCTGAAATTGACCGATGACATGAAGGTCATCAGCCGCGATCAGCCCAAGATGCCTTTCACGCTGCCTGAAAAATCCATGGTCAAACTGGTGCAGGCAGGCACCAAGCTGTACATCCGTCAGGGCAATAACCAGAATGACGGTTCCGATCAGAATGATATCACTGTTGTCTCCCCGGACGGTACTATCGATCCGGCTGCACCGCTCAACTGGAATTACACGAATGTAACGAAGATCGAAGTCCGTCCCATCGACGAGACCGTTCTGACGCTGAAGGGCGGTACGTTCACTACCATCGCCAACAAACTCCACTCCTCCGACGGCTATTTCAAGCGCGGTATCCAGATCAACCGCTCCAACGTGGTAGTGGACGGTCTGACTCACTATGTGGAGGGCGAGCTGGAATCCCAGGGCGCTCCCTATTCCGGTATCCTGTGCATCAATAACTGCGCGGAGATCACCGTAAAGAACTGCCTGTTCACCGCACACCGCGGATATAAGTGGACCAAGCCCACCGGTCCCGTTACGCAGGGTTCCTACGATATTTCCCCCGGAAGTGTTGTCAATCTGACCTTTGAAAACTGCAAGCAGACCACCGATATCCTGGACACCAAATACTGGGGTATCATGGGCTCCAACTTCTGCAAGAATATCATCGTCAAAAACTGCACCTTCTCCCGTTTTGACGCGCATCAGGGCGTAGCCAACGTGACCATCATCGGCTCCACCCTCGGTCATCAGTGCCTGAACGCCATCGGACGCGGTACGCTCCGTGTGGAGGATTCCACCCTCTACGGCAGCAGCTTTATCAACCTCCGTTCCGACTACGGCTCCACCTGGGAGGGCGACGTGATCATCAAGAACTGCACCTGGATTCCCAATAAGGGCAATACCATCACCGGTACCCATGCTCTGATCGGCGGCAGCTACACAGGCTTCTGGGATTTCGGCTACGAATGCTTCATGCCGGCGACCATCACCATCGACGGTCTGCATATTGATGACTCCAAAGCCGCGGCAAGCTATCCCGGTATCTATCTGCTGGGCAATATTACCCCGCAGAATACCAGCGAAAACTATGATCTGAAAGTACAGATGCAGGGCTATCCTTACCATATTACAGAAAATATCACGATCTCAAACTTCACCTCTGTTTCCGGTAAGAAGTGGAATCTGTCCCCCAATACCTATATGTTCCGCAATGTTGTCGTAAACGATCTGGATGCAGGCAAGTAACCAACTACTCTGGAAATCCAAGGAGACATTTATGAAATTCCGTACTGTATTTCTGTGCGTCCTTCTGGGTGCGCTGATGATCTTCACCGGCTGTAACGCCGCTCCGTCCGGCGGGGATACGGAGACAAAATCCGATGTGCCGCCCCTCATCCTTGTGGGTGAGGGCGCACCGAAATACACCATCGTCCGCTCCGATCTGGCGGATAAAACGGAAAACAACGCCGCCGTGATGCTGCGCAAATATCTGGGAAAATGCGGCATGGAGATAACCATCACAACCGACTGGGAGAGGAATCCCGTCTCGGAATACGAGATTGTCGTAGGCGATACTCTGCGCGCGGAGTCGGAGTCGGGACTGACATTCGGCGCGCATGATTTCGGTGAGGAAGGCTACTTCATCAAAGCCGTAGGCTCCCGTATCTACATCGTAGGCGGATCGTCCGATGCCACTTATCGCGCAGCGGAGCAGTTCCTCACGGAATTCTTCGGCTACAGCGGTGATCCCGAAACTGCCGTCCCCGCAGAGAATGTATCTGTCGCAGGGGATTATGAACTGATAAGTCGCCAGGAATTCGACATTGCCTCCATTACCGTTGCCGAAAAGAATCTGCGCGATTTCCGCATCACCTGGGATGATAGCCTTACGCGGCATCAGGCGAACAAAGCAGCCGAGGTGCTGCAGACGTATTTCTATAAGCTCTGCGGTGTGTATATGGAAATCGATGGCGAAGGCAGCGGCAGCGGACCGGCAATCGTCCTCTCGGGCGGAAATGAGAAGAACGGCTATTTCACCGTGCGGGAAAAGGACGGCAGTCTGACTCTCTCCGTCGGTGATATGTCGGGCTTTGAGCGCGGCTGGAAGCGTTTCTGTGATACATATCTCACGGATGCCCGCGGAGAGATCAGACTGGATAAGAATTTCCTCTATGAAACCGATCTGCTGGGACCGGTGTATTACAGCGAATTCGGCGCGAAAGGTGACGGCAAAACCAACGATATCGCCGCGCTGATCGCCGCTCATGAATACGCCAATGCAAACGGTCTGCCCGTCAAGGCGGACGAAGGCGCCACCTATTATGTTTCCGCCGCCGATAAGGGCGCGATTATTAAGACCGATACCGACTGGACGGGTGCATCATTCCTGATTGACGACAGCGAAGTGGGGCTGGATGACCGCACTGTATCGATTTTCACAGTTTCCCCAACTGGGAAGTCGTATTCCATCAGCAGTCAGATCACGACCGTTGCCAAGGGGCAGACTGAGCTGGGTATCACGCTTCCTGAGGATTCCGTTGTTATTCTTAAAGAGGAAGGCACCAAACATTTCATTCGTTACGGAAGCAACCAGAACGACGGTTCCGACCAGCAGGAGGTCATCATTGTCGATAAAAACGGCAGGATAGATCAGACGACACCTGTGATCTGGGATTATACCAAGGCTATAACCGCGAAGGCTATTCCCATAGATGAAAAAACGCTGACGCTGAAGGGCGGTACGTTTACCACCATAGCCAACAGACAGACCACGAGCAGTACCTATTACAGGCGCGGCATTATGATCAACCGCTCCAATGTGGTGGTGGACGGTCTGGTGCATTATATGACGGACGAAAAATGGGAGTGCGCACCGTACCGCGGTATCCTTGATACCAATGAATGCGCCTACGTTACTGTGCGCAACTGTACCTTTACAGCGCATCGGGATAACGATCAGGGCGGTACGTACGATATCACGGCAAACCGTACGGTCAATCTGATCTTCGAGAACTGTACGCAGACAACGGATATTCTTAACACGAACTACTGGGGCATTATGGGTTCCAATCACTGCAAGAATATCACGCTGAAAAATTGCGAGTTTTCCCGTTTTGACGCTCATGAGGGCGTTTACAATGCCACAATCATCGGCTCTGCCCTCGGGCATCAGTGTCTGAATGCCATAGGTTGGGGAATACTTCATATAGAAGATACTACCCTCTACGGAAACAGTCTGATCAATCTCCGCCATGACTACGGTGCCACGTGGGATGGCGACGTGTTCATCCGTAACTGTACGTGGGTGCCGAACAAAGGCAAGTCCATCAGCGGTACCCATGCGATCATCGGCGGCAATGCAACTCCGTTCCACGATTTCGGATACGAGTGCTATATGCCGCGGAATATCATTATTGAAGGACTGCATATCGACGATTCCAAGGCACTGCCCAGCTATCCGGGCATTTATCTGCTGGGCGATATGATGCCGGAGAATACCGGTGCAGCCTATGAGGCAAAAATCGCGGCGGAGGGATATCCCTACCATGTTACGGAGAATATCACCATCTCCGGCTTCACCTCCGCTTCCGGCAAGAAGTGGAATCTGTCCCCCAATACCTATATGTTCCGCAATGTGGTCGTAAACGATCTGGATGCGGGCAAATAACCAACTAATCTGGAAATCCAAGGAGACATTTATGAAATTTCGTACTGTATTTTTGTGCGTCCTTCTGGGCGCGCTGATGATCCTCAGCGGCTGTAATGCAGCCCCGTCCGGCGGAGATGCGGAGACAAAATCCGACGTGCCGCCGCTGGTAGTTTTCGGCGAGGGTGCCCCCACCTATTCCGTTGTCCGCTCCGATACCGCAGGCGGTGATGAGGTAAAAGCCGCTGTTCTGATGCGCAAATATCTGAACAATGCCGGTATGGATATTAAAATCACCACCGACTGGGAGAAAGAGCCCGTTTCCGATTACGAGATCGTCGTCGGCGATACGCTCCGTCCCATGGGCGATGCGGCTGTCGATGTCCACGATCTGGGCGAGGAAGGCTTCTTCATCAAGGTTGTAGATTCCCGTATCTACATCTCCGGAGGATCTCCCGCCGCCATGTATGCCGGTGTGGAATACTTCCTCACGGAATTCTGCGGCTACAAGGGCAACGTCGATGAAGCGGCTCCTCTGACGTCTCTCAGTATTCCGGGCGATTATGTGTATGTGCAGAAGCAGCAGTACCCGATCACCGCTGTCAGCGTGGACGGCAAGGATCTGCATGATTTCCGTATCACCTGGGACTCCATGAATGACACAGTGGCAAGAAACTACGCGAAAAACCTTCAGTCGTATTTCTATAAAACCTGCGGCATCTGGATGGAGATCGACGAGAAAAACGAGGGAAGCGGCTCTGCCGTGATTCTCTCCGGAAAATCCTCCGGCAAGAAAGGTTATCTGAGTGTAAAGGTGCAGGATGGTAATCTGGTTTTCTCCACCGATAAGGCGGACGGCTTTGAACGCGGCTGGCTGGAATTCACCAAAAAGTATTTCACAGATGCACAGGGTGAGATAAAAATGGAAAAGAATTTCTCTTTTGAATCCGATCTGATGCGTCCCGTATACTACAGTGAATTCGGCGCAAAGGGCGACGGCAAAACCAACGATATGCAGGCAATCATCGCCGCACACGCCTATGCAAACAAGAACGGTCTGGCGGTCAAGGCGGATCAGGGCTATACATACTATATCTCCGAAGCTGCCAGCGGCGCCGTTATCCAGACCAATACCGACTGGACCGGTGCGAATTTCATCATCGATGACACCGGAGTCGGCACAAACGTGCGCGGCGTCTGCATCTTCAATGTAATGCCCTCCAAGAATTCCTATGCTCTGCCCGATACGCTGACCAAGGTAGCCAAGGGACAGGCGAAACTGGATATCACCCTGCCCGAGACTTCTATGGTGATCCTGAAGGAAGCCGGCACCAAGCGCTATATCCGCTACGGCGGCAATGCCAATAACGGCTCCGACCAGCTGGATATCATCGTTGTGGATAAAAACGGCAACGTGGATCAGAGCGCGCCGATCATGTGGGATTACAAGGATGTGACCTCCATCACGGTCTATCCGATGGAAGCGGAGACTCTGACCATCAAGGGCGGTACCTTCACCACAATCTCCAACCGTCAGATCTCCACCGCCAAGGAATGCTACTACTACGGACGCGGCATCTCCATCAAGCGTTCCAACGTGGAAATCAGCGGCTTCACCCATTATGTAAAGGATGAGATGGAGAACGGCTCTCCCTACAGCGGATTCCTTCTCATCAGCGACTGCGCCAATGTCACCGTACGGGACTGCAAATTCACCGCACACAAGAAGGTGGCGCAAGGTACATATGATATCAATCCCACCCGTGTCAATAATCTGACCTTTATCAACTGCACCCAGA
>SVTS01000112.1 GCA_015063645.1 Oscillospiraceae bacterium | reverse complement strand
GGAGATCCGCCGTGAAGCGAATAAACTTGGCAAGGAGATCGACATCCAGGTGGACGGCGGTATCAATGCGGAAAATGCGGCAAAGTGCGCCTCAGTCGGTGCCAATGTGTTCGTGGTCGGAACCGCATCCTTCCGTGCGCCTGATATGAAAGCAGCGCTGGATGATGTGAAAAAACAGGCCGAAGCGGCATACGGAACAAATCTGTAAAACAAATCGGGGAACCCTGGCAGGTTTCCCGATTTTTATTTTCGTCGTGATTTTCTGTGAACAAAAACACAGATCAGTCCTATGGTGATACATGCTGTGAGAATAAGCACGGCAGACAAAAGATTGTTCTTTGCACCGGAGTTCTCGGATTCATCCGAAATCACAGAATCCGATGTTTCCGCCGCGGATTCTTTATCCGGAAGAAATCCGTCTTTCCGCAATGCTTCGGCGAACAGATCAAAAATTGCCTGGTGTCCCGCCTCATTGGGATGAATGTCATACCGGTTGATATATGTGTACTCCTCGGCATGTCCTGAAAATGCCGCGTATACATCCATAAATCTGCATCCGTATGCATCAGCCTGCTGCTTCAGGGAGGAGTTCATCCGACGGATAACCGAATCGGAGAATTCTTCCATGACACCGAGACCTGCCAGAGGGTTGTACAGCGACTGCATGTAAATCACAGCATCACTGTTCTGTGCCTGCAGAAAACCGAGGACAGAGCTCAGCCTTTCCTCAAATTGTTTGTAAAGCGCAGTGAAATCCACTTTTTCAAGTGCGTTTTCGATGTTCAGCCGCTTTGCATCCTCCATATCGCTCCAGGCATCCTGCAGCTGTGGCATGCTGAGGATTTCCCCGCAGGATTTCATGCAGATCTGACTGTACATGTGTCCGAGAATATCATTGTAACCGATGTCAAAAACGATAATATCCGCTTTACGAATCCATTCTTCGCAGGAGGGAAGCAGTTCGATCAGATCTGCCGTTGTGAAGCCGTTGACGGCGCGGTTTTCATAGCTTTCGCGCGTAAGTCCGAGTGCCTGCGCGGCAAGATTCACATACCCCGCGTTTCCGTATCTGCCTCCTTCCAGTTCGTATCCCGTTGTGATGGAATCCCCCAGCGCAAGCAGGAAAAGATCCGCTTCCTCTTCTTCTGCCGAGATGGGAACGGAAGAGAATATAAGTGTACAGACAAGCAGTATAAGCCATGCTTTGCGCAAAATATCACCTCCCATGTTACCATTATATCGTGCGGAGTCTGCGCAGTCAAGAGGAAAATACATAAAATAAAGAAAGGAAATCGCAAAAAATCCGCATAATCGGCTTGCATTCTTGTGCGAAACGTGGTATACTATACTGTGCTCGCAAGAGAGTTGCGGACACCGCTCGCGGTGTCTTTCTTTTTTGAGAGGATTTCGGACAAATAAACGGATAATAAATATTGATGTGATGCGGAGAGATTATGCTGAAAATCGGATTTGACAATGAAAAATACCTGAAACTGCAGTCGCAGTGTATCAGAGACCGTATTGAGATGTTCGGCGGCAAGCTGTATCTGGAATTCGGAGGCAAGCTGTTCGATGATTATCACGCGTCCCGCGTTCTGCCCGGATTTGCGCCGGACAGCAAGGTGCGCATGCTCATGGAGCTGAAAGATCAGGCGGAGATCGTGATTGTGATCAGCGCCGCAGATATTGAGAAGAATAAGCGCCGCGGTGATATCGGTATCACATACGATCTGGATGTGCTCCGTCTCATTGATGCATTCCGGGAGATCGGACTGTATGTGGGCAGTGTTGTCATCACCCATTATCACGCACAGCATACGGCGGACGCTTTTGAAAAGCGCCTGAACGCGCTGGGCGTAAAGACGTACCGTCATTATACCATTCCCGAATATCCCTCCAATATTCCGCTGATCGTCAGTGAAAACGGATTCGGCAAAAACGATTATATCGAAACGACCCGTTCTCTGGTGGTTCTGACCGCGCCCGGTCCCGGCAGCGGCAAGATGGCGACCTGCCTCTCTCAGCTGTATCATGAGAGCAAGCGGGGCATCCGTTCCGGTTATGCCAAGTTCGAAACGTTCCCCATATGGAATCTGCCCCTGAAACACCCCGTGAATGTGGCATACGAAGCGGCGACAGCGGATCTGAATGATGTGAATATGATCGATCCCTATCATCTGGAGGCATACGGCAAAACGGCGGTCAACTACAACCGTGATATCGAGATCTTTCCCGTACTGAACGCCATGTTCAAGAAGATCTATAACGAATCCCCCTACAAGAGCCCCACGGATATGGGTGTGAACATGATCCGCAGCTGTATCATCGATGATGAGGCAGTCTGTGCCGCCGCCAAGCAGGAGATCCTCCGCCGGTATTATGCGACCTGCTGTGCCGTCCGGCAGGGAAATTCCTCCCAGCAGGAAATCTATCAGCAGGAACTGCTTCTGAATCAGATGAATCTGTCTCCTGCGGACCGTCCCGGTGCCGCCGCTGCCATGGCAGTTGCGGAACGCACGGGAGAACCCGCCGCAGCAATCGAGCTGCCCGACGGATCGGTTGTAACCGGTAAAACTTCCTCGCTTCTCGGCGCATCTTCGGCAGCCCTGCTCAACGCACTGAAAACGCTGGCGGGTATCGATGACAGTATCCATCTTATCTCTCCCTCCGTCATCGAGCCGATCTCACAGCTGAAAGTGAATCATATGGGGAATCATAACCCCCGCCTGCATACCGACGAGATTCTGATCGCGCTGTCTATCTGCGCTGTCAGCGATCCCAATGCGGCGCGTGCCATGGAAGCGCTTCCTTCACTTCGCGGATGTGAAGCACATTCGACGGTGATCCTCTCCCGCGTGGATGAGACCGTCTTCGGCAAACTGGGTATCAATCTGACCTGTGAGCCGAAATACCAGACCAAGAAACTGTATCACAGATAAGGAGACTGCAGCTAATGTACGAACTGACTGTACCCGCAGGATATAAATCACTTCTGAACCTCCGCCAGACACAGGTGGCGATCAAAAAAATCAAGGATTTCTTTGAGAGAGATCTTGCTATCGAGCTGAACCTGACCCGCGTGTCCGCACCTCTGTTTGTTCCCACGGACAGTGGACTGAACGATAACCTGAACGGCGTGGAGCGCCCCGTCTCCTTTGATCTTCCCGATGGGGAAGAGCTGGAAATCGTCCACTCTCTGGCAAAATGGAAGCGTATGGCGCTCCGCCAGTACGGCTTCGGTGCCGATGAGGGACTGTATACCGATATGAACGCGATCCGTCGGGATGAGACTCTGGATAATATCCATTCCATGTTCGTGGATCAGTGGGACTGGGAGAAAACGCTCCTCCACAGCGACCGTACCATGGAAACGCTCCAGAAAACGGTGCGCTGCATCTACAGTGTGCTCCGTCACACGGAGATTTACATCGCCGATGACTATGATTTCATCGACCGCCTGCTTCCTCCGGAGATCTTCTTTGTTACCTCGCAGGAACTGGAGGATATGTATCCCGATCTGACGCCCAAGGAGAGAGAATACCGCATCACCAAAGATAAAGGTGCCGTGTTCCTTATGCAGATCGGCGGCAAGCTGAAATCCGGCAAGCCCCACGACGGACGCGCTCCGGACTATGACGACTGGACGCTGAACGGCGATATTCTTGTGTACTATCCCGTTCTGGATATCGCTATTGAACTTTCCTCCATGGGCATCCGCGTGGATGAGGCGGCGCTGAAGCGTCAGCTGGATCTGGCAGGCTGTCCCGAACGTGCCGGACTGCCTTTCCACAGCGCTCTGCTGAACGGCGAGCTGCCGTACACCATCGGCGGCGGCATCGGTCAGTCCCGTATGTGTATGTTCTTCCTGAGAAAAGCCCATATCGGTGAGGTGCAGGCATCCTACTGGCCCGACGAAATGGTGAAAAAATGCCGTGAGAACGGTATTGCGCTTCTGTAAAATTCCCCCCGAAAGGAAGTGTTCTTATGGCTGCACAGAGAATCGCTCTGGCAAAAGATGTATATCTGAATATTATTCCCTGTGATACGTTCAAATCCAATTATCTCACGATGAATTTCATCACGCCTCTGCAGGCGGAAACGGCGGCTCAGCGGGCAATGGTGCCCCGCGTCCTCCGCCGGGGGTGCGCCGCTTATCCCGATATGGGTAAGCTGACGGAGCGTATGCAGGATCTCTATAACGCGGCGGCAGGCAGTCCGCTGGTTGTGAAGCGCGGTGAAATGCAGCTTATCGGTCAGAGCGCCGGCATGCTGGATAACTCCGTGATTCCCGATGGAACGGATGTTTTCAGCGGTACACTGGAACTGTTTTCCGATATCTGGTTTGCGCCTCTGCTTGAGGAAGGCGCCTTCCGGGCGGATTATACCGCCGGTGAGCGGAATACTCTCGCGGATGCCATCCGTGCGAAAATCAATAATAAAAACAGCTATGCGCCCCAGCGCTGCTATCAGGAGATGTGCCGCGGGGAACGCTTCGGCGTGGACGGAAGTGGCTCGCTCGCCGATGTGGAAAGCACCACGCCCGCATCCGTTTTTGCGGCATATAAAGATATTCTGACCCACATGCCCTGTGAGATCTACTATGTGGGACGCGGCAATACGGATAAACTGGAAAATATCCTCCGCCGTGCTTTCGCAGGTGTGGATCGTCAGGATATTATCCCGGCGCAGACCGAAGTGATCCGCCGTGCGGAATCCGTCCGGGAAGTGGTCGAGGAACAGCCTGTCGCACAGAGCAAACTGTCGCTGGGCTTCCGTACGGATACCTGCGAAGCAGAGGGAAGCCGTCCCGTGATGCTCATGTTCAACGAGATCTACGGTGCCAGCCCGCTGTCCAAGCTGTTTATGAATGTCCGTGAGAAACTGAGCCTTTGCTACTACTGCTCCTCCGGCCTTGAACAGATCAAGGGCACTATGATGGTGAACTGCGGGATTGAGGCGGAAAAGAAAGAAATCGCCCAGGCGGAGATTCTGGCACAGCTGGATCAGATCCGCGACGGAAAAATCTCCGACGCAGAACTGGACGGCGCGAGAAAATCCCTGCGCTGTGCTCTGACACAGATCGGCGACGAGCCGGAATCCATGGCGACCTGGCATCTGTGCCGCCGTCTGTCCGGTAAGGAAAAGCTGACGCTGCAGGAGGAGATCGAACAGATCGAATCCGTGAGCCGGGACGATATCGCCGCGGCAGCCCAGAGGATCACGCTGGATACCGTCTATTTCATGCGCGGTACGCAGAATACGGCAGATGAGGAGGACGGCGACGATGAAGAATGAAATAATCATCCGTGAAAACGGGATCCTGGGGGAAAAGTATTATAAAATCCGCCACACCAGCGGATTGGATATCTACGTCTTCCCCAAAAAGCTGTCCACCGCTTATGCGCTTTTCGCAACACGCTACGGCGCATCGGATAACTGCTTCCGTCTGGAGGGGGATGCGGAATTTACCACAGTTCCTGACGGTATCGCCCATTTCCTGGAGCATAAAATGTTCGAGAATGAGGATGGCTCCGATGCCTTCAATCAGTACGCGGCAACCGGTGCCAATGCGAATGCGTTCACTTCTTCCCAGACAACCGCATATCTGTTCTCCTGTACGGAGAATTTTGAAGAATCGCTCGGCGTTCTGCTGGATATGGTGACCCATCCCTATTTCACGGAAAAGACCGTGCAGAAAGAGCAGGGAATCATCGCGCAGGAGATCCGTATGGGGGAGGACAATCCCTCCCGTGCCCTGTATTACGGCATGATCCGTTCCCTGTACAGCGAAAATCATATCCGTATCAATGTGGCAGGAACCGTTGAATCCATCGCGGAGATCAACGCGGAACTGCTCTACCGCTGCTATGAAGTGTTCTATAACCTGCATAATATGGCACTGTTTATCTGCGGCGATGTGACACCGGAATCAGTGATCGCAGTGGCGGATGCCCATCTGGAAATCGCGCCGCCTATGAAGATCGAACGTCGGGAAAATCCCGAACCTGCGGAGATCGCACAGAAGCGTTTCCTGCGGAAAATGCAGGTGGCAAAACCCCTGTTCGCCATCGGCATCAAGGATACGGATATCAGTCCTGATCCGGCACAGAGAATGCGCCGGCAGTGTGTGATGGATATCCTGAATGAGATCCTGTTTTCCCGTTCTTCTTCTCTGCGCAACGCGCTGTATGAGGAGGGGCTGATCGGCGCTTCGCTGTCCTACGGATACGGTGTCTGCGATACCCATTCCTACAGCAGTATTTCCGGTGAATCGAAAGATCCGGAAGAAGTGTACAGCCGCATCTGGGCATATATCCGCGCCATGCAGGAAAGCGGCGTGGACAGTGCCGCATTTGAAAGATGCAAACGGGTGATCTACGCGGACTGCGTAGCCTCCTATGACGATACCTCCGAGATCGCTCATGCACTGATGGATATGGTCTTTGACGATGAAGAACTGTTCGATGAACCGGAAGCAATCGCCTCCGTTACTGTGGAGGATGTAAATAATCTTCTGCGGACAGTGTTCAATGAGGAAAAAGCCGTAATGGCAGTTATCGCCCCCATCTCCGACGGAGAGGAGGAGAACGCATGACATACGTATCTTTTCCGGGACTCGGCATTGAGCCTTTTCACATGGAGCGGGTTGCCTTCTCTCTCTTCGGTATTGACGTGAACTGGTACGGACTGATCATCACCTGCGGTATGATTCTTGCCGTGGCATATGCGGTGCGGAACGCAAAAACAGAACGTGTCAAAAGCGATGACGTCATTGATCTGGCGCTGTATCTGATTATCTTCGGCATCATCGGCGCGCGCCTGTATTATGTGATCATGGAATTCGACCGCTATCTGGTTTCAGACGGTACGTTCCTTGAGAACCTTGGGAAAACGCTGTATAACTGCGTTGCCGTCTGGAACGGAGGGCTTGCCATCTATGGCGGTATCATCGCCGGATTCCTTACCGCCCTTGTGTATGCAAAGAAAAAACGTATCCGCTTCGGCGTCATCGCCGATATCGCCGGTCCGGCTGTCATGGTCGGTCAGATCATCGGCAGATGGGGTAACTTTGTCAATGCGGAAGCATTTGGATCGGAAACCACACTGCCGTGGCGCATGGGTATTCTGAAATCCATGGACGGCGGCGAGAGCTTTTACTCCGAGATGTTCGTCCATCCCACCTTCCTCTACGAATCCCTGTGGAATCTGGTCGGGCTGATCATCATTACCCTTATATATAAAAAGAAGAAATTCCACGGACAGATGTTTATTTCCTATATGACCTGGTACGGCTTCGGCAGAATGCTGATCGAAGGTCTGCGGACGGACAGCCTGTATGTGGGCAATATGCGTATCTCTCAGTTTGTGGGATTCGTAACCTTTATTGCCGGCGTGATTCTGATGATTGTGAATTTCCGCCGCGTGAAAGAGAAGAAGGAAGAATCCTATACCGCCGTGTATGCCAAAGCAGCAGGCGGGGATACAACTGAGAAAAACGTAACCGAAGAGGAAGAAGAAAATAACGGAACAAAAGAAGAAAGCGAAAAGGAGAAAAAAGATGGCAGTACTGATTGACGGTAAAAAGATCGCCGCGGAAGTCCGCGGGGAAATTATGGCGGAAACCCAGGCATTTATCAAGGCAAACGGCTATGCTCCCGGACTGACCGTGATCATCGTGGGCGAAAATCCGGCATCACAGGTGTATGTCCGTAATAAGAAGAAAGCGTGCGAAGAAGTAGGCTTCGCCTCCGAAGTAATCGCGCTTCCCGAATCCACTACGGAGGAGGAACTGCTTGCCCGTATCGACGCATTGGTTCATAATGACAGCGTGCACGGTATTCTCGTACAGCTGCCGCTTCCGAAACATATTTCCGAGGACGCTGTTCTCCGGGCGATCCCGCCTCATAAGGATGTGGATGCATTCCATGCGGAAAACGTCGGTCATATCATGATCGGTGATTTCGATTATCTCCCCTGCACCCCTGCAGGCGTTATGGAACTGCTGAAGCATGAGAATATCGATCCCGCAGGGAAGGAGTGTGTAGTTGTAGGCAGAAGCAATATCGTGGGAAAACCCATGGGTATGCTTCTCCTTCACGCAAACGGTACCGTGACCATCTGCCATTCCCGCACGAAGAATCTGGCGGAAGTAACCCGCCGTGCAGATATCCTTGTTGTGGCAGTGGGACGTGCCGGCTTCATCACCGGAGATATGGTTAAAGAAGGCGCTGTGGTCATCGATGTCGGTATGAACCGCAACGCGGAAGGCAAACTCTGCGGCGACGTGGATTTTGCATCGGTGGAGCCGAAGGCATCCGCTATCACACCCGTACCGGGCGGCGTCGGTCCCATGACCATCACCATGCTGCTCCGGAATACCCTGACCGCTGCACAGAAAGCAGCTGCAAAATAATAAGGAAAATCCGTAAAAAAATACTTGACACAGCTTGTCAGGTGTGATATAATATATCATGCCGCATAATGTCGGGTTCCGAAAATGCAGCTCTGCTGCTGCCCGTATTAGCGAGTCTTTTGCGAAAGTGAGGTGCTTTTCGTGTTTGCAGTAATCGAAACTGGCGGAAAGCAGTACAAGGTAAACGAAGGAGATATTATCTTCGTTGAGAAGCTCGATGTTGAAGCAGGCGCTAAGGTTGAAATCGACCGCGTTCTCGCTCTCTCCACCGCCGATGGCTTCAAGGTAGGCAATCCCGTTGTGGACGGTGCCAAGGTCACTGCCAATGTTGTTAAGAACGGCAAGGCAAAGAAGATCTACGTAATGACCTACAAGCCCAAGAAGAACGAGAAGAAGAAGAACGGCCACAGACAGCCGTATACCAAGCTCCAGATCGAGAAGATCGAAGGTTAAGTTTTCTGAATATCCGCCAAGCGGATTTCGGCAAAAGACAGGACGGAACGCATGACGAAGATCATTTTCTACCGTAAGGACGGCGTTTTTTACGGTTTTGAGGAACACGGTCATACAGGATACGGCGAAAGCGGG
Organism: Oscillospiraceae bacterium; assembly: GCA_015063645.1. GTDB lineage: Bacteria > Bacillota > Clostridia > Oscillospirales > CAG-272 > SIG701. The sequence continues at coordinate 383 of SVTS01000112.1, read as the reverse complement.
GACGATGTCCTCTGCGCAGCGCTGTCTTCCATGACAATGCTGATCCTCAATACCATCGAAATTGCCTATGCTTCTGAAGTGGAATATATCATTGAAGAAGAAACTGCGGATATTACCGTGAAAGCACTCTGTGCACTTCCGGGATCCGGCACGGATGAAAACAAGCGTTATGCTGTAGCCGGTCTGTTTATGGGATATTATTATCAGCTCAATGATCTGGCTGAGGAATATTACGATTATCTCGATGTCGAAGTAAAAGATGACTGAACCAACCATCAAAATTTAACGGAGGAAATACCATGATTCGTCTTAGCCTGCAGTTTTTCGCTCATAAAAAAGGTGTCGGTTCCACCAAGAACGGCCGTGACAGCGAATCCAAGCGC
>SVTS01000111.1 GCA_015063645.1 Oscillospiraceae bacterium | reverse complement strand
TGGAAAAGGGCTTAGCCCTTTTTCAGGGGTCCCTGCGATGGTTCCTCCCCCGCCTCGCCGCGTTAGCGGCGAAAAAAGCTGCACTTGTGCATATTGTATACAGTATGTGCTTAAGTTAATGACATTGCCCTGAGGCAGCGGTTCTTTTTTTATCGGATTATTTCTTTTCCACACCGCGGAGAATTGCTTTGATGAGCTCCATGATCGGGATGATCACGAGAGCAAGAGCAAGAGCAACGCCGTATTCGATGAGGGAAATCGGCTCAAAGCCGAACGCATCACGCAGGAAGGGCACATAAATGACCGCAGTGGTAGCGAGGAAGGAAGCGATCATCGCCCCCCACAGCCACTTGTTGTGATGCGGCATGTGGAATACGGATGCACGGCGGGAACGCATGTTGAAGGAGTGGAAAATCTCCACCAGAGACAGCGTCAGGAACGCCATGGTCATGCCGTCCGGGCTGTCGGTGATCTCCCATTTGCCGCTCTCGATGAAGTGACCGATAAAATAGGAGGACATGGTAAGGATCGTCACCAGAACACCCTGAATCGCCACATCCAGCCCCAGACCGCCGGAGAAGATACCGTCGGATGCCTTACGCGGCTCACGCTTCATAACGTCGCGTTCGCTCTTTTCCATACCAAGCGCAAGTGCCGGGAATGTATCCGTAACCAGATTGATCCAGAGCAGGTGAACCGGCTGCAGGATAGTAAAGCCGAGGATAGTTGCAAAGAAGATGGACAGCACTTCCGCCAGATTGGATGCAAGCAGGAACTGGATCGCCTTGCGGATATTATCATAGATACGGCGACCTTCTTCCACAGCGGAAACGATGGTAGCAAAGTTATCGTCAGTGAGCACCATATCCGCCACATTCTTGGTAACATCCGTACCGGTGATACCCATACCTACGCCGATATCGGCGCTCTTGATAGACGGAGCGTCATTGACGCCGTCGCCCGTCATAGCGGTAATCTTGCCGTTGGCTTTCCATGCGTTGACGATGCGCACCTTATGCTCGGGCTGTACGCGGGCGTATACGGAATACTTCGCAATATCGCGGTGGAGTTCTTCCTCGGAGATCTGATCCAGCTGTGCGCCGGTCAGAGCCTCATCGGCGTTCTCCAGAATACCCAGCTGACGGGCAATTGCCACAGCGGTATCCTTATGGTCACCCGTGATCATCACAGGACGGATGCCGGCACTGCGGCACTGTTCGATAGAATCCTTGACTTCAGGACGGATGGGGTCAATCATACCGGCAAGCCCCAGGAAGGTCAGACCGTTTTCCATCTTCTCCGGTTCATAGGAGGCGGGTTCAGCGGTATGCTCGCGGCAGGCGGCTGCCAGCACGCGGAGCGCCTTATCGGCAAGTCCCTTATTGGCGGCTGCCAGCTCGGCACGGATCTCATCGGTGAGCGGGATCACCTTGCCGCCTCGGCGGATATGGGTACAGCGACCGATAACCACGTCCGGTGCACCGGTGGTATGCTGGATCCAGCTGCCGCCCGGCGTGCTATGCACGGTGGTCATCAGCTTACGGCCGGAATCGAACGGAATCTCGCCTATGCGGGGGAACTGCTTCTCAAGCTCATATTTCGGCAGGCCGAGGCGATTGGCGTAATCCACCACGGAAGTCTGGGTGGGATCACCCTCGGAGAACTGCGCACCGACAGGGAGCACAGCATCGGTACAGAGTGCGAACGATGCGGCGGAAAGTGCTTCGTCATCGGCATAGCCCTCCACCACGGTCATCTTGTTCTGGGTCAGGGTACCGGTCTTATCGGAACAGATGATCTGGGTACAGCCCAGCGTCTCCACAGCGGTAAGGCGGCGGATAACGGCGTTGCGGCGGGACATGTTGGTCACGCCGATGGAAAGAACGATGGTAACAACAGCGGCAAGACCCTCCGGGATTGCGGCAACCGCAAGGCTGACGGCAACCATGAAGGTATCCAGCATCGCCTCGCCGGTCACATTCGGATACATACGAATGATATCCAGCGCGAAAATCACCACGCAGATGCCGAGCACGAGAAAGCTGAGGATTTTGCTCAGCTGATTCAGCTTCCGCTGCAGAGGAGTTTCTTCCTTCTGTGCTGTGGTCAGTGCGGTCGCAATCTTACCCATCTCCGTTGTCATACCGGTGGCGGTGATCACGGCTTTGCCGCGTCCGTAAACGACGGTAGAACCCATATAGACCATATTTTTACGGTCGCCCAGCGGCACGTCTCCGTTTTCTCTGGCTTCCATCACGTCTACCGTCTTATTGACAGGAACGGATTCACCGGTCAGTGCTGCTTCCTCGATCTTGAGGGAGGCACATTCAATAATACGGGCATCGGCAGGAACGGCGTCGCCGGCTTCCAGTACGATGATGTCACCGACAACCAGTTCTTCACTGCGGATGACGGTCTGTTTGCCGTCGCGCAGGACTTTGGAGGTAGCTCCCGCAATTTCCTGCAATGCTGCAATGGCTTTCTCCGCTTTGCTTTCCTGGGCAACACCGAGGACAGCGTTGATAATAACAACTGCCAGAATGATGAACACATCCGTAAAGGATTCGCCCTCGTAGGCAGCGGTAATACCGGAAATCACAGCGGCGATGATCAGAATAATGATCATCGGATCGGACAACTCACGGAGGAACTTCTGGAGCAGGGTTTCTTTTTTTCCCTCTGCCAGCTTGTTCGGTCCGTTCTTTTCCAGACGGGACTTGGCTTCCCCGGAGGAAAGACCCTCCGCCTGGGCATCGGTCTGCGCCATCACGTCCGCGATGCGCGACAGATATTCTTTCATGCTGCGGCCTCACTTTCTTTGGTCAGGTATATTGATTATTGTATGTCGGTGAGGAATCGGATATCCCCTTCCGCGTAACAATTGAATCCGGGTATACAAAAATAAAAGCCTATGCGCGCCATGCACATAAGCTGCGGTATCAGGCAGCTGCGCGTCACTTATCTGCTGACAGATAAGTCTCGTCATTTCAGTCAGAAACCAGAAAAACGTCCTGTTGGTACTGACACGCAGCGCGCCGACTACTCCCTTACATGAAATAAGTATATCAAAAATTCCTCCGTTTGTCAAGGCACACGGAGGAATTTAACATGAATTTTACATAGAGTCGCCTCAGTCTATCCAGAAGCGGGTGATCGGTTTTCCCTTGATATCTCCGTGGACGGAGTGCAGTCTTCCCTGCTTGTGGAAATCCCACAGAATCTCATACATCAGGGCAGCGTAGGGTTTCAGAAGTCCGCTCTCCGTCTTATAGGCGCAGTCCACAAGCGGCTCGCTCCAGATATCCCGCCACTCCTCAAAGAACGGCATATCATAGATGCATTTCGGATCGTCCTTCTGCCCCTGCAGCAATGCCTCCATGCGGGCGTACGCCGCCGATGCCAGCGCGTGATCGATCTCCTGCACGCGGATCCCTTCGATCACCGCGTCGGTGATTGTCAGCGATCCGGGACGGGCCTGCGCCACGGATGCCACCGGAACGGGGACGATATTCCGGTACTGCCGGTCCTCAGGGAATGCCAGTGCCGTGGTTGCCAGAAAAGTCTCCCCCTGACAGATTCCCGCCGTCACCGGTCGGGTGATGCGTCCTGCCGTGATCACACCGTCCAGCGCAGCGTGGATACACATGAGGACGATATCCGCCGGCAGCTCGGCAAGCGCCGCGGCAGCCGCATGGGCGATATCCATTCCGTTATCCACTTTGTCACCGATGTACAGTGCGTACGGCTCGGTGTCGTGATAACTCATACCGTTGGTGAGCACATGATGCGCCCCGTTCTTCGGAATAGCTGTCCGGATGGGGAATCCCCGATCCAGAAATCCCTTCATGACATCCGCAGAATGCTGATAGAATTCCGGTGTTCCCACGTCCCGCAGAGTACCGTTGAGCACCAGCGCCAGATTCTCATTTTTATCCGCAAACGGATGTGCCTGGGAGGCAAGATTTCCGCCGGGGCGGGAATGGGCAATACCCACGGTACCCGGGAAATGCAAAGCATCCGTCTGCCGCAGAAGTTCATCCACATTGCCCACCACTTTTGCCATGTACATTTTTCCCTCATGGATGGTGGCGATGCCGGTACAGATACCACCGTCTATGTATTCCTCCCGACGGAGCATTTCGATCAGAATCGGCGCCGCCTGCCGGTCGCCGGTATATCCTGCAATATTACACATAACGATTCAATCCTTTCCGGTGATTGTATCCGTATTATAGCACGCAAATGTGCCGGATGCAAGGGTTTTCTCTCAGTTTTTGTCCGCGCTCCTGCTTTTTTCAGCCGTCAGGTATACAATGACAAAAATGTATCCACTGTCATTTACTTGAACAAAATCATCCCGGACACGGTGTGTCCGGGATGATTTTCATGTATACTCAGATCATTTCGATCTCACTGCGTACGTTATGCTTTACGCGGTCTTCCACTTCAGCGCGTTTGGCGTTGTTGAAGTTATCCAGCGTACCGACCAGATAGCCGGTGATGCGGCGGATGCGCTCGAAGGGCGGCTGCCCCTCCTCACCCTCTTTTCTGCCGCAGCAGGGGCAGGTATTGCCGATAATGCCGGTAAATCCGCAGACGGGGTCATGATCCACAGGATGGTTGATGGCACCGTAGCCGATGCCGGATTCCTTCATGCAGTGTACGATCTCTTCAAAGGCATCCAGATTCTCGCAGGGATCGCCGTCTAGCTCGATATAGGTGATATGACCGCCGTTGGTCAGCGCGTGGTAGGGAGCCTCACGCTTGATCTTGCTGTAGGCGTTGATATCATAATATACCGGAACGTGGAATGAGTTGGTGTAGTATTCACGGTCGGTAACGCCGGGAATCTCACCGAACAGAGCGCGGTCCATGCGGACAAAGCGTCCGGAAAGTCCCTCTGCGGGCGTACCGATCAGAGAGAAGTTCAGTCCGTACTTGGCGGTAGCCTCGTCGGTCAGACGGCGCATGAAGCCGATAATCTCAAGTCCCAGAGCCTGTGCGTCATCGCTTTCACCATGATGAACGCCGATCAGGCATTTCAGTGCTTCGGCGAGACCGATAAAGCCGACGGTCAGCGTACCGTGCTTGAGCACTTCTGCCACGGAATCTTCCTTGCCCAGCTTATCGGAATCGATCCAGATTCCCTCTCCCATGAGGAAAGGATAGTTGCGTACGGTCTTGGAGCACTGGATCTTGAATCTGCCCAGCAGCTGCTCCACGGTCAGATTGACCTTGCGCTCCAGCTCTTCAAAGAACCAGTCTACGTTGCCCTTGGCATTGATAGCGATACGGGGCAGGTTGACGGAGGTGAAACTCAGATTGCCGCGGCCGGTGACAACTTCACGGTCGGGATCGTAGCTGTTGGCGATTACGCGGGTACGGCAGCCCATATAGGCAACCTCGGTATTGATATCGCCTTCTTTATAATACTGTGCGTTATACGGTGCGTCCAGGAAAGAGAAGTTGGGGAACAGTCTCTTCGCGGAAACGCGGCACGCCAGCTTGAACAGATCGTAGTTGGGATCCTGGGGATTGTAGTTGATACCCTCTTTGACCTTGAAGATCTGGATCGGGAAGATGGGAGTCTCACCGTTGCCCAGACCGGCTTCAGTAGCAAGGAGGATGCTCTTCATAACCAGACGACCCTCGGGAGAGGTATCTGTACCATAGTTCAGAGAGGAGAACGGGATCTGCGCACCGGCACGGGAGTGCATGGTGTTCAGATTATGCACAAGAGCCTCCATCGCCTGATAGGTGGCACGCTCGATTTCCTTCTGCGTATAGGAAAGCACGAGAGAAGCCGTGCGTTCCGCATCGCTCACACCGCGGGAGGAAAGCATATCCTTCAGGGCGGATTCCACTTCGCGGGCAGTGCCGATAGCAGGAACAAGATTCTTTGCCTTCAGCTCATCGATAATGGCAAGAGCTTCCTTCTCCGCCTCAGCTGTACCTGCGATGTCCAGGAACTTGATCAGGTTATTGCGGAACAGACGGACGTAGGTCTTCTTTACGCCGGGAGCCATGCCGTAGTCAAATGTGGGAATACTCTGACCGCCGTGCTGGTCATTCTGGTTCGCCTGGATGGCGATGCAGGCAAGAGCCGCATAGGACTGGATATCATTGGGCTCACGGAGATGACCGTGACCGGTGGAAAATCCGCCGTCAAACAGCTTGAGCAGGTCGATCTGGCAGCAGGTAGTGGTCAGCGTCAGGAAATCCAGATCGTGGATATGGATATCACCGTTGATATGCGCCTTGGAAACCTTGGGATCCAGCACATACAGTTCGTTGAACTGCTTGGCACCCTCGGAGCCGTATTTCAGCATGGTGCCCATGGCGGTATCGCCGTTGATATTGGCGTTCTCGCGCTTGATATCGTTATCCTTGGCGCTCTTGAACGTCAGATCCTCATATATCTTCATCAGGCGCGTATTCATCTCACGCACCTTGGTACGCTCCGCACGGTACAGGATATATTCCTTGGCGGTTCTGGCATGACCGTGATTGATCAGCGCCGTTTCCACCATATCTTGTATTTCTTCCACCGTGGGGGTAGTACCTCTTTCGCGGCTCAGTGCATCCGCCTGCTCAGATACCTCGCAGGCAAGAGCCATAGCCTGATCGTAATCGCTTCCGCCAACTGCCTGTGCAGCTTTGAAAATGGCGCTGGCAATCTTTTCGATATTAAACGGAACTTCACGTCCGTCACGCTTGATGATCTTGGTCAGCATTTTCTTCTCCTTATCAGTCTGCTATTCGATAAATCGCACATATTGTGTTCCGTGTTATGTTCGCTCTATATGTTGTGCCACCTTGGGCGCACCACGCTTAATATTATAATCGGAAATGAGGCTTTTGTCAATACATACCGCTAAATAAATCGCGCCAAAATATACACTCGAAATTTAGGTATAATGCCAGTGCAGAGAAAAGAAGCACCGAAACTCCATTCTTTTTTGTGGGAAATCACCCAATCTGTCCTTTTGTTTCCGCATTTAAGCGGAGTCCCCTATATTTTGTATCCGATACACATACAATATATAGTCCGAACTGTCCCCGCTGCACCGCTGATTGCAGGCGGAAGGAACCACAAGGTATTGACAATCAGGGAAATATGGTATATAATTATTTTGTAATTTTTTGCCCGCAGACGCGGGATAATATGAAATACAGGAGAATGATCATGAAAATCGGAGCACAGCTTTACACCGTACGCGAATCCTGCAAAACACTGGAAGATTTTTCCGAAACACTGAAGAGAGTTGCCGACATCGGCTACACTGCCGTACAGGTATCCGGCACCTGCGACTATGAAGCAGACTGGCTGGCTGAGCAGCTGAAGGCTGCAGGTCTTACCTGCAATCTGACCCACTACAAAATTGACCGCATCCTGAATGAGACTGACAAGACCGTCGCCGACCACAACATCTTCGGCTGCAAGTGCATCGGACTGGGTGCCATGGCAGGCAACTACCGCGGCTCCATGGAAGGTGCAAAGCAGTTTGTCGCTGACATGCTGCCCGCAGCAAAGCGCATCAAGGAACTGGGCTCCCTGTTTATGTATCACAACCACGCCTTCGAGTATGAGAAAGTTGAGGACGGCAGAACCGTTATGCAGGTTCTCTCCGATGAGTTCGCCCCCGGCGAGATGGGCTTCACTCTGGATACCTATTGGGTAAAAGCCGGCGGTTACGAGCCCGTTGAGGAAATCAAGCGTCTTACCGGCCGCATCCCCTGCGTTCACTTCAAGGATATGGAAATCCAGGCAGACGGTACGCCCCGCTTCACCTGGGTCGGCAACGGCATCCTGAACTTTGAGGAGATCGCTGCCGCTCTGGAGAACACCGGTACGCAGTATGCATTCATCGAACAGGACAACTGCTTCGGCGCAGATCCCTTCGAGTGCCTGAAGAACAGCTATAACTATCTGAAATCCATCGGTCTGAATTAAGGGAAAACGCGGGGAGGTGCTTTTTGAAAAAGCACCTCCCCGTACCCCTCCGCAAAAACCTTTATATATGTATCAGTCAAACTGAATTTGCTATATATATAAAAGTTTTTGAAAGGGTTTGGGAAACCTTTTTTCAAAAAGGTTTCTCAAAAAAATAATGATGTACAAAACCGAAACCCACCTGCACACCGCTGAATCCAGCAGCTGCGGCAAGCTGTGCGCGGAGGAGATCATCACCCGCTGCCACGGTGCCGGCTATACGACTGTATTCGTCAGTGATCATTTCACCCGGAAATCCCTCGCCCGCTTCGGCGATCTTCCATGGGAAGCGGCAGTTGACAGGTATCTCCGTGGATTCCGAGCCGCAGAGGAAACCGGCAGACAACTGGGTATGCACGTTCTGCTCAGCGCCGAGATCCGCTTCGACGGCAGTATAAACGATTATCTGCTCTACGGCATTGACGAGGCGTTCCTGCTTGCCTGCCGCGACACTTTTTCCATGGATATTCACAAATTCCTGCCCTTCGCCCATGAACACGGCGTCACCGTCATACAGGCGCATCCCCTGCGGGACGGCAAATGTACACCCATGCCGGAGGATGTGGACGGATTTGAGGTATACAACACCAATCCAAGGCACGATAACCACTCTGCGGATGCGCTTGCGCTGGCGAAACAGCACCATCTGCTGATCACCTCCGGCTCCGATGCGCACCGCGTGGAAGATATCGCCGGCGGCGGCATTCTCACCGACACGCCCATAACCACCGCCGCAGAATATATTGCCGCCCTGCGCAGCGGTCAGTATCGCTGCATCGGTGCCCCCGAACAAATTTGAGAGGAAAGAATCAACATGTCTGCATCTTCATTCCCTGCCCTGCCCTCCGTATTCATTACCGCTAAGGCGGAAAAGAGCGCCCGCGGCGGGCATCCTTGGATCTACGGCGAAGAGATCACCGCCATGGACGGAACGCCGGAAAACGGCGGTCTTGTGGAAGTTTATACGTCCAAGAAACGCTATCTTGGCACCGGATTTTATAATGATCACTCCAAAATCCGCGTGCGGATCGTCTCACGCAATAAAACCGACCGCATCGACAACGCCTTCTGGGAGCGCCGTGTCCGCTACGCGCTGGATTACCGACACACGGTTATGGGTGACGATTTCAGCGCCTGCCGCCTGATTTTCGGCGAGGCGGATATGTTCCCCGGTTTGACGGTGGATCGCTTCGGCAATGTTCTCTCCGTCCAGTGCCTCAGCCTCGGCACAGAGATGCGCAAGGATGTGATCCTCTCCGCACTGGTGCGCCAGCTTCGCGAGGACGGATGCCGCATTGACGCGGTGTACGAGCGCAATGACGCGCCGATCCGCGATCTGGAAGGCATGGAGCAATACACCGGCTACTGGATAGGTGAAGGGCTGGATCTGCACGAAATC
>SVTS01000110.1 GCA_015063645.1 Oscillospiraceae bacterium | reverse complement strand
TCCGTTCCGCTGTCCGGTGAATATCTGGACGGGGATTCCGTGCGGCTGAAAAAGTTCTCCCTTACTTTTGTGGAGAATGGTGTTCTGCAGGGCAAAGCTGTTCTGGGATACGGTGCTGTGAATGCGGCGGATCCGACATTCTTTCTGGAATACGGTATAGACAGCCGGGGAATTCATATAAGAGGCGTAACACGCGATCCGCTTTTTGTGATCTGGCGGGACGTTCTGAAGGACGCATCGGGAACGCGTGTGCTCAGCGTACCCGATGAAACAAAAACAGATTCCCGGATATTCCGCGTAAGCATTGACGGAAAAGATACAACCTTCGCTTTGCCGCAGAGTGCTCTGCTTACTGTTGAGCATCTGCCGCAGATGTACTGCGGTGATTATACCGGAGACGGCGCGGAGGACGCTTTGATCATCTTCACCACCGGTTCCGGAACGGGTGTGCATCTGGAGGAAGCGGTGCTGGTGAACGGTGCCCACGGCAAAGCGGATCATGCACCTCCCGCATACGGGTATATAAGCAGCCGTATACAGCAGGATTCTCTGGGGTATCCGTTCGTTGTGACGGATCTCGGCGAGACGGTCACTCTCCCCGCAGGAGCGTATTTCGATCAGTTTATCCGGTATTATTTTGAAAACGGAGAGCTGCGCGCAGAAGTTCCTGTCGGCTGCGGGGTGCTCAATTATCTGGAGGATCCCGTCTTCGATGTGCGCTATGTCATAAAAGACAACGGCATCCATATTCATATGATTCAGAAGAAGAAGGACGAAGTGGATGGCGGCGCGCTGGCGGTGGATGTACGGCGTGTGCCCATTGTTGCATACGGAAGCGGGGAAGAACTTGGATATGCGGATGTAACGCTGACCTATAATGAGCTGATCTGCGATACGGACAGCGTGGACATCTCCGCATCCGCCGGACTGCGGAATATCTCCGTAATCCGTGCGGATGAGTTGTGGCATGACGGGGCGCTGAATCCGGAGGATGAGGTTTTCAACTGGTTCTACAGCGGTTATGCCCGTGTGTATGACCTGACGCGGACAACCGTACTGTCCCCGTCAGACAGATACCGCTTTCCCACCACACAATTCCATCACGGCATGACGGAGGAACAGAAAGCCATGTACGGCGCCGAGGCGGATGCAGAATTCCGTTCCCGCCGGGAGTATATGTATATTCTGCAGATTGATACGGCTACATGGCTCTGTCTCGATTATTTCCCGGATGCCGATGCACCGGAAGTACTCCGGGAAGCGGATCATTACGATAAGATTCTGCAGAGGATCGAAGTGCCGCAGATCGTATACGATGACGCAAAATTCGCACCGTATCTGCTTAATGCGTGTGTTGCCAAACTGCAGAAGGAAAACGATATATATATCGGCTATGAGCAAAATATGGTCCATCTGGGGCAGGACGGAATCAGGCAGCTTCTTTCCGTGATGAAATGCGCACAGTGGAAACCGCTCACCGACTCCTCGGATGTCCGGCTGATCACGTCCCGCTGTACAGTCGGTCTGGCTGGTGGACTTTCTGTCATAGCGACCGATCGGGACGGTGTGCTTGCACTGGTACAGACGGGCAGAGAGCAGAGCTATGTCTGTACATATACCGTGCCGGATGGGGTTCTGGATGCTATCCTGCGTCTGGCAAAGGATGAAAGTGAGCACCGCCAGGCGGCGCAGGATGCCAGAATAGCAGAACTCCGGGCATATCTGCCCGCGGGCGCCAAAGAACAGCTGGTGATGCACAAAATCTTTATGTCAAACGATTATCTGCTGGCGTACAGAGGCGACTCAAAGGAGCCGATCCTCTGGCGTGCAGAGGATACATCAACGAACTATCTCTTCCCGGACGATGTGAAATATACGCAGATTCACCTGGAGATCCCGAAGGAGTACCGCTATGACCGCGCTGAAGTGGTGAGCATCACGGGAGACGGCGGAAGCGGCGGCTATATCCTCTGGGTTGCTCTGCATACGGGAGAAGAGGTACAGTATATCGCCTTTGGCGGATGGTTCCGCGAACAGCCCGTATATAACGCCGATGAAGTATCCATTCTTACACCCGATAATCTTATGCGGATTTCAGGCGAACGCGCGGTGTTCCCGAATAAAAATATGCCCCGTGCCATCGACGATCTGGCTGAATGGGATGCATTGAAGATGGACATGGGCGACAATTACCGCGCATTCTGCACCGCATTCCTGAAGGGCGATACGGCAGCACTGGAACAGCTCTGCGGCGTTAAGCCGGGAATGTATGACAGCTGGAAGGGTATGACCATCCGCAATTGGGTGATCTGGACAGAAGAGGTGAACGGCAGTGTGCAGCTGAATCTCAGCTTCATTCTCTCCCACAGTACCTCCACTGTATTCCCCTGCGCAGATCCGGTATCAGGATTATCCTATACTTTCGCCGTGCATGAAGGGGTGGGCGGAATGTATATCCGCTTCCCGGAGTACGCTTATAAATGGGCGGACAGATTCGCTTCGGCGAAGGCACTGGGCGGAATTCTTGCCGCCGTGACAACGCCGATATTCCCGACAACGGATACCATGGATGACGGTACCCGCTGGCAGATCACGGGATATCTGTGTTATGCGCTGGGGAATAAAGTTCATCCCGTATCGGATGTGAAGGCGCTGGCAAAGGAGATTTTCGGTATTGAGAATTTCACGCCGCACCGGATTCATGTGAATTGGGGTAAGGAATTGAAAACGGCAGATATGCCCGCAGGCGACTACTGCGCAATCCCGCCGCACAGTCCGGGAGCCTCGCCGGAATACGAGGTGACAGCCCTGGATGAGATCGAAGATAAGGCATATCTCACCGTGCAATTCTTTGCGGATGCCTCCTGCACCGTCAAGGCGGAGCTGGTAAAATACGAGCTGCAGCGGCTGGAAAACGGTCGGTATCGCGTGATTTCCTGCACGGTTGCCGAGGACAGTCCGTGGAGTATCCGGAATAAAGGGGAATAACGGAAAAGCTGCCGCCCGACGTATGCCGGAGCGGCAGCTTGCGTATTCATTCTTTGGCTTTCCTCTGCGATACTTCCTCGCCGGGTGTGATGCCGAAGTAGGATTTGTATGCCCGGTAGAAGGCGGAATAATCGCCGAATCCGCAGACGGCACAGACCTGCGTAGGCTTTTCACCCAGACGCAGACGACGCTGCGCCAGCAGCAGACGTTTATCCATGATGTATCGCATGGGGGAAATGCCCAGCGATGTCTGGAACAGCCGATGCAGATACGCCCGGCTGATGTACAGATGGGCACACAGCTCATCAATGCCGCCGATGGTGGCGATATGGGAGTCAATGTATCGCATGGCTTCTTCCATCACCCGACTGAAGCCGGAGAAGGATTTGGAGTGGGCATCCGCCGTATCGATCAGGCAGACCAGCTCCGCGGTCAGATTGCGTGCCAGCAGCTTTCCCGTTGAGCCGGAAAAACGCTGGGCGTAAATATCCATGCGTGCCAAAACGTCCCGCATTTCATAGGATCCTGGGGTGTTGATGACCCGCGGCTCCGCAAATACGCGCCTGAGAAATTCCGGCGGCAGCCCGCAGTCGTCAAAATCTATGACGATCCGCTCATAAGCGCCGCCGCCCGTCAAAGCGACCAGATGATACGCCATCGGCGGGATCAGTACCAGCTCACCCGGACTCATGGGATGACGGAGATGATCTACGATGCAGTCCGCTTCACCGGAGATGAAATAAAGCAGTTCATATTCCGGATGAGCGTGCCGTGTGAATGTATGAGCGTCCGGGGTCAGCGTCCGTTCGTGTGCCATGCGGAAGCCGAATTCGGAAATAGTGTACTGCATGTGAACCTCCTTGCCCTGGTATATGTACATTATATCGGAATCTGTGTAAAAATGCAAGATGTGTAGACAAATTGCAAACTAAATAAACATTTTCTGCAATTGCATTGTGAAAAATTGTGTGCTACTATTATACTAACCAAAATATAAAGGAGATACTATTATGCAAAAACTCAGAGTAGCCATTATCGGTCAGGGCCGAAGCGGTCTGAATATCCACGGCAAGTACTTCCGCAGCGAGGCAAACGAAGTTGTTGAAGTTGTTGCTGTTGTGGATGCCATTGAATTCCGCCGTGAAAAGGCAAAGAGCATCTGGAACTGCGACGTATACGCCGATTACACCGAACTGTACGGCCGCACCGACATCGATCTCGTTGTCAACGCTTCCTATTCTCATCAGCATGCCCCCATTACCAAGGAACTGCTTCTCCACGGTTTCAACGTACTGACCGAGAAGCCCTTCGGTAAGACCTGGACAGAGACCCAGGAACTGATCCACATCGCCAAGCAGAAGAACCTGGTTCTGGCTGCATTCCATCAGTCTCTCTTTGCTCCCAACTACACCAAGTTCAAGGAAATCCTTGCTTCCGGTATCATCGGTGATGTTCACCAGATCAACCTCCGTTACAACGGTTTTGCCCGTCGTTGGGACTGGCAGACCCTGCAGTACTTCTGCGCAGGCGGTCTGTACAACACCGGTCCGCACCCGTTCGGTATCGCCCTTGATCTTCTGGAGTGGGATCCCGCTGTCCGCGTAGACTACTGCCATATGGATACCATCCTCACCAGCGGTGACGGCGATGACTATGCCAAGGTAATTCTCGGCGCACCGAACCGTCCTGTAATCGACATCGAAGTGGATTCCGCTGACGCTACTTCTTCCTACAACTTCAAGGCTCTCGGTTCTAAGGGTGCTGTGACCATCAGCGGCAAGAGCTATAAGATCCGCTATATCAAGGAAGAGGAGCTGGAACCCCGTCCGGTTATCCGCGAATCTCTGAAGAACGAAGCAGGCGAGCCCATTTACTGCGGTGAAAAGCTCAACTGGTACACCGAAGAGGGTACTGTGGAAGGCGATGCATTCAACATCGGCACCGGCACATTCTATCAGATGATGTATGACCGCATCCGCAACGGTAAGCCGCTGGCAATTACCCCCGAAATGGCAAGCGAAGTTATCCGCGTAGAAGAAATCTGCCACGCTATGGCTCCCCTGCCGGTTAAGTTCGGTATCTGCGATCAGGAGTGATATAACCATGAAGACTTTCAAGAAAGATAAACTGGACGTCAAGATTTACGACACCCGTGCCGAGATGGGTGCAGGTGCCGCTGCTGACATCCACGCATGCATTCTCAAGCTGCTTGCTGAGAAGGATGAGATCAATATGATCTTCGCTGCCGCTCCGTCCCAGAATGAGACGCTGGCATCCCTTCTTACCTATACCGATATCGACTGGAGCCGCATCAATGCGTTCCACATGGATGAGTATATCGGTCTGCCCGCAGACGCTCCCCAGCGTTTCGGCAACTACCTCCGTGATCATATCTTTGCACATGCTCCCTTCAAGAGCGTCAACTACATCGACTGCTCCTCTACTAAGGAAGCTGAGTGCGCACGCTATACCGCTCTGCTGGCGAAATATCCCACCGATATCGTCTGCATGGGTATCGGCGAGAACGGTCACATCGCGTTCAACGATCCCGGCGTAGCTGATTTCAACGATCCCGCTACCATCAAGCCCGTTCCGCTGGATGACGTATGCCGTCAGCAGCAGGTCAACGATGGCTGCTTCGCCAAGTTTGACGATGTTCCGACCCACGCTCTGACCCTGACTGTTCCCACGCTCTTCCGCGGCGGTTACCTCTTCTGCTCCGTTCCTGCTCCTACCAAGGCAGCAGCGGTCAAGGAGATGCTGACTACCGATAATATCGATGAGCACTGCCCGGCTGCCATCCTACGCCGTCATGACAATGCAGTCCTCTACTGCGATGCAGACAGCGCATCTCTTCTGGCATGATTATCCGTATTGAAAACGGACGGATCATCACGGACGGTGAAATCCGTGAGGCATACGTCTATATCGAAAACGGAAAGATCCTTGCCGTAACTAAGGATGAGATGCCCTTCGATGAATCCGTGGATGCACAGGGACTGTATGTCTCCCCCGGATTTATCGATATGCATACCCACGGCGCCATCGGTGTGGACTTCACCCGCAATGGCAATACCTACACCGCTGAGGAGAGTGCGGAGAATTTCGCCCGCGCTGTGGATTTCCATATGACTCACGGTACCACGACGATCCTGCCCACGATCACCGCTTCCTCCATGCAGACGATGATCAATGCGCTGGACGCCATGAAAGTGCTGATTGACGGGAACCTCGCCAAGGCGAATATCCCCGGTGCTCATATGGAAGGTCCGTATTTCTCTCCCACCGCTGCCGGTGCGCAGGATCCGAAGTTCATCACGGATCCCATTCCCGCCGACTATACCGCGCTGACGGAGAAGTATGGCAAAATTATCCGCCGCTGGAGCTACGCTCCCGAGCGTGATCATGATCAGTCCTTCACCCGTTACCTCATGGAGCATGATATCCTGCCCGCAGCAGGTCATACCGATGCTATCTATACTGAGCTGAAGCCCGCCTTTGAGGCTGGCTGCCGCCTAGTAACGCATCTGTATTCCTGCACCTCCACCATCACCCGCGATCACGGATTCCGCCGTCTGGGCGTTATCGAATGTGCGTATCTGTGGGATGATATGGATGTGGAGATCATCGCTGACGGATGCCATCTGCCGCCTGAGCTGATCAAGCTGATCGTGAAGCTGAAAGGCGTTGACCGTGTGTCCCTTGTCACCGATTCTCTTCAGGTGGCAGGAACTACGGCAAAGGAATCCTCCTGCGGTACCACCAAGTGCATCATCGAAGATGGTGTATGCAAACTGCTTGACCGCAGTGCCTTTGCAGGCAGTATCGCTACCATGGATCGCCTTGTCCGCGTCTGCACAAAGGATGCCGGTATTCCGCTGGCTGATACTGTCACGATGGCTGCCACTACTCCTGCCCGCGTGCTCGGTCTGAATAAGGGCCGTATCGCCGCAGGTCTTGATGCAGATATCCTCTTCTTTGATGAGGATGTCAATATCAAGCGTGTATTCGTTGACGGTAAAACTGTACACGAAGCATAATTTTCTTAAACAGCAGGGGAATCCGACGGATTCCCCTGTGTTTTTTGCACGTGCGGAACAAAATGCTCCGCTTATCCGTCTGAATAAAAAAGCATGGAGGTGTGCTATGAAGAAGCTATGTGTGATTTTGGCAGTGTTTCTTGCTATTTCCCTGACAGCATTCGGTACTCTTCTGATGTGGCATCAGAATACACAGTATTCCCACCATCGCTGGTTTGAGGGAGACCGTGAAAATGTGATTGGGGACGTGATGGAAAACTATGCTTATCCCGGTGCATCGGTGCAGGCGATGACGGAGGCACTCGGCGAGGGCGATGAGGTGGATGATGATCTGGCGGAGTGTATCCGTCAGCTTGGCGGATGGAATGACGACGGCAGTGACGCTGTAAGCCTGGCACAGGTGCGCGTGTACAATATCAAAACCGTAAACGGACGCACGACCTATTATCTTGCCGTTGTATACGAAAACGACAGAGTATTGCAGACTGTGCTTGTGTCGAATAAAAAGGGGGTTGAATACTTTGAGTGAAACAAAAATTTGGAATGGATTCCGTTGTGAGGAATTTGATTTTGAGGGCAGACTTGCCGCTCTCGTCTTCCCGGAAAAAGCGAATGAAAAGAAAAGCTGGACGATCAAAACCGAATACCGTGACGCTTTCCCGGAAACGGAGATCGAGTTGCTGAAGCGCGGCTTCCACTGCGCCTATCTGACCAATAATAACCGCTGGGCAACAAAAGAGGACTGCGATGCCAAAGCCCGCTTTGCCCTGTATCTGCACGAACACTACGGACTCAGTGAAAAATGCGTACCGGTGGGTATGTCCTGCGGCGGATGCCATGCAGTTAATTTCGCCGGCTTCCATCCCGAATCCGTTGTCTGTATGTACATCGATGCTCCGGTGCTGAATTTCACGGATAACCCGGGTAATCCTATGATCGAAGCCAGACGTGCTGTCTGGGAAAACGAATTCGTCAAAGCCTATCCCGGCATCACCCGTGCGGGGCTTCTGAATTTTGACAATCACCCTATTCTGAAAGCGCCGATCCTGATCGAGAATAAAATTCCGATTCTGATGGTGTACGGTACACAGGATGAAAGCGTAAGCTATGCTCTCAACGGACAGTTCCTTGAAGATGCGTACGCAGATCATCCCGGACTGCTTACCGTTATGGTACGGAAACTGCAGGGACACCATCCCCACGGATTTCCCCAGAACCCCGGCAGAATCGCCGATTGGATCGAAGCGCATATCGGATGACAAAACGGGAATGACCCCTGCGGTCATTCCCATTCTTTGTTCAGAAAGCGTAGTCGGAGATCATGGAGGTGTCCCGGACAACAGCCCATACGGGATCCTCGCTCAACAGTCCCGCAAGTTTGCAGATTGCAAGCGCATAAACGGCGTTTGCGTACTGGAAGACATACTTTTTTGTCTTTGTTTTGTGATCTGTATATACTTCATTGAGCCGCAGCTCCCGCAGACATCTCAATGCGGCATTTGCTTCCGTTTCTGTCAGATTGCAGCCGTGCATTATTTCTTCCGGAGTGAACTCCGCATTGTGTTCCTTAGAGCTTCTTATTGCAGAAATATACTGGAAATACAGGATTTTCCGGACATTTCTGTCTGACAGATACATCAGCACGTATTCCGATTCCTGCGTCATGCGGGTAAGTTCGGCATGGCTTTCCGATTTGTATGCAAGATCTGCGAATGCAAAATCTTCTGTTATTACGACTGCGCCCTGCGTGTTGGAAATGCAGCCGATTCTGCAGCCTTCCATGAGTTTTCGTATCTGGTAATCCAGCTGTTCTTTATCCGTGGAACCAATATGCGTAAAACGCATTTTGGTATTATAATAGAATAATTCGATGAGCTGTTTGTGACAGAAAGCCGGAAAATCATCCGCTGAGACCGTATGTTTTGCCGGCTCTCTTGCGATACCGTAAATATCTTCAAGTGATATGCCCAAAACAGATGCGATTTGCGGCAAGAGCAGTATGTCGGGCATGGAAACCTCTGACTCCCATTTGGATACTGCCTGATTGGTGACACCGAGACTTGTACCCAATTCTTCCTGTGTCATCCCAGCCGCTTTTCTGTACTTTGCAATATTTTTGCCAATACTCATATATATCCCTCCTTGTTGTTGCGTGCTTAATTCCATGGAAACTGCCGTACGACTACGCCTTTCTGTATGCTGTGTATATTATCCCCCAGCTTTACATCGAAGACTGCCGGAATTCCGCAAAGCGGAACTCGAACGGAGTCCGCGCGGCAGGCTCGCGTACACAGCAAACTGCCGTACGACTACGCCTTTCTGTATGCTGTGTACATTATCCCCCAGCCTTACATCGGAGACTGCCGGAATTCCGCAAAGCGGAACGCGGACGGAGTCCGCGCGGCAGGCTCGC
>SVTS01000006.1 GCA_015063645.1 Oscillospiraceae bacterium | reverse complement strand
AAGCGTGCAAGAGGGCGGAGAAGAAACTTCGCCGTTTGAGATGGTTCTTCTCCGCCCTTAGCGCCGCGTTAGCGGCGTAAAAAGCTGCACAGCACGTGCATTTTTATTACAGCGTCAGCTTCACGCTCTGCACCGCAGGCGTAACGGGCCGCCCGGCGGCATCATACAGCTTCCTTCCGATCTCCGCCATGCCGATGCCCATGAACATCGTGGACTCCATGCCCTCGATGGTGATTGTCGTGCCCTCCAGCGTTACGATGGCGTGCACGGGATCGTTGTACATCAGCGTATTGCGCAGGCAGCGGTACTGCGCTGCAAGCTCATCGGGGAATTTGTCATGCGCGGGCGATACCCACTCATATGCGGTGGAGTTCAGATCCCAGTACAGCACGCCCCTCAGAATCCGCAGATTGTCCCGGTGATGATGTCCGTTTATACACATCAGCACGCTGTGGGGACGGCGCTTATTCGCCGCATCGATAATCGCCAGCACGTCGGCGCGGTTCTTTACGCCGTCGGGACGCTCAAAACTCTCATGGCTGATCAGGATGCACGGATGGGGCGCATCCGCGATCGTCTCCTCCAGCCACGCCAGCTGATCAGGCGGCATGTAGTCACGGTACTCGCCGAACTTGAAATAGTTGCCCAGATCGTAGTGAACGTACTCGCCGTCCACGCAGTAGTAGTTCGGATCACAGATCACAAAACGGTAGCCGCCGTGATCAAAGAAGTAATGCCCGTCGGGCATATGATACGCCGCCAGCGTCTCCGCGTAAGAGGTCCGGTCACTGTCGTGATTGCCCAGACAGTGGTACACCGGAATGGGGGATGCGTTGACCTCCGCCACAAAATCCGGCACGATGGACGGTCCGTGGCACAGATCCCCTGCGTGGATGATAAACTCAGCCCCCGCGGAGACAGCACGGTCACGGATGAAATGCCAGTCCTCGTATGTACCCGTGCGGAACACGCCCGGATGATGATGCAGATCGGAAAAAGCGGAAAATTTCATGAGAATTGCCTCGCTGAATCTGTTTTAATCCGGGGATTACGAATCAAAGTCCAGCACTTCCCAGTCGGAGGGCGGATCACCGAGATCCGGCACGTCCATGGGCATGCCGCCCTGCAGAGCGGACTGATGGGCGATCAGACCGGGAATATTGAAGCGGGCTACCGCCCAGATGTTGCAGGGAGAGAGCTTGCCGGTATCGTATGCGCGGCAGAAATCGTCCACGAGGAAGTGGTGCGTGCCGTTATGGCCGTTGCGCAGTCCTTCGAATTCCTTGGGCAGACGCTCCGTGGGCTGGATCGGTGCGGATTCGCTGAAGCCGGCGCCCTCGGAAATCTTCTGGATACCCAGATCGAAGTCCTCTTTCAGAATGCTGTACACGGAAGTGGGCAGCAGCTCCTCAGTGACATCCTTCATATTCACCTTGGTGTGCGGCTCCTCCTTGCGGGTAGCCAGATAATGCTTCGCCACGGAGAATTCATAACAGCCCTCGGTGCCGTAGAACTGGCTGATATAGGTTTCGGGAGCAGCCCAGCCGAGGCAGCGGTTTTCACTGATGCGGATGATAGCGCCGTTGGACAGCTCAGCCAGCATGGCGGTATTGGAGAAGGGGTTGCGGAAGTTGTTCACGTCCTCGCCGAAGATATCGGTGCGGGGAGAGCCGCGGAAGCCCATGGCGGTGACGCGCTTGACGTACACGCCGGGCATGGCGGAGAGGATCATTGCGGTGGAATGGGTGGGATAGAAGAAAGGCGGGATGCCGGCGAAACGCTTGTAGTTTTCGCCCTCGGTATGGCGGAAGGAATCCTCCATGGCATCGATATCGTGGTTGTAGTGGGCTTCGCCCCATACGAACTGACCGAAAGTACCCTTCTTGAATTCGCGGCGGCAGAAGACGGTGGCGGCACGGTACGCGCCGGTTTCACCCATGGTATAAACAAGACGGGTCTCGCGGACGAGGCGCTCGATCTCCTTGATCTTATCCACGCTGATGCTGCAGGGAACGGCGGAATAGACGTTCTTGCCCGCCTTCAGTGCGGCGATGACCAGATCGCCGTGGGTATAGCGCTGGGTGAAGATCGCCACGGAATTGATCTTATCGGAGGCGATGGCTTCCTCAAAGGAATCGATGATCTCCACCTCGAATTTCTCGGCGTAATCCTTTGCGCGCTCGGGAATCAGGTCACAGACATACACCTTCTCCACGGAGGGATGCGCTTTGAACAGCGGGATAAAGTTCCGGCAGAATCTGCCGCAGCCGATGAAGCATATTCTGATTTTTTCTTTCTGACTCATGATTTTTCCTCTCAAATTATAAGTTGACACGCTCCCGTGCCTGTGCTATAATGAATTATATCATAAATTTCAAACAAAATGTAGCACAAAACCGTGCAAAAATGTCATATTCCAAAGGAATTTGCACGCACCGTGCAGAAAGGGTGTTCCATGCTTCTTACCGATCTGAATCCGTTCGTACGCTACGCCCGGATTCACACATCCTACCAGAACCGCTCCCTCCGCAGCGTCTGCTACGACTGCCGGTTTTTCTTTCTGTCGGGCGGATCCGGCACGCTGACGCTGGACGGCGTTCGCCATGAGCTGACAGAAGGCACCGCCATCTTCCTGCCGCCGGCGACGAAATACTATTTCCGTTTTCAGTCCTCCGAGAATTTCCGTCTGATCGTGCTGGATTTTGATCTGACCCAGCAGAACAGCCATCTGGAGGATTCCCTTTTCACCGCCTCCGAGGACAATTTCGATCCGGAAAAAGTGCCGCCGCACGACTGTCCGCAGGAGCTCGAATCGCCCATTATCCGCAATGTGCCGTCCCTGCACGCCACGCTGCGGCAGTGCCCGGAATTATTTCTGGAAAGGGAGCTGTTTTACAGGGAAAAGGTTTCCTCCCTCGTGCGTCTCTGTCTTCTGGAGCTGATCCGCGGCAACGTGAACCGGGAAGGCAATGCCCTGCTCTGCGAGCAGATTCTGCAGTATATCCACAAAAAATGCACGGCGGGTGACGTGACAAATCAGGAGATCGCCGAGTATTTCGGCTACCATCCCCATTATCTGAGCAATGTCATCCGCCGCTATACGGGCAAATCTCTGCATCAGTATGTGATTTCCTACCGGCTGCGCTTTGCAAAAAATCTGCTGCTCACCACGGCAATGGAGGTGGAAGAGATCGCGTGGCGCTCCGGATTCTGCTCCGCGTCCCATTTCATCCGCGTTTTCCGCGCGCACAACGGCACCACGCCCCGGCTGTACCGGCAGAGCCGCCTCCGGGCGGATCTGTGATCACTGTTTCTCTCTGTATTCCTGAGGCGGCACGTCCATGATCTTCCGGAACACGCGGCGCATCTGTCTCGCTTCGCTGAAGCCAGACAACTCGGCGATCTCCTCCATGGATTTGCCGGTATATTTCAGCAGATCGCATGCCATTTCCACACGGATACGGTCCATGTACTGCTTGGGCGTCATGCCCAGATACCGCCCGAACGAGCGGATCAGGTGGGCGGAGGAAACGTGGCATTCCTGTGCCACCTCATCCACGCTCAGCATCCCGGAAAAGATCCGGCGGCGGATCAGAGCGGTGCTTTCGGCGATCAGCGGCGGGAGGGCATCGGATCTTTCGTCGTACTTCGCCTTGAAAAAGGACAGAAGCAGTTCTTCCGTAATACTGCGCAGACGGATCCTCCACCCGAACGGACGCTCCGTATACAGGTGATGCGCCGCTGTCATACGCTCCTCACTCTGCGGTACGGCTTCTCCCGCAAGCAGTATGCAGTCGCTCCGGGAAAAATCCAGCGGAATTTCCTCCATCGTCTGAAAATCCATCGCCAGATACCGGAGCGGCAGATCCGCCGACGTATTGGTGAACAGCAGCCGGTCATATTTTTTCAGCATCAGCGCACCCTGGGGAATGAGAAGCTTACCCCTGCCCTCCACTTCGTGGTAGAATCCGCCCAGCTGCATATACATAAAGCAGTAGCTGTGCTCGGGCATACTATGTCTGCGCGGTCCGTATTTCCACGGCTTACTGTTTTCCGCGCGGTACACAACATCAATTTTTGAGATAGCCACGTCCGTATTGTAGTCAAATCCTGTACTCATACCGATCACCTGCCGCATGTCTTTTCTTCAATATATATAATTATATCCGTGTTCTGTCAGCTTGTCAACAAATTGCTGAAAGTCCTCCGTGAAGTGATCAGATTTTGGTCGCGATTCCGTTTGTTTTCCGTATTTCGCATATACCGAAACCGTGTTATTATATAGGTAAACTATCCGAAAGGAGAACAAACATGAAACGCACTTCCAAACTGCTGTCCCTGCTTCTGGCGGCTCTGATGCTGGCTTCTGCTATGGCATCCTGTGCTTCCGGCGGCGACGACACCCCCGCAGACACCTCCGGTGCAGCGGAATCCGTTGACACCACCACCGTTGTTGAGGAAACCACAGAGGATCCTCTGGCGGACAAGATCCCCGCTGACGTGAAGTTTGACGGCTACAACTTCCGTCTCTACGGCGATATCAAAGACACCATGCTCTTCCCCACGATTTACCGTGCAGAAGAAAAGGGCGAGACCGTCAACGATGCGGTTTTCAACCGCAACAAGGCTGTTGAGGAACGCTTTAAGATCAAGATCACCCATGTACAGTCTGCCAGCGACTGTTATTCCCTGTACAAGGACGCGATCACCAATGTAGCATCCGGCGATGATTTCGCCGATCTGGTCTGCGGAGAATCCCTGAACCAGGCATATCTGCAAAATGCGCTGGTCAACCTGAAAGAGATCAAGTCCATCGATTTCGACCGCGTATGGTGGCTGCCTGCGGCAGAGTCCCAGACGGTCAACAACAAGCTGTACACCGTACAGAGTGCCATCTCCTACAACATTCTGGCTTACGCCCGCGTAGTCTTCATGAACACCGATCTGGCGAAAGACAACAACATTACGGTTCCTTATGACAAAGTCCGTGAAGGCAAATGGACTCTGGACGACTGGATCAACATGACCAAGGATTTCTACAAGGATGTAAACGGCGACGGTCAGCGTGACCCCGGCGACATCTACGGTATGATCATGTGCGGCAATCAGTACGCTACTGCTGAGTGCTTCGGCGTAGAATCCGTTATCATGAACGAACAGGGTACCGCTCTGGTTGACAACGTCATGTCTCCCGAATTCCAGAAGTACATGGAGAAAACCTGCCAGTGGCTGTACGGCGGCAACGTCGGCTTCATGTGGCAGAATAAATCCGGCAACGGCTGGAATGTGGCGACTCAGTTCAAGACGGGCAACATGCTGACCGGTCTGAACTTCATGCAGAATCTGGTCAATCTGGTTCCGGATTTCAGCTTTAACTACACCATCCTGCCCGTTCCGAAGCTGGACGAAAATCAGGAAAACTACCGTGCAGGCTCCACCGGCAATAACTTTGCGATCCCCACCACAGTCAAAGATGTGGAGCGTGACGGATACATTCTCGAAGAAATGAGCCGTCTCGGCTACAGAGATGTATACCCCGCATACAAGGATCTGGCTCTCCGTGGCCGTTATTCCACCGATCAGGACTGTGCCGACATGGTGGATATCTTCGCTGACAGTGCTTGGGTATCTTTCGCGTACATGAACTTCCTTGGCTCCAACAACCCGCAGAACTTCTATCTGGAAGTGTGGGGCGACAGAAATGCAACGCCTGAAATCGCATCCAAGTATGCCGCCAAGAAGAGTGCATACGAAAAGGTTATCACTCAGCTGAACGAGTACTACTGGGGCAAATAATCCCGCATAACACAAAACCGTCCGTGACACTGTCACGGACGGTTTTTTTGCTTCTGCCCTCTGTATTCGCTGGGGGTTACGCCCACCGTTTCACGGAACACACGCCGCATCTGCCTCGCTTCGCTGAAGCCGGACTGCTCGGCAATCTCCTCCATGGATTTGCCGGTGTATTTCAGCAGATCGCACGCCATCTCTACCCGGAGACTGTTCATATACTGCTTGGGGGTCACATCCAGATACCGCCGGAAAGAGCGGATCAGGTGCGCGGGAGTGACGCCGCATTCCCGCGCCACGTCCTCTACGCCGAGAACCTCAGAGAAAATCCGGCGCTTGACCACAGCGATGCTCTCGGCAATCAGCGGCGGAAGGGACCCGCATTTCTCTTCGTAATGCACCTTGAGAATGGACAGAAGCAAATCCTCCGCAATGCCCCTCAGGCGGGTTCTCCATCCGAACGGGCGCTCTTTGTACAGACGGAGCATTGCCGTCATTTTTTCCTCGCTCTGCGGTACGGCTTCTGCGGAAAGGACGAAGTAATTCCCGCCCGGAAACTCTATCGGAAGCTCCTCCAGTGTATAAAGGGTACACCGCACGTATCGGATCGGCAGCTCTGCAGACGTGTTGAAGTACGTACTCCGGGTAAATTTTTTCAGCACAAGTGAGTGGGCAGGAATGAATATTCGTTCCCTGCCCTCTACGCAGTGATAAAAACTCCCCTGCTGGAGATACATCAGGGAATAAGCGCATTCGGGTATATTGTCCCGGCGGGGGCCGTATTTCCACGGAATATCTTTCTCCTCCAGTGCCGCATAACTGAGTTTCCGAACCATCACATCCGTATTAAAATCCAAACCGGGACTCATACTTACCTCCTGCCGAAAAGGATTTCCTGATTCTTATTATACCGCCGGAATCCGTTTTTGTCAACACACCGGATACATACATTGCTATATCAATTTCTGGTCTTTTCCCGATTCATTAGCTGTATTTATATTGCGGAAAAACTGTGCTATGATATAATTACTCTATTACGAAAGGAGAAATTATCATGAAACGCACATCCAAACTGCTGTCCCTGCTTCTGGCGGCTTTGATGCTGGCTTCCTCTCTGGCAGCCTGCTCCAGCGGCGGCGATCCCGCAGAAACCACCGGCTCCGGCGATTCCGCCGACACCACCACTGCGCCCGAAGAAACCACCACAGATCCGCTTGCAGACACTGCTCCCAACGTAACCTACGACGGTTACAACTTCCGGCTGTACGGTGATATCGCGGATACATTTGTTCTGTGCACCATCTACCGCGAGGAGGAAAAGGGCGAGACCGTCAACGATGCGGTATACAACCGCAACAAGGCAATTGAGGATAAATTCAAGATCAAGATCTCCCATGTACAGTCCGCCGGCGACGTATACGGTCTTTACAAAGATGTCGGAACGATGGTTGCCGCCGGTGACGATTTCGGCGATATCGCCTGCGGCGAGGGTATGAAAAACCTCTACACCCAGAACGCGCTGGTCAACCTGAGAGAGATCGATGCCTTTGATTTCTCCAAGCCCTGGTGGCTGCCCGCAGCCGACTCTCTGACGATCAACAACAAGCTCTACACCATTCAGAGTGCCATCGCCTACAACATGCTGGCTTACGCCCGCGTCATCTACATGAATACGGATCTGGCAAAGAACAACAACATTGCAATCCCCTACGATGCCATCCGTGAAGGCAAGTGGTATCTGGATGACTGGATCAAGATGACCAAGGACGTATACAAGGACGTAAACGGCAACGGTGCCCGTGACTGGAACGACCTCTACGGCATGGCCATGGTCGGTGCACAGTACACCACCACCGAATGCTTCGGTATTGAATCCGTTATCGTAAATGAGCAGGGCACCGCACTGGTGGAAAACATCATGACCCCCGAATTCCAGAAATATATGGACAAGACCTGCTCCTGGCTCTTCGGCGGCAACCCCGGCTTCTCCTACCGCAAGTCCGGCGCAAAGGGTGAGCAGCTGATGGATATGTACACGAACGGCACGCTTCTCTCCATGATGAACTTCATGCAGAACCCCATCAAGATCATCGACACGATCAACTTCGAGTACACCATCCTGCCCGTCCCGAAACTGGATGAGAATCAGGATGATTTCCGTGTCGCCTCCACCGGCAACAACTTCGCAGTTCCCACTACCATCAAGGATAAAGAACGCACCGGCGTGATTATCGAGGCTATGAGCCGGCTGGGTTACATCGACGTATTCCCGGCATACAAGGATCTGGCTCTCCGCGGTCGTTATTCCGCCAACAAGGACAGCGCCGATATGATCGACATCATCTGCGATCACATCTGGATTTCCTTTGCAAACCACTGCATCCCCTCCAATCCCCAGCAGTTCTATCAGAAAGTATGGGCTGATCAGAAAGATACGCCTGAGATCGCCTCCAAGTATGCGGCTGAAAAAAGCAAATACGAAAAAGATATCGCCACTATGAACGAGCACTACTTCGGCACAGGCAAATAATCCCGCATAACACAAAACCGTCCGTGACACTGTCACGGACGGTTTTTTTGCTTCTGCCCTCTATATTCGCTGGGGGTTACGCCCACAGTTTCACGGAACACACGCCGCATCTGCCGCGCTTCGGTGAAGCCGGATTCGGCGGCGATCGCCTCCATGGATTTTTCGGTATATTTCAGCAGATCACACGCCATCTCCACCCGGAGACTGTTCATATACTGCTTCGGCGTCATACCCAGATACCGCCGGAAGGAGCGGATCAGATGCGCGGGAGTGACGCCGCATTCCCGCGCCACCTCATCCACGGAAAGCGGTGCGGAAAAGATCCGGCTGCGGATCAGCTCCGTGCCGGTTTTGATCAGCTGCGGCATATTATCCTCGTTCTGCTCTTCCCAATACACGGTAAATATGCGCAGAAGCAGCTCTTCCACGATCCCGCGCAGGCGGAGACGCCACCCAAAGGGACGGCTCCTGAAAATCTGCAGTGCCGCCAGCATTTTTTCCTCGCAGCCGCGGCATTGATCCGGCGCCAGACACAGCCGGAAAAACGGGTCGAACGTCAGGGGAAGTTCATCTTCCGTATAAAAATGAATGTATACATACCGGAACGGAAGAGACGCGGAAGTATTGCAGAAAGGACCGTTCTCCTCCCTGGCGAGCACAATCGAATGCGCCGGAATAAACATGTCGTTTTCACCCACGCTGTGGTAGTAACTGCCCTGCTGTATAAACATAAGAATATATCCGTTTTCACCGCGCGGTGCTCTCTTTTTGCGCCGGTTGAAATTCCACGGACGATCCGTGTGGGAATAGTTGACCATACTGATCTGCGTTATCTCAACATCCTCATCGCGCAGCTGCATAATTGCCATTGTATACCTCCCTGAAACTTCTGCGCTGCCGTCTTGTATGTATTATACAGGAAATCGGCTGTCCTTGTCAACAATCCCAAGAAAACTTGCACCAAAATATTCATTTCTGGTCCAAACAGGTGCAAGAATGGACTTTTATACATTTGTATTCTGTGTTATGATATAGCTATCAATTTAATCCCGAAAAGGAGAAAAAACATGAAACGCACATCCAAACTGCTGTCCCTGCTTCTGGCGGCTTTGATGCTGGCTTCCTCTCTGGCAGCCTGCTCCGGCGGAGATGACACGCCCGCTGACACCACCGGTTCCGGCGATTCCGCTGACACCACCACCGTGGCAGAGGAAACCACCGCAGATCCTCTGGCAGATCCGTTCCCCGATGTAACCTATGACGGCTACAACTTCCGTATGTACGGTCATATCGGCGATACCGTTGTATTCTCCACGATCTACCGTGAAGAGGAAAAGGGCGAGACCGTCAACGACGCCGTATTCAACCGCAACAAGGCAATCGAAGACAAGTTCAAGATCACCATCTCCCATGTACAGGCTCCCTGCAACGACATGTACAAGATCTATACGGAAGTCCAGCCGATCATCCAGGCCGGCGATGATTTCTGCGATCTGATCTGTGCAGAGAACATGAAGTACCTCTACACGCAGAACATGCTGGTCAACCTGAGAGAGATCGATGCCTTTGATTTCTCCAAGCCCTGGTGGCTGCCCGCTGCCGAATCCCTGACCGTCAACAACAAACTGTACACCGTACAGAGCGCCATCGCCTACAACCTGCTGGCTTATGCCCGCGTAATCTACATGAACGTGGATCTGGCGAAGGACAACAACATTACCGTTCCCTATGACGATGTCCGCGCAGGCACCTGGTATCTGGATGACTGGATCAAGATGACCAAGGACGTTTACAAAGACGTAAACGGTAACGGTACCCGTGACTGGAACGACGTATACGGCATGGCCATGGTAGGCAACCAGTATGCAACCACCGAGTGCTTCGGTATCGAGTCCGTCATCACGAACGAGCAGGGCACCGCTCTGGTGGACAACGTCATGTCCCCCGAATTCCAGAGGTACATGGAAAAGACCTGCTCCTGGCTGTTCGGCGGCAACCCCGGCTTCTCCTACAGAACCTCTGCCAGCTCCAGCGAGAATCTGATGGCCATGTATACCAACGGCACACTTCTGTCCATGATGAACTTCATGCAGAACCCCATCAACGTGCTGGATAAGATCAACTTTGAATTCACCATCCTGCCTCTTCCGAAGCTGGATGAAAACCAGAAGGAATACCGTGTCGGCACGACCGGCAACAACTTCGCTATCCCCACCACGCTCAAGGATAAGGAACGCACCGGCGTGATCATCGAAGCTATGAGCCGTCTCGGCTACATCGACGTGTTCCCGGCATATAAGGATCTGGCACTCCGCGGCCGTTACTCTTCCAACCAGGACTGCGCCGACATGATCGACATCATTGCCGACAAAGTATGGCTTTCCTTCGCAAACCACTGCATCCCCTCCAACCCGCAGTACTTCTATAAGGATATCTGGGCAGATCAGAAGGATACTCCCGAAATCGCTTCCAAGTATGCAGCCAAGAAGGGCACATACGAGAAGGATATCGCCACTATGAACGAGCATTACTTCGGTACCGGCAAATAATCCCGCATAACATAAAAACCGTCCGTGACAGTGTCACGGACGGTTTTTTTCATGACTGTCCTCTGTATTCTCTGGGAGTTATCCCCTTGATCTCGCAGAAAATGCGCCTCATCTGTCTTGCTTCGGTGAAGCCGGATTCGGCGGCGATCGCCTCCATGGATTTGGCGGTGTATTTCAGCAGTTCGCATGCCCTCTCCACCCGGAGATTGTCCATATACTTCTTCGGAGTCGTTTTCAGATACCGCCGGAACAGGCGGATCAGATGGGTAGTGGAAATATGGCACTCCTGCGCCACATCGTCCACGGAAAGCGGTACAGAAAAGATCCGGCTGCGGATCAGATCTGTGGCGGTTTTGATCAGCTCCGGCATGTCCTCCTCGTTCTTCTCTTCCCAATATACGGTAAACACGCGCAGAAGCAACTCTTCCACGATCCCGCGCAGACGGAGCCGCCACCCAAAAGGACGGTCTCTGTACAGCTGCAGTGCCGCCAGCATTTTCTCCTCGCAGCCGCGGCTTTGCTCCGGCGCCAGGCACACCTGTGAAAACTCACCGAACGGCAGAGGAATCGGCTCTTTGGTCACGAACCACAGGCAGATATACCGGAGAGGAAGATCGGCGGAAATATTACGGAAAACACGATGATTCTCTATGGCAAGACCCAGAGAATGCGTGGGAATAAACAGGCTGTTCTCTCCCGCGGTATGATAGTAGCTGCCCTCCCGCAGATACATCAAATGATACTCAAATCCCCCGCTGTTATTTTCCCGGATCCGCGGACTGTGCTTCCACGGACGCTCCGCACTGATACTGTCTATAACCGTGATCTTCGTTATGTCCACGTCAGCGTCGTGTATCCGTACTGTCTCCATCGCATACCTCACTGAACCTTTCAATAATAGATATCTATCCTGTATGTATTATACAGGAGAAAAAGGACTTCTGTCAACCGATTTGGTAAAATTCCAGAAAAAAAGCCGAATTTATGTGTATTTTTGGTCAGTTTTAGTGTATAACAGGTATTTTACTTACATACATTCCGTGCTATGATATAGATACCAATTTAATCCCGAAAAGGAGAAAAAACATGAAACGCACATCCAAACTGCTGTCCCTGCTTCTGGCAGCACTGATGCTGGCCTCCTCTATGGTCGCCTGCTCCAGCGGTGATGATCCCGCCGACACTTCCGGCGCGGCTGATTCCGCTGACACCACCGTGGCAGAAGAAACCACCGCAGATCCTCTGGCAGATCCGTTCACCGGTGTAACCTATGACGGTTACAACTTCCGTCTGTACGGTCATATCGGTGACACCGTCGTATTCTCCACGATCTACCGTGAAGAAGAAAAGGGCGAGACCGTCAACGACGCCGTATTCAACCGCAACAAGGCAATCGAAGACAAGTTCAAGATCAAGATCTCCCATGTACAGGCTCCCTGCAACGACATGTACAATATCCGCAATGAGGTTCTCCCGATCATTTCTGCCGGCGATGACTTCTGCGACCTGATCTGCGCAGAGGGTATGGATACCGTCTATAAGCAGAACGGTCTGGTCAACCTGAGAGAAGTTGACGTATTTGATTTCTCCAAGCCCTGGTGGCTGCCCGCAGCTGAAAGCCAGACGATCAACAACAAGCTGTTCACCGTTCAGAGTGCTATCGCCTACAACATGCTGGCTTATGCCCGCGTAATCTACATGAACGTGGATCTGGCGAAAAACAACAACATTGCAGTTCCCTATGATGACGTCCGCGCAGGCACCTGGTATCTGGATGACTGGATCAAAATGACCAAGGACGTTTACAAGGACGTAAACGGTAACGGCGCTAAAGACTGGAACGACGTATACGGTATGTCTATGTCCGGCAAACAGTGGACCACTGTTGAGGCTCTCGGCATCGAGACCGTTATTGAGAACGAGCAGAAGACCGCTCTGGTTGACAACGTAATGTCTCCCGAGTATCAGAAGTTCCTCGAAAAGTCCTGCTCCTGGCTGTTCGGCGGCAACCCCGGCTTCCTGTTCCGTACCTCCGCAAAGTCCGGCGAAGCCATTCTGGATCAGTTTACCAACGGTACGCTTCTGACCATGAGCAACTTCATGCAGAACCCCATCAAGGTGATGGACAAGATCAACTTTGAATACACCATCATTCCCTTCCCGAAGCTGGATGAGAACCAGAAGGACTACCGCGTTGCTTCCACCGGCAACAACTTTGCAATTCCCACCACCGTCAAGGATATTACGCGCACCGCTACCATCGTTGAAGATATGAGCCGTCTGGGCTACATCGACGTGTTCCCGGCATACAAGGATCTGGCTCTCCGCGGCCGTTACTCCTCCAATCAGGACTGCGCCGACATGATCGACATCATCGCCGACCGCGTATGGGTTTCCTTCGCCAACATGAACGTTGGCAGCAGTGCTCCTCAGCATCTCTACTGGGATGTCTGGGCTGACCAGAAGGATACTCCCGAGTTCGCTTCCAAGTATGCAGCAAAGCAGGGCGCAATCGCCAAGGACATTGCCAAGCTGAACGAATTCTACTACGGCACCGGCAAATAATCGTACAAATGAAAATCGTCCGTGACACTGTCACGGACGGTTTTTTTATATCTGCCCTCTGTATTCTTTCGGGGAGACGCCCATATGCTCATGAAACACGCGCCGCATCTGCCGCGCCTCGGAAAATCCGGATTCCACGGCGATCTCCTCAACGGATTTATCACTGTATTTCAGCAGTTCGCACGCTCTTTCCACGCGGAGCTCATCCATATATTTTTTCGGAGTTGTGTTCAGATGCCGCCGGAACAGGCGGATCAGATAGGTAGGCGTCACGTGGCACAGCTGTGCTGCATCGGTAACGGATAGGGATGTACGGAAGATATTCCGGCGGATCAGATTTATGCTCTCCGTAAGCAAAGCCGGTATATAGGTTTGTTTCTGTCCCTCGAAATACTGCTTCATCATGCAGATGAGCAGATGCGAAATAATATTCCGCATCTCCATTTTCCACCCGAACGGTCTATCCACTTCCAACTGCAGGATGCGGCTCATATGCTTTTCCACCTCCCAGGAGGATTCCGGTTTGAAAAGCACCCGGACGTTGTCCGGCAGTTCCATCGGGATCGGCTCTTCTGTATAAAAGCTGATATTGGTGACACAGCAGGGCAAAGCATCACTTGTATTGTAAAAAGGCGCATTTCCCCTCCGGGTCAGCACAAGGGAATGCACCGGGATAAACATGCATGCACCCGAGGGGGCATGGTGATAGTAGCTTCCCTCCCAGATGTACATGATTGTGTAACGCGCCTTTTCACCCGCATACATGGTGGTCGATGAAGGGCTATATTTCCACGCCTCCGTCCTCCTTGTCGTTATCGGACGGTTCACCTCCCCGATTTGCACATCTGTATTTTCAAACATGATTTCCTCCGTATGAACGCATTTCTTCCCCTATACTTCATTATAAACAATCTGAGTCCATTTGTCAACAAAACCCTGCAGTATTTGTTTGATTTTCGACCGGTTTTGTTTGATAATCAGACTTTCCCACCGGCACTTATCCGTGATATAATAGTAATTAATCAAATCACAGGTAATTTGTTTTTTAACCGCTCATATCAGAAAGGAGATCCCCATGAAACGAATCGCATCCCTGCTTCTCGTCCTCGCCATGCTGGCGTCATCCCTCGCCGCGTGCGCGGGCGATCCCGCACAGACGGATGACACATCCGCCGCCGACACCACCCTCTCCGCCGAAACAGAGACAACCGCTCCCGCAGAAACCGAAGCGAGTGCCTACAACTATCTGCCTGAGAAGAATTACAACGGATACGAATACCGCATCCTCTACCAGAGCGGTATCCGCTACTATCCCCGCCAGATCGATCCCACGGAGACCAACGGCGACATCGTCAATGACACCGCCTATGACCGCAATATGGCAGTGGAAACCAAGTACAACGTCAAGACCAAGGGCTATCCGCTGGCAAAGAACGATATTCTCAACAGCGCGCGCAACCACGTCAAGGCTGGCGACGATGCCTTTGACGTATTCTACGGCAGAATCGACCACATGGCTTCGTTCACCAACGAAGGCAACGCGCTGGATCTGGCGAAGATGGAATACATTGATCTCTCTCAGCCCTGGTACAATCAGGACATCAACGCCGGTATGAATATCAAGGGACATCAGTACATTGTATCCAGCGAGTTCATCAACGTCCTGCTGGCGAACACGTTGGCCTTGTATTTCAACAAGCGCATCGCCTATGATGAGATGAAGCTGCCCGATCTGTACGAGATCGCACTGGACGGAAAGTGGACCATTGACAAAATGACTGAGATGATCAAGGGTGCGTCCCGCGATCTGGACGGCGACGGCAAGATGACGCATATGGACACCTACGGCTACGGCGCATTCCGCATGAATAACGGTGCGCTGGCACTGCAGTACGGCATGGGTCAGTTCACCACGAAATTTGACGAAAACGGCGATCCCCAGCTGATCCTCAACTCTGACCGTATGGCGCAGGTTGTAAGCAAGATCAATACGCTGACCACCGGCGGCGAATACTACAGCGGCACCGGTAACGGAGAACAGGCTGAAATCACGCTGTTCAAAGAAGGCAGAATCATGTTCCTCTCCGCGATTTTCATGCAGACTGATCTGAACATGCGCGAAATGAAGGACGAATACGGCGTACTGCCCCATCCGAAGCTGAACGAGGATCAGGAGAAATACTACTCTACCATCAATGTGGACTGCTACATGTACGCTGTACCGATCACGGTAAAGGATCAGGAGCGTTCCACGGTTCTCTTTGAGGCATACTCCTATGAGGGCTACAAAACTGTATATCCCGGATACTTTGAACTGGCGCTGAAAGCCAAGTACAGCCATGATGACGTTTCCTCTCAGATCTACGACCTGATTATGAGCAACCGTATCGTGGACTTCGGCTTTGTATTCGGACGCGAAGTCGGCATCCGCGATATCATCAGCACTCTGGCAACCTCCGGCTCCACGGATTTCGCATCTATCTATGCCTCCAAGGAAGCAGCTGCAAAGGCAGCCTATGCGGAAATCATGAAAGCATATCAGTAATACACGCGCAAAGCGCGGGGAGATAAACTCCCCGCGCTTTTTATTTTGCCATATCATTTTTGCTCCGGTATTCTCTGGGGGACGTACCCACGATCTCGTGAAACACCCGCCGCATATGTCTGGCTTCGGAAAAGCCGGACTCCGCGGCGATCTCCTCCATGGATTTGTCCGTGTATTTCAGCAGCTCGCATGCACGTTCCACACGGAGATCATCCATATATCTTTTCGGCGTCGTGTTCATATACCGCCGGAACAGGCGAATCAGATGGGTAGGCGTCACATGGCACAGCTGTGCAACATCGGTAACGGACAGGAGTGTACGGAAGATATTCCGTCGGATCAGCAGGGTACTCTCACGGAGCAGCGCAGGCATATCCTTCTGCGCATGCACGGCGTAATACTCTTCCAGTACACAGAGCAGCAGATGATAGGCGATCTCCCGCAGTTTGATTTTCCACCCCAAGGGCCGCTCCATGGACAGCTGTATTGCACGTCCGAAATTCCCCTCCACGTCCCATGACGGCTTGGGTGTGAAAACGAACCGCTCGTTCTCTGGCATCTCAATCGGAAGCGGCTTTTCTGTGTAGAAGGAGATGTTCGTTATGAAGCTGGGCAGCTCGCCCTGTTCGTTGTAATACGGAGCCGTGCCGCCCCGGAACAGCACCAGCGAATGGGTGGGAATAGTCCTGACATTCCCCGAGGGCGAATGATTCACGTAGCTTCCCCGCCATACATAAATAAAAGTATACCGCGGCTGCGTTCCCGAATATTCATTAACAGGCGCATACCGCCACGGCGCACTCCGATCCGAACTGTACGGCGAATCCACTTCCCCAATGATGACATCCATATTTTCCAGCATACGCATTCCCCTTTCCGGGCGGATTCCTTTTCTATTAGTATACGTCACAAAAAAACATCTGTCAAGCACGCCCGGTCAGTTTTGACGATTTTTGACCGATTTTCAGTTGACAATCCGTCTTTCCGACCGGAGTTGTCCGTGATATAATAGTAATGAGCAATATACAAATTGCTTTTTAACCGCTCACAACAGAAAGGAGATCCCCATGAAACGTATCGCATCCCTGCTTCTTGTCCTCGCCATGCTGGCGTCTTCCCTTGTCGCTTGCGCAGGCGACCCGGCACAGACAGATGACACGTCTGCCGCCGACACCACAACCGCCGCCGACACCGCCGGAGAAACCACATCACCGCCGGAGACCGAAGCGAACGCCTACAACTATCTCCCCGAGAAAAACTACAACGGTTACGAGTACCGCATCCTCTACCAGAGCGGCATCCGGTATTTTCCCCGGCAAATCGACCCCACGGAATCCACGGGAGACATCATCAACGACACCGCCTATGACCGCAACGTGGCTGTGGAATCAAAGTACAACGTCAAGACCAAGGGCTATCCGCTGCCCCAGGCAGAAGTGCTGAACGGTGCCCGCAATCACGTCAAGGCGGGCGACGATGCTTTTGACGTATTTTACGGTCAGATCGCCCATCTTGCTTCCTTCAGCACAGAAGGAAGCTGTCTGGACATCTCAAAGCTGGACTATGTAGATCTGGATATGCCCTGGTACAATCAGGACATCAATGCCGGTATGAATATTAAGGGCAAGCAGTACATCGTATCCGGCGAGTTCATCAATGCCCTGCTGGCGAACACGTATGCGATGTATTTCAACAAGCGTATCGCCGCCGAGGAAAAGCTGCCGGATCTGTACGAGCTCGTGCTGGACGGCAAGTGGACCATTGACAAACTCAAAGAGTTCGTCTCCGGTGTAGCCCACGATCTGGACGGCGACGGCAAAATGACGCCCGCTGACCGCTACGGCTGGGGCTCCCTTGATCTCTCCCGCGGCGCGCTGGCACTCCAGTACGGCATGGGTCAGTTTACCACGAAATTTGACGAGAACGGCGATCCTCAGCTGATCATCAATTCCGATCTCATGGCGACCGTAGTGGACAAGGTGATCGGTCTGGTCACAAGCGGCGAAGTCTACAAGATAACCAACAAGATCAATGAGGTTACCGTATTCAAGGAGGGACGGATGCTCTTCTGTACGGCGATCTTCATGCAGACCGATCTGAACATGCGTGATATGGAGGACGAGTACGGCGTACTGCCCCAGCCGAAGCTGGATGAATCTCAGGAAAAGTATTACACCATCATCAATCCGTTGTGCTATATGTACTCGATCCCGATCACGGTCAAGGATCAGGACCGCGCCTCCATTCTCTTTGAGGCATACCAGTACGAGGGCTACAACTACGTCTATCCCGGCTTCTACGAATTGGCTTTGAAAACGAAATACAGCCACGATGACGTATCCGCCAAGGTTTACGATCTGATCATGAACGGACGTGTATGCGATTTCGGCTTCGTATTCGGTTCCACGGGCATCCGCGACACCATCAGCACACTGGCGTGGAAAGGCTCCACAGATTTCGCATCCATCTATGCTTCCTTGGAAGCAGCCACAAAAACAGAGTATGCGGAAATCATGAAAGCATATCAGTAACACACGCGCAAAGCGCGGGGAGATAAACTCAATGTCATTAACTTAAGCACATACTGTATACAATATGCACAAGTGCAGCTTTTTTCGCCGCTAACGCGGCGAGGCGGGGGAGGAACCATCTCACACGGCGAAGTTTCCTCCCCCGCCACCCCTGTCTCCTTGCCTCTGACAAATTGTGTAGACATATTCAACAAAAAAAGATGCCCGGAACTTCACCTATGGTGAAGTTCCGGGCGAAAATTTATGTATGTTGTCTAAAACTAACTATCAAGCCAAGGAGATTGGGGTGCAGGGGAAAGGAACTTCGGCGCCTGAGATGGTCCTTTCCCCTGCCCGCGGCATTCGCCGCGGAAAAGGCTGAATTTGGTTATTTTGATGTATCCACATCCTTAAGTTAATGACATTCCTGCGTCAGCAGGAACTTTTTTTAACAATAGGGCATAGCTACTCGGCATACGCTTCTCTGTACTGTCCCGGAGTCATGGACGCATACTGGGAGAATATGCGGATGAAATGGGAACTGCTGTGGAATCCGACCGCCAGAGCAACCTCCTGAATCGTGATATATTCATTGCGGAGAAGTTTTTTGGCGGTTTCCATGCGCTGGGTGTTTACATATTCCATGGGTG
Source organism: Oscillospiraceae bacterium (assembly GCA_015063645.1). GTDB lineage: Bacteria > Bacillota > Clostridia > Oscillospirales > CAG-272 > SIG701. Next base: position 43,191 of record SVTS01000006.1, on the reverse strand, counting down.
ACATTCCGAATTCCTTGATGAAAAGACGGCGGAGATGTGATTCGCTGTAGTGCGTGATGCGGCAGAGATCCTCTGCTGTGATCTTTTCATGCATATGTGTGTGGATGTACTGTACGGCTGTGAGCAATTTGCGGTTTGTGGTAGTCAGTATGCTGGAGCCCGCTGCGTCATTGAGCATACTGTGCAGAATGCTCTCAATCAGAGAACGGACTTTCAGCTTGTAGGCTACGCCGTGCTCCGCATATACGTGGACAGCCTGCCGGAAAAGATTTTGGTAATGTCTGCTGTCGTCATCCTGTACGACGAGCGGAGTGACTCCCGGCAGGATCCGGTTTTCAGTGTGGAAACAGATAATATCCGCATCCAGATTGCCGGTGCCGGAATTGGCGCGTATTTCGGGAGAGTCATAATCCAGCAGAAGGACACTCCCGCGTTCCGCCGTGATGGAGACCGCGTTGTTCTGCAGCGAAAAAACGCCGGAACGGATGTAATACAGTGCGGCGTGTGAACGTCTGCCTATGGGATTATATTTCCAACCGTGTGGATAGGTGCGGCTCAGTACGTTGATGATTTCTGTGATCCGGACATCGATTTCCAGAAGATCGTGGAATGGCTGATTCATAATACACGTTCCGTCCTGCAAAATTATAATGCAATTATAGCACGAAACTGCGGATTTGTAAAGAACTTTCCCTTGCAAATGCCGGGCTCATGTGCTATAATGATAAAAAAAGAGGATGGTGAAAATATGAGCAGTGAAGTACAGATTGTCCGTGCACAGCCGGAGCATATGGAAGCAGCAGGGAAAATAGCCGTGCGGGCATGGGAGGCAATCCATGCGGTGGCAAAACGAGATCTTGGCGAGGAGCTTCATGCGGCTCTGTTCAGCGACTGGGCAGAACTGAAACGGTCAGCTGTGCTGAAAATGCTGGAAGGTGACCGGGGCTATGTGGCGATTCTGGACGGAAAAGTGGTCGGCTTTATCGGCTACCGCCTGAGTCCTGAGAAGAAACTGGGACATATCAGCCTGAACGCCGTGGATCCCGATTGCCGCGGAATGGGCATCGCTCCGAAAATGTATGAATTTGTCAAGGAAAAAATGCGTGAGGAAGGCATGCTGTATGTGACCGTTCATACCGGGCTCGATGACGGACACGCGCCTGCAAGACGCGCCTACGAGAAGGCGGGCTTCAAACGCGGACGCCCGTCGATCGATTATTATCAGGAACTGTAAAGCGAAACCGCTTCCTGTCTGCAGGAAGCGGTTGTTTTTACTGTTTGCGCCGTTGTTCTTTGATTTTCAATCCCAACTCAAACGCAAGAAGCGCGATTTTGCTTTTGTCATCCAGACAGACATCTCCGGAAAGACTGCGGGGCTGCCAGTCGGAGTGATCCAGATTGTCTCCCGCATAGAAGAACTGGAAGAAATCCGTGCCTCGGAAATTGCACAGAGCCTGCATGCCGGCACATTCCATCTCTACACAGACAGCGCCCTGATTCCGTCTTCGCTGTACTTTTTCACGCGTCTCGCGGTAACAGGCATCCGTTGTCCAGGTGATCCCTTCCACAAAGGGATAGCCTGCCTCCCGCAGAACCTCCTTGAAAAGATCGGTATACCGGATGTTCACATCGATCATGTCCGACGCGGGGGCATAGTGATAACTGCATCCCTCGTCCCGGATCGCTTTTGTCGGGATAATAATTCCGCAGTCCTGAATGGCGCTGTCCAGCACACCGCAGTTGCCCAGCAGAATCAGAGTGCGGCTGCCCATCGCTATGATGTCCTCATAATCATTGATACACTTCGGCTCGCCTACATAGGATTGATAGAATGCAAAACGCTCGCCTTTGTACGTTACCGCATAGATGGGATTCAGTCCCACTGCCGAATGCACCGTGCCGATCTGTACAGGCTCAAAGAAACGGAGCACATTGGCAAACAGCTTTTCTGAAAAGCAGGAGACCGTCACATCCGGGAAATCCGGGATGGGCTGTACGATCATGTCCGGATTGATCACCGCGGTTGGCGTCGGATCAAATTCTTCCAGAATCATTCTGTCAACTCCTCGCCGAACAGACGGCAGAGAAACATCAGCGCACGGGGCAGATGGAACGGATCCTTGACGGGCAGGGCAGCGCTTTCACCGATATTGCCGTCCTTGTCCAGCCAGTTGTACCAGTCACCGTATCCGGTTGGATAGTGGGCAAAGGTGTACTCGTTCACTTTCTTATGCATTTCGAGGAACCAGGTATCGCCGGTGTGCTTGTACGCATACGCTGTTGCCACCAGCGTTTCCAGCTGTACCCACCAGGGTTTGTAGGTAGGCTTGTTCCAGAAGCAGGGCTCTTTTCCGTCGATATCCAGAGCAAGACGGAGACCGCCTTTCTCCGCGTCGTATGCCAGCTCAATATGGCGGCGGATCAGAGCGCAGCAGAGACGGATTTTCTCCGTATCTCCGTATGTTTCAAAAATGTTGATCAGGAACCACATGCATTCGATGGCGTGTCCCGGAACACAGGCGCGTCCTTCAGGAGTGTCGGAAAAGCTGCCGTCCACATTGACGAATTCCAGAATGGCGTCTTTTTCTCTGACGTAGAATTTATCCAGCACCTCGCACGCCAGCTTGTACGCCTCAGCGCGGATGTCATCGCGTCCCAAAACTCGACCGAGACAGTCATAGAAGAAAGCAAAGATCATGTTGACACCGTGCGTCTTCATCCCTTCGGGAATCACATAGGGCGCGACTTTGTAGCTGCCGGGTCTGCCGAGACGGTCGAGCGTGTTCGCATAGATGTCCAGCGCGATCTGCTTCGCCTCTTCATTTCCTGTGACAGCATAATACTCGGTCATGCCGGCAAGGACGAATCCGTCCACATAAATGCTGACATCCCCCTCCAGAAGCTCACCGTCACCGGTGTACAGATAATTCCATTTTCCGTCCGACGCTCTGCCGGTGGATTTCAGATAGCGGAAGAGTCCGTCCGCACGGTCCAGGTATTCCTGCTTTTTTTCAATTCGGTTATACATGGCGGAAAAAGTCCACAGCGCACGTCCCTGGGACCAGATGTAGCGATCACGGGAGAGAACCGTTCCGTCCTCCGCCAGACAGTTGTTGATGGCACCGGTTTCATCGGCGGAATAGCGCAGCCAGAAGGGCATAACTTCCTCGTTCAGCGTGCGGGCGTACTGCGCATAGTATTTCTTGAATAAATCTTTCACGAATCATAACCTCACTTTGCAGGATGTTTTCACTTCTATAATTATATCGCAGAAATTCAATTCCGTCAAGTGTGCGGACGGATTTGATTGCTTTTGCTAATTGCCGCAAAACTATTGCATTTTTCTTTCGATTGTGATATAATTTTGAAGATATTTTATTAAGGAGATATTTCTATGGGTGAAAAGAGAGGCAGCTTTACCGGTAAGCTGGGCTTTGTACTTGCTGCTGCCGGTTCTGCCGTAGGTCTGGGAAATATTTACCGTTTCCCTTATCTGGCAGCGAAATACGGCGGCGGAATTTTTCTGCTTGTGTATATTATTCTTGCGGTTACATTCGGTTTTGCTTTGATGGTCGGTGAAATTGCCATCGGACGGAAAACCGGACTCAGCGCTATCGGCGCATTCCGTTCTCTGAATAAAAAATATGCCTTTATCGGCTATCTTGCCGCGTTGATCCCCATGATCATCCTGCCGTACTATTCCGCAATCGGCGGCTGGGTAATGAAGTATACGTCTGTATTTGCGCTTGGACAGGTAGGGGAGGCGGCACAGGACGGATTTTTCGGCGGTTTTATATCCTCGGCGGCTGAACCCGTTGTTTGGTTTATGCTGTACATCATCCTGACCGCACTGATCGTACTGTTCGGCGTGGAAAAGGGCGTGGAAAAGGTCAGCAAATTCCTGATGCCTGTGCTTGTAATTCTGTCGCTGTTCATTGCGGTTTATTCCATATTTCTGCCCGGCGCGATGGAGGGTGTGAAGTACTACCTCCTGCCCGATTTCTCCAAATTCTCCGCGACGACGGTGCTGGCAGCAATGGGACAGTTGTTCTATTCCATGTCTCTGGCGATGGGCATTATGATTACCTACGGTTCGTACATGAAGAAGGACGTCAGCATCGAATCTGCCACCACGCAGATTGAAATCTTTGATACCGGCATCGCTTTCCTTGCCGGTATGATGATCATTCCCGGCGTATTCGTTTTTTCCGGCGGTACTCCCGAGGCACTGGGCAAAGGTCCCAGCCTGATGTTTGCGGTTCTGCCCAAAGTGTTTGACAGCATGATCGGCGGTCGTTTTATCGGTCTGGCATTCTTTGTAATGGTCTTCCTTGCAGCGCTGACTTCCTCCATTTCCCTGATGGAAACCGTGGTTTCGATCATCTGTGATAAACTGCACGTTGGTCGGAAGATCTGCTGTCTGTATGTGTTTATCGGCTGTGTGATTCTCGGTCTGATCTCATGCTTCGGCTACAGTATCTGGTCTGAGTTCAAGATCATCGGTATGCAGATGCTGGATTTCTTCGATTTTGTCAGCAACAGCGTGATGATGCCCGTGGTGGCGTTCCTCACCTGCGTGTTTATCGGCTACGTGATCAAACCCCAGTCGCTGATCGACGAGGTGGAAAGCTCCGGTACTTTCAAGCGCAAAAAACTGTTCACAGTGATGATCAAGTATGTGGCACCGATCTGCATCGTGCTGATTCTGATCTCCTCGCTGCTGGACGTGTTCGGTATCTTCAAAATTTAACAGAAAAGCTGTGCGGTTTATCCGCACAGCTTTTTGATTACCAGTCAGCAAGACTTCCGTCTTCAAAATACAGACGGGGCGTTTCCCACTTGCCGTCGTAGATTTTGTCCTTCAGTGCTTCCTCATCCACTTCAATGCCGAGACCGGGCTTGTCCGTCACCTGAATATAGCCGTTCTCAATGACAAACGGTTCTTTCAGATAGCCGACGCCCAGATCCTCACCGCCGTCCATGCCCGGATGTTCCTGCGCAAGAAAGTTCGGCATGCAGGCATCCAGCTGCAGACAGGAAGCCAGCGAAATGGGTCCCAGAGGATTGTGGGGCGCGACAGTGCCGAAATACAGCTCCGCCATAGCAGCGATTTTGCGTCCTTCAAAGATACCGCCCACATGGCAGAGATCCGGCTGAACAATCTGCACTGCCTGCTTTTCCAGCAGTTCCCGGTATGCCCACTTGGAGAACAGACGCTCACCGGCGGCGATCGGAACGGATGTCCGGGACGCGATTTTGACCATGCAGTCCACGTTTTCCGGCAGTACCGGCTCTTCAATGAAGAACGGATAATACTCCTCCAGTCCGTCGATCAGTCTGCCGGCCATGGCAGGACTGACACGCCCGTGAAAATCGATTGCCAGATCAATCCCGTCCCCGATACATTCCCGTACCAGTGCAAAGCGGTCAATGTGGCTGTCCAGTGCCGCTTTGTTGTCAATGGATGCAATCGGCGGGATAATAGAATATTTCAGTGCAGTGTATCCCTGGGCAAGACGACGGCGGGCAATGGCAAGCATTTCGTCCACGGTGTTGCCTTTTTTGATTGCCGCCTGCTTGACGTGGGTGTACATCCGTACCTTATCCCGGCATCTTCCGCCCAGCATTTCATAGACGGGCATGTTGTAATACTTGCCCTTGATATCCCACAGAGCCTGCTCAATGCCGCTGATGGCGGACAGCATGATGGGACCGCCCCTGTAAAAACCGCCGCGGTACAAAGTCTGCCAGATGTGCTCGATCCGAAACGGATCCTCTCCGAGAAGTGCCCCTTCAAATTCGTGAACAGCCGCTTCCACGGAAGGTCCGTGTCCCTCCAGAATCGGTTCTCCCCATCCGATCAGCCCTTCATCCGTAGTGATCTTCAGAAACAGCCAGCGGGGACGGACGTGAAATGTTTCCAGCTTAACAATTTTCATTTTCTTTCTCCTCTCACGCATTCCGGTTTGCCCAGCGGTCATAATCGGGAATCAGCTGAATGCTGTTGCCGCCGTCGATGATCAACTCGGAACCGGTGGTATTGGCGGACTGATCGCTGCCGAAATACCATGCACCGTTGGCAATATCCTCGAATTCGGCAATGTCGCCGATGGGCGTACAGTTCAGGATGGAGTCCTGGATGCCGTTCCGGTTTTCCTGCCAGCGTTCCGTTTTGATCATGCCGGGCAGCAGACAGTTGGAGCGGATACCGTATTTGCCCCAGTCATACGCGAGGGAGCGGGACATACCCATAATGGCACTCTTGGATGCGCTGTAGGCACAGCGGTCATGCACTGCGCGGTACGCGGTGTTGGAGCAGATGAATACAAGTGCGCCGCCGCCGGATTCCTTCATGCGCAGAGCTGCCTGCCGTGCGATCATAAAATTCCAACCAACATTGGTCGCAAAGACGCCCATGAAATCCTCCACATCCACGGTGAGGGATTCCTGTCCCATGCCGAAATTGGCGGCGTTGAACACAACGGTGCGGACAAAAATGCCACGCTTATCCAGATCGCTGAAAATCGACCGGACGTTTTCTTCATCACCGATCACTGTTTCATACCCCAGGGCGGTTACGCCGTATTTCTCAGCGACAGAGTCTGCCGCCCGTTTTGCAGCCGCGCCGTCGCGGCTTCCGATGATGACATTCCATCCCTCACGGGCGAAACGGCGTGCAATGCAGAGCCCCGTTCCCTGGGAAGCACCGGTCACAAAAACCGCCTGATTTTCTGTTTTCATAGAATACCTCCGAAAGCTGTTTTATCGTTTTGTCACCTGCAGACCGGCAGATATATCATAGGTGATATCGTAAATATCCCCGTGATAATGGAGTCCGCTGAGCCGGCAGTATTCCCAATCATCGGGAATGTTCGGCTGAACATCCGGCGTTTCTCCGCCGCCGATTATCCCCACAAGACCGGAAATGACCAAATCGCAAAAAGTGGAATGGTTGTAATCCTTACCGCGTTCATAGCCGCCTTTGTTTTCGCGCCAACCCCAGTCCCGCAGGATCGTCCGGCTGGACCAGTCGTCTCGCAAAGGATGGCGTACTTCGTCGATCCACGGCACAACGGTGCCGTCCTCGCGTGTAAGTGTGTGGCTTGCCGCATACTGATGCAGCAGATCCGTGTACAGTTTTCTGTATTTCTGCGCACCGGGATAATGCCGGATGGCAGTATACAGCGCCGTCAGCGTCTGTGCGGTGGCGAAGGGCCATACATAACCGTTCCACAGACATTCGTGATTCACTTCATAGAGAAAACGCGGGTGGGAGCGTTCCGCCGTGGTCAGACCGTAGGGGGAGGAAAATGCGTTCTCATCTGCCAGCAGATCAAAGACATCCTCGCGTCCCCCAGGAGGAATGGCAAACATCCACGGGATATAGCCGATCAGCTCCCGCGGGCTTTCTCCTTTATGCGTATCGAAGAGTGATGCGGTATCCTCACCGCTCGCATAGTGGAACGCACGGTAGAATCCGTCCTCCCACAGGGAAGTGTTGATTTGCTCCCGCAGAGCGTCTGATTTAGCCTGATAGGCATCCGCCAGCGCATCATTGCCGGCATGGCGGGCAAATTCCGCCAGAGCCCGGGCATCCGCACACATGTAGGCATTCAGTGTGGGGCGTGCGCCGCGGCGGGATTTTTTTCTGTCCGGCGTTCCGCTGATGGAAAATTCCATGGCATCGTAGCCGTCAAGAGACCAGAACATGCCGCCCGGCAGTGCGTGTGTGTTCTCCCATTCTCCGTAGTACGCGCACAGATTCTGCAGAAAATCCGGACCGTAGTCATAACAGCCGCTGATCTTGCTCAGCTGCAGTGCAGCGTCGATCAGCCATGCGCTGTACTGATGGGAACGGTCGCTTTTTGTGAGAAAGAAGTTGATGTAATCGCTGAGATACTTCTGACCGTTCTTCAGCCAGCGTGCTTCGTAAATGTGGTGACCGACGGCGGCGTTGATGGTGTTGTGCATGCCGCTCCACGGCACCTTGGGCAGAAACTCCGTGAATACCCAGCCGTACTCCGTCATTTTCAGATGCTTGCGCATTGTCCACCAGCGGAAATAATAGGTGCGTTCCATCTCCTTGTCCGGGCATTCAAACACCGGAATCTCCTCCCGCATCCAATCCGCGGCGTGGGCATTGTCGATGGCGTTTTTGTAGATTTCCTCATCCCGGGCGTTGAACTGATCAACGTAATGCTGAATAATATCCATGTCTGAATCCTCCGGGTAAAAAAATGTCCTGTGTATTCCGTTTTTTGTCTTGCCAATTCCGTTTTTCTATACTATAATTATACTATGGACGAAAAAGAAATGCAATGGCAATGTGTGTGCATTTTACTTTTTGAGAAATTATTATCCGTACATAGGGAAAGGAAAACACTATGAAGAAAATGAAAATCGGCTTTGTCGGATGCGGCTCCATCAGCGGTATTTATCTGGAAAACATCACCAATCTTTTCCGGGAAATCGAAGTGATCGGTGTATGCGATCTGATTCCCGAAAGAGCACAGGCAGCAGTGGAAAAGTATAATATTCCGAAACTGTATAAGGATATGCACGAACTTTTCGCCGACCCGGAGGTGGATATCGTTCTGAATATCACCCGTCCGTATCAGCATTTTGACGTAACCATGGCAGCTCTTCGTGCCGGCAAGCATGTGTATTCGGAGAAGCCGCTGGCAACAACGCTGGAGGAAGGCAAGCAGATTCTTGCCCTTGCCCGCGAAAAGGGACTGCGAGTCGGCGGTGCGCCGGATACGTTCATGGGCGCAGCACAGCAGACCTGCCGCAAACTGATCGAGGACGGCTACATCGGTACTCCCATCGGTGCAACGGCATATATGATGGGACACGGTCCAGAATCCTGGCATCCGGATCCGGAATTCTTCTACAAGCACGGCGGCGGCCCGCTCTTTGATATGGGACCGTATTATATCACGTCCATGATCAATCTGCTTGGCTGCGTATCCGATGTGTACGCAATGACCAAGCGCGGTTTTGATCAGCGTACCGCTACCTGCAAGCAGCATTACGGTGAAAAAATCGATGTGGAGGTGGATACCTATATCAATGGTACTCTGCGCTTCGAAAGCGGCGTGATCGCCACATTGTTCACTACGTTCGATGTGTATGCAGGCAGATGCGGTATCGAAGTTTACGGTACGCAGGGAACGCTGTTTGTACCCGACCCCAATATGTTCGGCGGCGAAATCCGCCTGTACCGTCCCGAACAGGAAAAAACGCAGGAGATTCCACTTGCATTCTCCTATAAGCAGAACAGCCGTGCTCTGGGACTGGCGGATATGGCAAAAGCCCTGCAGACGGGCAGGGAATACCGTCCCGATTCCTCCATGACATTCCATGTGCTGGAGATCATGGACAGCCTGCTGAAGAGCGGTCGCGAGAGACGCGAAGTGGCGATTGAATCCCGCTTTGCGCCCCGCAAGCCCATGCTCAGCGGCGGTCTGATGGGTATTCTGGAGTAATCGCAGAATCCGAGTGGATAAAATTCGCCGGAGAATTCCAGCAAACGGAATTCTCCGGCGTGTCTTTTTATAAGATATTCAGTATTTGTTCGGCGGAACACCGGTGGCTTTTTTGAATTCCCGGCTGAAATAACTGGAATCGTTGTAGCCGGATAAAACAGCGGTTTCCGTAACCGAATACATCCCTGAACGGAGCAGTTCCTCAGCCCGGGCGATTTTCAGTTTTCCGATATACTTCGTCGGCGAGATTCCGAATTTCTGCCGGAACAGCTTGCGCAGATACACATCCGATATGCCGCATAAATGCGCAAGGGAATCAACGTCAATGTTTTCTCTGTAGTAATTCTCGTGTATGTATTCCAAAGCGGGAGTAAGAAGCCGGAATTGTCCGCCGGTGTGCTGAGAGACGTGGTATTCCTCCTGCATGGCACAGAGAATGTCGTACAGTACGGATTTGCACTTCATCCTGTATCCGGGAGCTTTGGATGCCCAGATCCGTACGGTACGGCGGAACTGATTCAGATATTCATTGCGGCTGCGGATGCTTACGGAAAACGGAGCAAATACCGTATCGCCCGGCATATCAAAATTGATGGCGTAACAGCCGCCGGGCATATCGGCACGCACATCGTAATCACTGTTCTTCGGCAGATACAGAATGGAATCCGTGTGCATGGTGACCGATGTGCCGTCGGAAAACAGATACTCTTTCGGTGCGGCTGTGTTCAGAACAATGCCGTGGGTGGGGCGCATTCTGTGATGCGATTCGCCGCTTCCCGGCAGAACGTAGATGGCAAGCGCAATCTCCGAGACGATAAAATCATGCCGCATAAACTGTTCCATACCTGTCTCCTGCCTTTCTGCATAGTTCAGCGGTGATTCCACTGGGCGAGAACTGCTTCAATTTCCTCACGTTTCGGCATGGCTGGAATGGCGCCGTGTCTCTGGATGCACAGACTGGCGGCGGCATTGCCGAATCGGGCAAAACTCACTCCGTCGGCAAGCGTAACTTCAGCGGGAGACTTGCCGCTTTCCAGAAATGCATGCAGAAATCCGCCCCAGAATGCATCCCCTGCGCCGGTTGTATCTTTCACGAATGAATCGACTGTCGGGACATGGGCGATTCCGTCTGGAACAGCGACCAGCGCGCCGTCTTTGCCCATCGTCACTGCTGCCACGCGAATGCCTTTCATCACAAGAGAAAGCGCGGCATCCTCGGGGGCGGAACATCCGGTGATCAGCTCGGCTTCTTCATCCGAGATTTTGACCATATCCGCATAGGGAAGCGCGGCACGCATGCCGCGGATCGCCGCATCGCGGTCGGACCAGAGGGAGGCGCGGTAGTTGGGATCATAGGTGATCACGCATCCCGCCTCTTTGGCGATGGAAAGAGCATGATATGTAGCGGAACGGCAGGGCTCAGCCGAGAGGGAGATTGAGCCGAAATGGAAAATCCGGCTGTCACGGATGCGGTCTGCAAGTACCGTTTCCGGTGTCAGGCAGGTGTCTGCACCGGGCTGACGGGCGAAAGAAAACGATCTTTCCCCAGTATCGGACAAAGCGACGAAGGCAAGCGTGGTGAAAGCGTTCTCCGCTTCTGTAAGTCCCGCGGTATCAATGCCATTCTGCGTCAGAACACTGCGCAGAAACTGTCCGTGCATATCTTTGCCGACCGTGCCGAGAAAAGCAGTCTTTTTGCCGCATCGGCTGAGACAGGCAAGCACATTGGCGGGGGCGCCGCCGGGATTCTGTTCAAAAAGGCGATTGCCGGAGGGGGAATTGCCGGTGAATGTGAAATCAATCAGAATTTCCCCCAGGGCGGTTACGTCAAACATGGGTGTATCCTCGTTTTTTCTGGTTTTCTCTATTATACACCGACTCGGGCGGAAAATCAAGAGCCAGCTTTTTTGATGAATGAACAACGCTTGACACTGCGGGGATTTTGTGATACAATAGCAAAAGAATCCTTCCCCGGAGGTGTACACGGATGCTCTATCAGGCACATAAAGGTGTGAGTACAGAATTCCCCGAAAATACCATGCCCGCATTCCGTGCGGCAGTACAGCAGGGGTATAACATCATTGAACTTGACGTCAGCGTTACGGCGGACGGACAGTTTGTTCTGCTCCATGACAGTAAGCTGAACCGCACCGGCAGGAATGCGGACGGAAGCGAGCTTCCGGCGCCTGTCGCGATTGGAGAGATCACCTACGCGGAGACGCAGGCATACGATTTCGGCATCTGGCGCGGAGAAAAATTCCGCGGGACGAAAATGCCGCTGTTCACGGAAGTGCTGGCATTCGCCCGCCGCTCCGGCGTCCGATTGAAGATCGATAACAAATATCAGCACTTCACCGAGACACAGAAAACCGCGTTTTATGACCTGCTCCGCTCGTGGGAAGATACAGCATGCCTGACCTGCAAGGATATGCAGGCGCTGGCGGAAGCCGCTGCGGTTTTTCAGCAGATGCATTTTCACTATGACGGTCCCGTTACGCCGGAAATTCTTGAGGAACTTGCATCGCTTCTCCCAAAAGACCGGCTCACAGTCTGGATGCCCGTCCGGAATAAGAATACCACATGGGTCAAAGTGGCATTTCTGAATAAAGAGACAGCCGCGCAGATTAAAAAATGTGCCTCCCTCGGTGTGTGGATTTTGTCCGAAGAAAGTGAGCTGGCTGAGGCGGAACGACTCGGCGCGGATATCATTGAAACCAACGGTCAGCTGAAACCGACACTGCCGTTTCAGACGAAACTGCGTTCACTGGGAAATTATGATGTAGTTGTACTTGGCGGAGGTCCTGCCGGTGTTTGTGCGGCAATAGAAGCGGCACGCTCAGGCGCACGGGTACTTCTGGCGGAAGACAGCGGAATGCTGGGCGGGATGGCGACGAGCGGTCTTGTGGGACCGCTGATGACCTCTTATGATAAAGAGGGAAACCGCCCTCTTGTGGGAGGGCTGTACAGGGAGATTGCGGAAAAGCTGGCGCTGAACGGGGATGCAATCCTTCCCGAGAATGCGGATGCCCCAAGCGTGTATACTTCTTTTATCCGCCGCTATCATAAACATGTAACGCCGTTTGACTCCTTTGCCATGCAGCTTCTTCTGGATCGGATGACCAAAGAGGCGGGCGTGGATGTTCTTCTGTACACGCGGTTTGCGGACTGCATCTGTGAAAACGGCAGAATCCGTGCCGTGGTGCTGGCGGCATTGGAAGGGCTCCGGTATGTGTGTGCAGATGTATTTATCGACTGTACGGGAACCGCATCCGTGGCGGATGCCTGCGGCGTTCCAACATATAAGGGAGAAGAAACAACGCATATCCCCCAGCCGGGTACGCTTATGTTTGAAGTGAATCATGTGCGTGACGAGGCATATAAGCTCCGTCCGCGTTACCCTGTGAAAGCCTACCGTACCTCCAAAGCCGGAACATACAAGGTCAATCACCATCACGTCTATGATGTGGATGCCGCGGATTCCCGGAGTATGAGCGAGGCACATGCCGAAGCGCGCAGGCAGGTGTGGGATGCTTTTCATCAGCTGCGCGAAGAAGCAGAAGGTTTTGAAAATGCGGAACTGACGCAGGTCGCACCCGTTCTGGGTGTCAGAGAAAGCCGCCATATTGAGGGCAGATACAAAATCACAGTGGCGGATGTGTCAGCCGGCGTATGTTTCCCTGATCGCATAGCCGCGTACGGTTTTGGTATGGATGTGCATCCGAGGGACGCGCAGACCAGCGGCAATTTCAAAATTGAAATCGCCGACGCATACTATATCCCCTACAGAAGCCTGCTTCCTCTCGGATGCGATAATCTTCTGGTCGCGGGAAAAACTGTTTCCTGCGAATCCCAGGCGGCGGGCGGTCTGCGCTGTATGCCCTGCGCTATGGCGATGGGACAGGCGGCAGGTGCCGCAGCTGCAATGGCAGCTGCGCAGAAAATCGATGCGGCGGATGTGGATATTCATGCATTGCAGGCACACCTGCGTGCCCGCGGTGCGATTATTGACTGAAATTTATTCTCTGAAAGGATATATATCATGAAAGAGTACAAAGTAAAAATGCTGGATGCACTGCCTGCGGATTGGGCAAATATTTCCCGGGCAATACTGGACGAAACACCGTGGATTGCGAATTACGTTCCCGTAACGTATGCACAGATTGTGTTTGTACGCGGAGACGGATTCTACTGCCGTATGACTTGTGAGGAGTCAAATCCGAAGGCTGTTCATAAGAACTGGATGGATCCGGTCTGCACGGACAGCTGCATGGAGTTCTTTGCCGCATATGACAACACAAATCCCGCTTATCTGAACATCGAGGCAAACTCCATCGGTACAACTTTGGCTCAGCTGGGAACGGATCGGTATGACCGCGTACCCGCGGATGAATTCCTCGGCGGTCCTGTGACAGTACAGGCGGAAGTGGGCGCAGATTCCTGGAGCCTGCTCATGCACGTGACTCTGGAGGATCTGAAAAAACTTTATAAGATGGATACATCGGTGTTTGTTCCCGGGTATTCCTTCCGTGCCAATCTGTATAAGTGCGGCGATGAAACTGCCGTGGAGCATTACAATATGTGGAATCCCGTCGGTACGCCGAACCCCGATTACCATCAGTCCTCTTTCTTCGGAAAGATGACGCTGGAAGCATAAGTGCTGAAAAACACAGGAACATTCCCATCGCTGCGGATGCGGCGGTGAGAATGTTCCTTTTTTATGCAAAACAGAAGAACCTTACGCAAGCAGTGCCTGAAAATCTGCCCGATTGCGCAGGGGACCAAATACCGGTCTATTCAGCGCCTGCAGGAAATCTTCCTCCTGCGTTGTGGTACCGGAACGGCAGATATCCGCGGTATTGTAGGTGACCTTGTTCAGAAAAGGACCGGTGAAACTGTATTCCGTGTTTTCTCTGAGGAACGAATCATAGGCAGCCGCGTATCGGCGTGCCTCATGGAGGGCATCAATGGCTTTGTCAGGTTCTTTTTCTGCGGTGTATATGCGTGCCCGGATGAGATAATTGTCCGCGAGAAAACAGTTGTAATACAGATAATTTCCGTCCGGAAGCAGTGTCTGCAGAATTCTCTCCTGCGCGATGCAGGCATCCATGGACGCATTACCAATCTGATTCAGTATGTCCGTCAGCATATGATCCAGCATCCGCTGGGAAAGAATCGCCTTCTCCTCACCTCGCAGACAACTCAGCATGACGTCATCCCGGCTGAGCGGATAATTCTCCGGATAGCTTTCCGCGTATTTGCGTGCTTCATCATATCGCCCGCGGATGGCGAGGTACTGGACGATCCCCTGAATGGAGCTTGCCCGGAGCCGGTCATTGTCCGTATTTTCAATCACACAGGCAAACTGCCGGATTGCTTTCTCCTGCTCCGCTATGTACGTCTCATCATCCGTAAAGCTGAATGAACGCATCGCGGTGATCCAGGCGAGCCAGTCCAGATACTGCATCTCTCCCGGCCAGGCGGCGACTGCCTCCCGGGCAATGCGGTACCGCTCTTCCATATCGCCTGTCTCCCATGTTTTTTTGTAAGCGGCTTCCAGCTCCTCGCGGTGTGTATCGTGATCCGCCGTGTGCATGCCCAGCAGCTCATCCGTGCTCACATGCAAAATTTTTGCCAGCGGAACGATCAGCGCAAGGTCCGGCACTGTAATGCCGCATTCCCATTTGCTGACGGATTTATAGGTGACACCCAGAAAATCCGCCAGTTTTTCCTGGGTGAGATCGTGCTTTCTTCGCAGTTCTCTGATTCTTTGACCGATATTGTCCATGTTTTTTCTCCTGTAAGAAGTAAGCCGTGCACCGCTTCTGTATACAGTATATCATACTGCCGATGGAAAAACAACACCCCTGCCGCCGAGCAGAACTCTCCTGCCGGGCGAGTGAATAATCAAAACGCCTCCGCATCATGATCGGGTACGGAGGCGTTTCCAGTCTATTCTTTGACACGCAGACCGCGGGCGCGGAACATATCGCGGACAGAGGCGGTTTCCTCTTTCTCCGGCGTGCGGAATACGGGAGGGGCGGAAAGTGCGAGAGACTCATATTTGGATGCCGCAAAGGCGTGATAGGGAAGAATCCGTACCGCTTCCACGGGCAGCGGAGCAAGATAGTCGGCGATTTTCTCCATTTCACCGCCGTTTGCATCGGGAATAAAGGGAACACGGATTTCCACTTTTGCTCCTGCATCCAGAATGCGGCGGAGATTGTCCAGAATCTGTCCGTTTCCCATCCCCGTGCATTTTTTGTGTACTGCGGGATCAATCGCCTTGATATCATAGAGAAAATGATCCGTCACATCCAGAACCGATTCAAAGGCGGAATAAGGAACCGCACCGCAGGTGTCGATATCCGTTTTGATGCCGTGCTTCAGAAGAAGAATTGCCGTTTCCCGGCAGAACGCGGGATGGAGCAGGCATTCTCCGCCGCTGAGCGTTACACCGCCGCCGGATGAGGTATAGAAAGGCGCATCTTCCAGAAGCGTCGGAAGCAGTTCTTCCGGCGTCTGCAGTCTGCCGTAAAGCGTCAGTGCATCGCCGATGCAGTTGTCCGCACATGCACCGCATCCGACGCATTTTTCACGCTCCAGTATGTGCTGTCCGTTGTCCATCCGATGCGCACCGGAAGGGCAGTTTGACGCACAGATACCGCAGGATAGACATTTATCCTCTCGGTACGCCAGCGATGCCCGGGCAGAAAATCCCTCCGGATTGTGGCACCAGAGACACCGGAGCGGACAGCCTCCCAGAAAAACCGTGGTGCGGATACCGCAGCCATCATGGACGGCAAAGCGTTTGAGATTCAGTACGGGAGCCTGCGTCATACCAAAGCCTCCGCCTGACGGATGAATCCGTCCTGTTCCTCTTTTTTCATCTGATTGAAAAGCACATTCCATCCGCAGACACGGATCTGCAGATCCGCATATTTTTCCGGATGCGCCTGCGCGTCCCGGAGAATTTCACCGTTGAAAACGTTAAAATGAATGCCGAGACCGCCCAGATTTGCAAACGTTTCCAGAATACCGCGCATGGCAGCCATGCCGTCCTCGCCCTGTACGGCGGAGGGAAGCAGCCCCAGATCCAGCGTGTTGTCACCGGAAAGTGCCACGGAATCCAGTTTTGTCACGGAAAGTACAGCGGCAGTGGCGCCCTCCCGGTTCATGCCCATGGATGCGGAGGAATTTTTGGACAGTTCCGTCCCGCTGAGGCGTCCGTCGGGGGATGCGAGCGTTCTTCTTCCCTGATCATAGCTCTGACGGGCAACATGGGTGCCGGAGGTCCAGACACCGCCGCGGGTATTGGGACGTCCGTTCAGATAATCGGTGAAGAATCGGCTGATCTCCACCGCCAGTGAATCGGGCAGATCCCGGTTGTTGCCGTAGTGATCCGGATCGCTGAGGACACGGCGGCGGAGAATCTCCGCACCTTCCCAGTTTTTATCCAGAATTTCCGTCAGAGCAGCAAGTGTCAGCTCTTTTCTGTCATAGACATATTTTTGGATCATTGCCAGCGAGTCGGCGATGTTGGCAAGATATCCGAAGGAAATGCCCGTGTTGTTCATGGTGCCTGCCCCGTCGTAAGGATCGCGTCCAAGCTCCAGACAACGGGGAAATGTAGCTGCCAGCATGTTCTGCGGATTCATTTCGCTGATGTATGCTTCGTAGGTGTTGACGATGTGAACGATGCGGTCGATCAGAGCAGCCAGCTGTTTTTTGTAGGCATCCAGGAGAGATGCAAACGTGGGGAATTCTGTACCGGTTTCAAGTCCCACAAGCTGTCCCGTCATGCCGTCACGTCCGTTGTGCATCACATATTCCAGCGGCTTGAGCAGATTCATGTAGTTCATGCCGGTTCCCGCCGCACCGCGAACCTTGAATTCATAGCATCCCGTAACCTGACAGCGATGCGCCTCTTCCTCGGAAACGCCCTTCCCGCGCAGGATTTTCACCATCATATCGTCATTGACAAATACGATGGAGGAGTGACCGCGTCGGATCATATCCAGCGCTTTTTCCACGAATTCCATCGGCATGGACGGACTGTATTTGATCTGAATTTTCGGATTGAGAATGCCCATACGGTCATATATATCCAGAATGATCAGTGAGAATTCGTTTACCGCAGTGCTTCCGTCTGGATTGGTGCCGCCCAGATACATGGGCTGTCCCCAGTAGTTGTCAATGCAGGCAAACTGCATGAGGAAATATGCCAGCTGATGTTTCAGCTCCTCCGCGGGGATACCGTTTTCGCGGTCACGGAGATAATAGGGTGCCAGAAGCCGATCCATGTGACAGAGGGAACGCACCTGCAGTCCTTCAATGTGCTCACTGCACATAAAGTAAATGTAGATCAGAAGCAGAGTTTCATAGAGTGTCCGGGGTGCACCGGCTTTCAGTGACTGCAGAGCGGAGATCAGCATCGGCGTCTTTTCGCTGGGATTTTCTGTGGAAGATGCCACAGCGATCATACGGTCAAGCAGGGTGAGAATGGCTTCGTATGTAATCCGGATCGCTTCAAAAAACGCTTCCTGCTTTTCGCTCAGCGGCGCTTTTGCAGCCAAATCGTCCCGTGCACGCATGGCATTCGCGAGAAGTCCCGGGAATCCCAGGGCAAATACCCGATCCCAGATCGGTACGTTGTGATCGAAATCCACCCACGCGGTGGAGGCGGCAGTGCGGTCCAGAAGATTCATATCATCTGCCACGGAAGCAGCTTTCGTGGCAAAAATCTCTTTTTTCCATCCCTGATACAGCTGTGCAACCGGTTTGCGGTCCTGCTGGTGGATCGCGGGGAAATAATCCTGCCCGTCACAGCGGAGACGGGTATTCTCCAGCACCAGACGGAATGCATGTGCCTTGCGGATGCAGTGGGGCAGATGAGCGTGCTTTTTATCCTCTTCCCGGACAAGCGCGCACATTTCCTCACCGCTCAGCCCGGTGGCGGGGTCGTAAAAATCATCATTCAGAATAAATCGCTTGAAGTTGTCATAGGGCTTTGATGCATTGTGATATTTGTTCTGCAGATAGGCAAGATCACAGTCTCGAATGAATTCCATAGGAAACCTCCCGGATGTTGATGTATCCATTATACCTGTTTCCCTCGGATAATTCCATGAATAAAACGGGAGACTTGACTGAAACGATACTGATTTTCAGTTTCCGCTGTGCTGACGCTGCTGCATTTTCCGCCAGCTGATAAATCCGTACAGATCATTGACGAGAAAAATAAAAAAGCAGACGGTGACTGACAGATATGCTGTATTCTGCAGGGAAGCGAGGATCCACAGGATAATCAGGACCACATCATTGGCGGCATAGGCGAGGGCAAAATACGGACTGCGGCGGAAAGTGAGATAGACGGCGATAAAACTGGTTGTGACGGAGAGCGTGCTCGGCAGAAGATTGGCGGTGTCAAACGCCGCGAGAATATAATAAAACAGAACAGTAACCGCGGTGCTGAGCAGCATCATGAAAACGTATTCCCGTGCATGCAGCCGGTTAACTTCCACTTCCGATTTTTTTCCTTTATAGGGATGCCGAAGCCAGGCGATCAGTGCAAAGAGTGCCATCGGCGCCGTCATGCCGAAATAGGTGATCATCTCTCCGTAATAGGCGAATGTATAGGAAATAATGCCGTACAGAAGGCTGAAGACAATCATCAGAAACTGACCGAACGGATTCCCCTTGGCATTGAAGATCAGGGATGTAGCTCCGAGCAGCGAGGCGATCAGGGTAAGTATGTTTGTGCGGTCAAAGATGAGAAAGAAACTGAGAATAAGACCAACCGAACTTTCCCAGAGTATCCGCTCGGCAGGAGAAAAATAACGGATCAAACGGCGCATAAAAAACTCCCAAAAAAAACACCCGTATGCACATCTTCTGAGACCTGACGATGTACAGACGAATGCGGATGCATTCACTACCCGGTGGCAGTAAATATTCGATTACATATATTATATCTATTATATCATGTTTCGCTCAGAAATGCAACAGAAAACAAAAAAATTCCGGGAGACCGTGCGGCCCCCCGGTGTGTGTTATGCTTTTTGTGCGCGGATTTCCCGGATATTTTCCAGAACAGTCATACCGTCCCCTGTACGGATATCGGCGGAATTGCCATTGATATTCCACTTCCCGCGGATACCGCAGAGAAGAACTCTTTCGCACACTACGGGCAGAGTAATGTGGAACTGTTCCGCTTCCGGATCCGCAAAGAGTACGGCTGTGCCGTAGAGGAGCGTGCCGCAGATGCCGGCGGATTCTGTATACAGAGGCTTGTCCATCGCCGGTTTATCCGCATCGGAAACCTGCAGAACATGCAGGAAGCGATCCCGTTCTGATGCGATTTTCGGCGAGACCATGATCCGGCACGCACCGCCTTCGTTGCGGCGGTCGGGGAAGAGTTCTGCGGGATATTTCTTTCCGAATACATCAAAGTCTGTCGGATCTGTAATGGAGGAGATATCCAGATTGTCCTCCCGGGGAAGAAGCGTATCGACACTCAGACGTCCGTTGTATCCGCGTTCGGTAACGGAGAATACGGAGCGGCTTCCGGCAACTTCCGGTGCGTTGATGCCGTGGCAGAGCCAGGATTTACGGAACATCGGATCGGCGGAGGTGATGTCGTCATGGACGATCAGTGCCGCCGGACAATCCTCACGGCCGAGATCCAGGAACACAAAGGAACGGATATAGTTCTTTACTTTGCTGCCGTATGCGCGGGAGAGTTCGCCGGAAAGATAGGTGAATCCGCTGCCGTTTTTGTAACCGAGCACGTCCGCGATATGATTCTGACCGATACCGATGTACGCATCAATGGATTTGTAGCTGCTGGTCATCATCGGCTGTCCGCCGGCAGGGAAGACCATTCCGCCCTCTTCATCGGGATCGTATACCAGCATGGCATTGTGCGCGATAGTGGCTTTGTTGTAGTTGTAATCGTGCTGTCCGCCGTAGCCGGTGTTGCCGTTGTTCAGCTTCCGCTTCTCACGGTCGAAGATAACGATTTTTGATTGATAGTAACCGGAGTCCGTTGCCAGCATGCCTTTGTAGTAAATCTGGAACGAGCCGGCATCCTGATGCTGGTGATTTGTGCTCCAGTATTCGTTGATCTTCATCTCGCAGAGAACATCCGCGCTGTCGCGCCCCATATTCCAGCCGGTACGCGCCAGAACACCTCCCTTGGGGAAGGGGAAGAATTTTGTTGTCGGAAGTTCGCTGAGCGGGCGGGGCTGCAGCGTGGGATCATGCAGAAGCAGATACTCCACCGTATTCATGGTACGGTTGCGACTTGGATTCTCCAGAAGGAAGTCCGGCATGCAGCGGGTCATTTCATCCTTGTAATACGGATTCTGATACAGTGCGGCTCCCAGCGCGAAATCCCGCCCGCCCTTGTTTTCATACTGCATCATCGGATCGTGATTGTTGGCGCTGTGATCACCGTCAAACAGATAGAAGCCGTCGGGACGGCGTCCGTAGATCAGCCAGTCCAGCAGATGTCCCTGAGAGGGACCGAAGAGATTCGGTACACCCATGCCGCGCAGCAGAGCGGAGCTGAGGTACTCCCAGTGCGCACGGTAAATGGTGTAGTGGGCCCCCTGCATATTCATGTGCGAGGCGTTGAAGAAACGGCGTGCCGGGATGAATTCCCAGACCAGCAGACCGGCTGACACATCATAGATTTCCGGGCGCTCGTCATAAGCGGCGATACCCAGCGCAAAGAGATCGCGGAACAGCTGGGATTCCACACCGTGACCGCTGAGCGGTCCCTGTTTGATGGGCGGAAAGCCGATTTCAAGCCGCTCGGCAAAGACCAGCGTACGCGCAAGCAGGAGCGCGCGTTCTTCTTTTGTGAAGAGATCATAGCACCAGTCATATACTTCTGCGGCTGTATAGACAAGCTGTCCCACATCGTCATATCCCATGGAGACACAGTTGTCCAGATACTGCAGCATCGCCTCAGCGGCACTGCGGCCGATGGATATATCGCCGTCAATGGCGTAGGCAAATGCGCGGATTTCAATATTGTCCAGCATGCCGCTGTCGATGAAACGGAATTTGGAGTTGTCCTTCCCTCCCATGCCGCGGTCCTGATTCCGGCTTGCTTTCAGCTCTTCCGGCGTCATTTTAGCCATAATATCTTTGATTTCGGAAGAGAGGAACAGTTCCGCATCATCCTGCAGAGCCTTGTTGTAGCGGCGAAGCGCATCCGCGTTCTCCGGCGCACTCATGCGTGCCTTGATGGCGGGAATGTCCGCTTTGCGGAACATGACGCGCGGATGTTCTGCCGGGGGATAGAACGGCGGCAGCGGAATATCCGCCAAAGCGGCTTTGCGGTCATTCTGCTCAATCCAGCGGTTGAACGCGAAGAGCAGCTGCAGCGGATCGGGATACAGATCACGGATCTCTGCCCGCCAGGGGGATTCCCATTCCAGCGAAATGAATCCCTGATAATGAACATCACGCAGCGCGGCGAGGATTTCCGCGATGGGCATGGAACCGGCACCGAGATCCGTGTGGATGTACTGCGTGGAGTCCGTATCATCCGAGGGAATGCCGTCCTTAACATGGACATGCGCCAGCGCGTCTCCCAGATACGCAACCGTGTCGGAAACGCTTTCGTGATATTCAATCGTGTGAATAATATCCCAGATCACTTTCAGATTGGCACAGCCGACGAGATCCAGAATCTCTCTGAGAGATTTACCGGTGGAAAATTCGCTGTGAGTTTCCAGCCAAATTTCTACATTCTTCTCCGCGGCATACGCGCAGAGTTCTTGCAGAGTGCGGGCAATTCCGGGAATGTCGTCATCCATCACCTGCGAGAATTTTTTCTGGAATTTGCCGAGGAACAGCCGTACAGCCCGGGCGCCGATGGCGGAAGCCAGATCTATCCCCGGCTTTGCGGCTGCGATCTTCTGCGGCTCATATCCGGCAGGAGATACGCTCAGTCCAACATCCGTGACAGTCAGACCGGCTTCGGTAAAGGCATTGCGGATTTCCGCCGCGTCGGCAATAGTCATGCCGCCGAGAATGGTGCCGTCATTTGCCATGCGGATTTCAACGCCGTACATTCGCGCGGAAAGTGCCAGCGAAATTACCTGACGCAGATTATACTCCTGACAGCAAAGTGTACTGAAAGAACGAAGCATACGAATTACCTCTGTTTTTTATCAGAATACGGACATGATCAGAACGATGATAATAATTACGGGAAGAATATAGGACATATAAAAGCGCAGCCATTTAGGCAGTTTGATTCCGCTGCCCGTGTTGACTTCCGCATAGAATTTCTCCCAGCCCCAGCCGTAACGGGAAGTACAGAAGAGAACATACATAAGGCTGCCCAGCGGAAGGAGAATGTTGGAAACAGTGAAATCTTCCAGATCCAGAAATCCCTTGCCGAAAATGAGGACCTCTTCCCAGATGTTCAGGCTGAATACGGCAGGAAGAGCGAGAACGAGCATCAGCGCCACATTGATCAGCGCGATAGCACGGCGGCTGAGATTGGTCATCTCAAGCCAGAAGGACATGATGTTTTCAAATACGGCAATAACAGTGGAGAAGGCGGCAAAGATCATAAAGAGGAAGAACAGAGCACCGATGATCCGTCCCGCGGGCATTGCGTTGAAGATAGAGGACAGTGTAGTGAAGAGGAACGAAGCGCCTACGGTTGCCGCATCGGCATGAACACCGCCGGCATAGGTGAAGCATGCGGGGAAAATAATGAGACCGGAGAGCAGTGCAATGGAGGTGTCCAGCGCGACGATAGTGCAAGCCTCACCCGGGAGAGCGCGGTTCTTGCCGATATAGCTGCCGAAAATGGCGATGGAGCCGATACCTACGCTGAGCGTGAAGAAGGACTGTCCCATAGCGGCAGTGATCGTCGTGATAACACCGGCATTTTTGATGTTGTCGATGGAGGGAACCAGGTAGAATTTCAGACCTTCAGCAGCACCGGGCAGGGTACAGCTGTACACAGCCAGTGTGATGATCAGGATGAACAAAGCAACCATCATCCATTTGGTGATGCGTTCCACACCTTTCTGCAGACCGAGAGAACAGATCAGGAAGCAGAAAAGAATGGTTGCGAATGTGGACAGGAGCTGCAGCGGCAGATTGCCTACCGTGGCACCGAAATGTGCACCCAATTCCTCAGGGGTAGTCAGTGAAAGAATGGATGAACCGGTGAGATATTTGAAGAAATAGATCAGCATCCAGCCGGCGATGCAGGTGTAGAACATCATGAGCAGATAGTTGCCGGCGACACCGACATACTTCATGAGGTGCCATTTCTGACCGGGCTTTTCCAGTACTTCAAAAGAGGAGGCAATGCTGCGCTGAGAGGCGCGGCCGACAGCCAACTCACAGCACATGACGGGCAGACCGAGCAGAAGCAGGAATGCAAGGTAGATCAGGACAAAGAATGCGCCGCCGTAGGCACCGGTGATGATCGGGAAGCGGTATACGTTGCCGAGCCCGATGGCGCATCCGGCGGAGATCAGAATGAATCCCAGCCGGGAGGAGAATTTTTCGCGTTGTTTCATAGATGTCTTTTCCTTTCAGAATAAAAATCCTGCGTCAAAGTCCTGCGGACAGGAAACGACGCTTGCATATAAACATCCTTATTATACTCTACTTTTTTTTCGGTGTCAATTTCATTTAAATAAAAACTCTTGCTTTTGTGTATTTTGATGGGTATAATAGTATTGGAATCCCTATGAATGCGAGAAAAAATATGAAAAAGAAGCTTCCGCAGCTTTGTACGCTGCATACTCCCTTTGAAACACACTTCTCCTGTGATTGGAATATGTATCCCCGCCCGCAGATGCGGCGGGACGCCTGGCTTTCGCTGAACGGCAGCTGGAAGCTGTCCGTACTGGCAGGTGGGGCGGAAACGGATCTGGGTACGATTACTGTACCGTTCCCGCCGGAATCCCGCCTGTCGGGGATCGGACGGGCGCCTGAAAAAGGAGAAAAATACATCTATCGCCGATCGTTTACGCTTTCCGCCGATATGGTCCGGGCGCGTGTTCTGCTCCATTTTGGAGCGGTGGATCAGATTGCCGCAGTATCCGTGAACGGTAGTCCTGCGGGAACCCATGAGGGCGGCTATCTGCCGTTTACAATGGATGTGACCGATGCGGTCTGGAATGGAGAAAACACTGTCACCGTAACGGTGACGGATGAACTGGATCATGATTTCCCCTGGGGAAAACAGAGAAAAAAGCGAGGCGGCATGTGGTATACGCCCATCAGCGGCATCTGGCAGACCGTCTGGCTGGAAAGTGTGCCGGAGAACTGTATCCGTACCCTGCGGCTGACTCCGTCTCTGACGGGGGTGACAGTCGAAACGGTCGGCGGAAATCCGCAGAAAACGCTGATTCTGGAGGGAAAATCCTATACTTACACCGGGGACAGTTTTACACTGCAGGTGGAAAATCCCCATCTCTGGACACCGGAGGATCCGTATCTGTATAATTTTACGCTGACGGACGGAACTGACCGGATCGAATCCTATTTTGCCCTGCGTACCGTTACGGTACAGGAATGCGGCGGCGTGCCGCGGCTTTGTCTGAACGGGAAACCGTACTTTTTCCACGGACTTCTGGATCAGGGATATTTTCCCGACGGAATCTATACACCTGCGTCACCGGACGGTTATCTTTCGGATATTCTGACAGCTAAACGTCTCGGCTTCAATATGCTGCGCAAGCATATCAAAATTGAGCCGGATCTGTTCTACTATTTCTGTGATGTACACGGTATGGTGGTATTCCAGGATATGGTGAACAGCGGCGGATACAGCTTTCTGGCAGATACCGCATTGCCTACTGTCGGGGTGAAACGGGGCATCCGGCACCGTGCCTCACCGAAACGCCGGGCAATATTTGAAAATTCTCTCAGAGAAACGACTGAACTGCTGTACAATCATCCCTGCGTGTGTTACTATACCGTATTCAACGAGGGCTGGGGACAGTATGACGCCGACCGCCTGTACGGTGAAATGAAAAAAACAGATCCCACCCGCATCTGGGACAGTACATCCGGATGGTTCACGGAACGGGACAGCGATGTGCAGAGCGAACATGTTTATTTCCGGAAAATCCGTCTGAAAATCGGTAAACGTCCGCTTGTCCTTTCCGAATTCGGCGGATATTCCTGCCGGATAGAGGGACATTGCTTCAATCTGGATGACAATTACGGCTACCGCCTCTGTGCCGATCCGGCAGAACTGGAAAAAGCACTGATCGCACTCTATACGGAGGAAGTCCTGCCGGCAGTCCGTGATGGGCTGAGTGCCGCGGTGCTGACACAGCTCAGCGATGTGGAGGATGAGACAAACGGTCTGCTCACCTATGACCGATGCGTGGTCAAGGTGCGTGAGGAAAATATGCGGGCAGTCGCGGAAAAACTCTGCGAAGCAGGAAAATAAAAACTGTGCCGGCAAGCAGCCGGCACAGCGATTTCAGTTTGCGGAATGATCCCTGTGCAGATATTCACTGGGAGTGGAACCCATTACTTTTTTGTATACGTTGTTGAATGTGCGGATGCTCTGGAATCCGCTCTCCAGTGCTGCCTGCGTAATACTGCAGCCACGGTGAAGCAGATCATTGGCGTGCTTGATCCTGAGCGTGTTCAGATAATCGTTTACGCTCATGCCGGCGTACCGGGAGAATACACCGCTCAGATGTCCGCGGGTGAGATACAGTTTTTCGGCGAGGGAAGAGGCATTGATATCTTCGGTGTAATGGCTGTTGCAGTATTCCACAATGCGGAAAAACTCCATCCGTTCCTTGCTTTTTCCTCCGTTGTCGGAGGTGTCGGCAAAATGCCGCATAAGCAGAAAATATACCGAGGACGCAAGGGCGTTCAGATAAGCATTCTCGCAGCCGTGATGCAGCGTGCCTTCCTGCTCCATAAGGGAGAAAAGCGTTTCCAGACGTTCTCCCAGACCGCTGACAGACGCGATTTCGCCGGCTGGAATGTGCATCCGCAGCGGCTGCACGGCAAAAGCGGAATGCAGAAGGACGTGAAGGGGAAACTGCAGGATACGCACAAATATGCCGTCATGCTCAACCAGAAACCGGTGTACGGTGTGTTCGCTGATCGTTACAATATCCCCGGCATCCGCTTCGATCAGTACGCCGTCCACGAGAAAACGGCATGATCCCTGTACTACCTGGCAGATCTCATAATTCTCATGCCAGTGAAACGTGTGCGTGGTTGAAAAACTGTCCTGTACATGACAGCAGATCTGCACATTGGTCTCTTCCTTTACGATCTGCACGGCATTGCCCCCTTTCCCGCTTCCGATGCATTCAGTATACCGCGAAATTCCCAGGATGTCAAGATGCAGGAGCACAACTGCTTCTTTTTGCTACAATTTGCTACAGATTTTCTTGTCTCTTTTCCTGAGGGGATTTATAATAAATATACATTATACCTATACTGAGGAGAATTTTATGAGAACCGTCAATTTTTTCGGAAAATCCGTCACCAAGCTGGCTATCGGCGATAATCCGTTTAATGGACATTCCTATATTGAAGACGTTACCCCCGGCAGGGAAATGGTTCAGTTCTATACCGCTGAAAAGATCAAGGAAACTCTCTTTGAGTTGGAGAGCTGCGGCTATAATACTATGACACCTCTGGCGGATCCCTATATTATCCGTCTGCTGCAGGAATATGAGCGCGAGGGCGGCAAAATGCAGTACATTTTCCAGCCGTTTATGGCAATGAATCAGGACGTAAGCATCCGTGCCATGATGACGCTGAATACTATCGGTATCTACCATCAGGGAACCACTACGGATAATCTGTACGAGCGCGGTCAGTGCGATCAGATCCATGCAATGCTCAAGAAATACCATACCATGGGTATTCCTGTAGGTCTTGGTACCCACCGCCCCGACGTGATCGAGAAGAGTGAGCGCGAGGGCTGGGAAGTGGATTTCTATATGGCATGCATGCAGAATGCCCGCCGCAACCGCGAGGGTGAGCCCAGCGGCTTTATCACGGGCAAAACGAAATCCAATCTGGTATTCTATCCCGAAGACCGTCCGGTGATGCTGGACTGTCTGAAGAAGGTGACGAAGCCCATTATCGCGTTTAAGATTTTTGCAGGCGGTCAGATGTTTTTGAAAGCCACTCCCGAGCAGAAGAAGCAGCTGATCAAGGGTGCGTACAACGAAGTATTCACCGCGCTGAAGCCGGATGATTTCGCTACGGTCGGTGTATTCCAGCGCGACAGCAATCAGGCGAGAGAGAATGCGGAACTGTTCAACGAATGGGACGCAGAGACGAACGGCGCCAGGTAATATAAATTTTCCGTTTGAAACCAAAGGACGGTTCAGCCTGATGGGCTGAACCGTCCTTTATGTATGCAATCAAACGCCTGCTCTGCCTTGAGCTGCTTCTTGAACCGCCTGAACACCACAAACAAAACAGAAAACTGAAGCAGAGCCGTCAGCGCCCATTTTTCAGTACGCCGAAAACCGGGATCCGCAAAAAGACGGTTCCCGGTTTCGGATGATTACAGCTTGTCAAAATCAATGATTTCCGAGACGAACGCCGGCTGGTAGCCGTGTTCCACAGCCCAGCGGATGGCGGTATCAAAGCGCTCATAGTAATCCGGCATGTACGCAGAGTAATGCGGATAGAAATACTGCTCATGGACACAGAACTCCCGGAATGTGTACAGCGGATGCTGGGTACAGAACAGATCATAACTGTCATGCAGTCCGGAGAGCGTGCCGTGCTGGGTACTGCCGCCGCCGTATTTAAAGAAGACCATATCCTCTGCCCGGTCGTAGTAGAATCCGTAAATATTCATCAGTGCGCACTGCTCGGCGTTCAGATGATACCTGATAGAAACACCCTTGGGATCCGCCCAGCGGAAGGAACCGACCATGGCACGGATGCCGCAGGAACGCACGGCGCGAACCGCATCCACGGTGGCGTCCCCCCAGTGAATCGTGGTCACGGAATCGGCAAACGCTTCCTCTCCTGCAAAACGGAGAATTTGCTCCGCAACGCGTTCATACTCGAATTTTGTCTGCGCGTAATCCGCATATGCATAAGGACGGTCCGGCAGATTGGCGTTGGCATGGAAGGAGAAGCGGAGCCAGTCCGCATTGCCGCGCCATTCGTCTTTGAATCGCTCCGGCATTTCCGTCAGATTGAAGCCTCCGAATTCAGGACATTCGTAATAGATGTTCAGATGGAATTTTGTCCCGTAGCGGTCATGCATCGTTTTCAGAAGCGTCAGATAGGGATCCTCGAAAACGGAGGTGTATACATCTTTGTTCTTTGCCAGATTCTGCAGGAACCAGATGTTGTCGTCCAGGGAAAAACGGTATTTCTTATGTGCATTTTTCAGATAATATACGGTGATGGAGACGCATTCTTCTGTTTCCGTATCACGCACGTTGAGTGTGTTTTTCTGTTCTGTCAGAAGCGCTTTCACCGTGTATTTGTTTCCGGAGGGAACGCAGGGGATGCCGTTCAGTTCCAGCTTCCGTCCCGGATCCGCATGGATAATGCAGGTGATTTGCAGAGAATCTCCGATTCGTTTTCCCGCGGCGTCCGTCAGCATGACGCAGTCAGCGGGAAAGGCAAATTCCAGAATTTTCATGTTTTCCTCCCATTTGATATCAGAATTGCTTGACCATGTTCATCAGAATGGCGTTCAGCTTCCATTTGTATCCGGGTTTTGTGGACAGACGCAGGGTGATCATGCCGTCCCGTTCATGGATCACGGGGATCAGCTCGCACTGCCATGTGCCGGCTTTGACTACATTGCCGCCGCAGCTCCGTCCGCCGACAGCTTCCAGTGCGGTAACGCTGTCCTCCTTCTCATCGCCGGAGATAACCAGCAGTTCGTACTGTCCGCGGGGAACTTCGATCAGGAATTCCGCCGGTGCATCACCTTCCGCAAAATCCTGCCGCAGTGCATCCGGTGCGCCGCGGTCGACGTTCTTCAGATTATCTGCGCTGTCAAATCCGTAGCCGCGCCGGACTGTAAACGCATCCGTTGACGGACGGAGGAATTTCATCGCCTTGACGAGCATCTCTTCAGCGGCAAATCCCTGCCGGAACAGCATTTGGCTGTAGTCCTTTTCCTCCGTTCCGCCGAAGTCGAATTTGTATACGGTATGATTCTCCAGCCGTACATTGCCCAGATACCAGTCGCGGATAAAGCTGTCGAGCTTTTTCTCATATTCTGTTTCTTCGTTTTCACCGATATAGACCCGACGCTTGGTGTATGCCAGATGCGTCAGTACGTCACGCTCATTGCTGGTATCTGTATATTCCGTGGGAATGCCCGCGCAGCGGATTTCATAGCTGCAGCCTGCTTCCGTCTCAAAAGAGAGAATGTTGTCCGTAAGCGTGCACTCTACCGCAGTATCACCGCAGAATACGACGGCTTCGTCCAGTGAATAGGGGGAGGTGATACGCACCGTTCCGCCTACTCGGCTGGTAATCTTTGCCCAGCTGATCCGGGCATCTTTCAGTTCCGCGCTTACCTCAAAGGCACCGCGTGCAAGCATACGGTCAAAACGTACATCCGTCCATGCGGGATAGTGATTGCAGCGGTCATCGTATTCATGCAGGGAATAGCCGTGACGGATCATACGGTCATATTCGGGATCGCCGTCCGGCATGGCTGGGAAGAGACGGATCAGACCGCCGTGGGACTGCAGAAGCATTTCGTTCACAGCGGCAAGCATTTCACCGGTGAATTCCATCATGCAGGGATAATACAGCGGCTGGCGCATGATCAGACAGTAGTTCATGAACCGCTCGTTCTCCTCCGCAGCAAGACCGTTGGAGCGGAGAAGGTGATCCATGCCCATCTCATAGAGGAGCCGGAGCGCTTTCTGACCGTTGCCGAGACGCGCGGCCGCGGCGGCAAGCCAGCTTACCTGGAACACACCGATCTCGCAGTGCTCCTCCAGAAAAGTGATTGTGTTCCGAGCGATGTCGATCATCTCGGGGGAGGATGTCAGATCAATCTCGCCCGTGGGGAATACCGGCATCAGCATACTGGGATGACGGATCCACAGATTGGCGGGCGCGTCCTCCGAATCAAGCAGCCGCGTTCCGTAGTCATCCGTGACGGTGGGATATGCGGGCAGACCCTCATACAGCCGGCGGCAATCATCCACAAAACTGCTGGTATCGCCCAGAATTTCTGCCGCTTCCAGCGTGAATTTCAGCATGTATTTGACACTGGATACGGTAATAACCGTGTTGTGTGCCAGCGGTCCCTGCTCAGGGGAGATGTCCGGATAAACCACATATTCCCCGCGTGATTCATCATACTCAAACAGATCCAGCGCAAAGAGGCAAAGCTTTCTGAACAGAGGATAGGCTTCGTTTTTCAGATATTCCCTGTCCTGTGAATACTCATACTGAGCCCAAAGATACTGTGCGCACCACGGCCAGACGCAGTAGTAATCCGTGTAGGGATAATCCAGCGCCGCGCCGGACATTCCGTGGGTGTTTTTCGCAAATTTTTCCGCCAGTCCCGTGTATGTGAGCAGACCGTCGGAGAAAACCTTGCCCAGATCCAGCCGGTTTGAGGAGAATACGCCAGCGAACGCCGCCTGAATGTTTACATCCCAGTACCACATGCTGCCCCACAGATTGGGATGACGGATATCCCACAGTCCGTTCAGCCCGCAGGCGTGATGCTTCATTACGCCGTCTTTGCCGCTGGAGCAATCCAGCGCGTACTGATTGATGTAATATACCCGCTCCAGAAATTTATCCGGCAGGGAAATACGGGAACGGCTGAAAAATTCGCTCCAGTATGCGCGGTGCTCTTTGCGGAGTGTCTCGAGGGATTTTTCGTATTCATCCGCCAGACGGATGCCGTCTGCAAGAGGATCCGCATACCGCCACTCAGTCAGCACGGTGCAGAGTACGGTGAAATCTTCTCCGGCATCACTGAGCGTAATGGCGTTTTTCTCAAGTGATCCCGATGCGCCGCACAGCCGGATTATTCCGGCAAAACGGAACGGCTTCGTACCGCTGAGCATCATCTCTGCTGTCCAGGCGAAGGTGTGCCCGTCGATCTGCATGACAGCAACATCCGGATAGTCTCTGTCCCGCGCCGCAGGATATTCCATGTAGATTTTTGGCAGAAGACCACGCTCGGACTGATGGATATGGGTAACGCTGACATCCTTGCGGGCAATATAGCTTTCCACTCTCAACTTGCCGCCGATATCCAGACGGACTGAGGCGTCCGCCAGATCCAGCGCCAGCAGGGAAGATTCATCCTGCAGGGCTGAAGACATTTCAAAGCGCATTTCCCCCGTTGAGGGATAACTGCCGACGGTTTCCCTTGTGGCGTAGCCGACGGGATCGGGCTTGTTCATCCGGTAATAGTAGAACGGCTCGCCGTCCTTTGGCTGATTGCGGTCGGCACGCTCCCGATAGGATCGATGCACGCCGCCCGGATCCGCAGAGGTGGACGTGGCTTTCAGCTTGTCCTCCGGCAGGACGGCGGAACTGATATTGTAGTAGACTTCATAGTGATTCAGCGGAAGGGACAGAGATCCGTCCTGCCAGAACGCCATAGCGCCGAAACAGCCGTTACCCAGAGGCAAAGCGTTCTTCCAGCTGTTCTCGCAATTTTTGAACACGATGGAGTGCATGATGATCCTCCTGTAAATTGTTAATGCAGAATTGCTTCTCCGTCAAAATCTGATGTGCGGACCGTATTCCCGGTGACAACCCATTCGCAGGCGCGGACAAACATGATCCGGACCTGTCTGGGAGCATAACTCAGCATGGTGTTTTCTCCCAGACCGTGACCTGTGTAGAACGGCCATACATGCCCGAGAAGGAAGTTGAATGTACGCCCCCTGCCGTACTGCCCGGTTACCGCGATAGGCTCATCCTGCCCGGTACCGGGATGCCCGTGACGTGAGTGCACTTCCGGATCGGAATACGCCGTTGCAAGAGTGGTCAGCGAAACGCCGTGACAGTTGACGCATCCGCAGAACACTTCATCTTTTGTGTCGAAATCAGACAGTCCCCGGGTGATCGGATGATCGGGCAGACGGATCGTGACGTGAGCGTTCGCATAATCTCCGTGGGAAGTGGGTTCACGCCACATGAGTCCCGCCATTTTCTCTACCTCATCCCACCGTGCACTGCCAGCGGCAGACCAGTAGCAGGGCTGATCCCCGTGCAGGAATACAAATCCCGCGCCGTTCTTTACGGCATTTTCCAGCCGGTGTTGTTCATCCGGGCAGTTGAAACGGTAATTGCCGCAGTTGAAGACAAATACTTCCGCTTTCTCCATGGCATCGGAAGCAAAATAGGCGTCAAATGTACAGTCACCGATCCGCGTGTCATCACAGACCATGGTGATGTCGAATGCTCCCGCTTTTTCCAGCAGGATCCGGTTGTTTTTCGCTACCCGCTGAACATCGTGACCGCCGGTGTGCACATCGCCCACCAGATAATGCAGTTTGATCTTTTCCATACTTTCATTCCTCACAATTCAATCCACTGATCGGGCATAAGCCGTCCGCGCTTTGCCGCATCGATCAGCCGCAGAATTTCCATGGTTTCCTCCATGGCAACAGGCGGGATGCCCGTGCGGAAGAATTCCAGAATAACACGCATGGTGTTGAGGTAATAGTCACTGCTGTCCAGACGCTCGCCCCTTGTTCCGTCGGAAACCATAAAGTTGAATTCCGCATAGGGATTCGGTGTCTGGGTAAAACTTGCCATCCGACCGTCGCCGTATTCCATCAGAATAACGGTGACCGCATCCCCGGCAGTAAAGCATTTTATCCGCCGCACACCGCATCCCATCAGGGCAACGATCGGTTCAAACTGATGCACCGCATAGTTGTCCAGATCATGCGGACCTACCGTGGACATAAAACGCGGCGGATTTGGATGCCGCTTCCTGTAATCCAGAATGCTCTGACAGTATCTCTGTGCGGAGGAGGAGAATACCGGCGTGCCGTGACGGGCGGCAAGGGCAAACATCTCTCTGCCCGCATCGGGGGAAGGGGCAAATGTTTTGTCCACAAAAACGGGTTTTCCCGAGGAAAGCGGCAGGCGGCATACATCCGGATGCCATGCTGCGTTGTCCGCGGCGAGAACCATCACCGCATCCGCTTCCGCAAGCATTTCTTTCATGGATGCAGCACGCCGCACACGATTGATGCGGCACCATTCGTCCGTGCTGATTCCCCCATCCCGGTCGCAGAATGCATAGGCGCTGACGATATCGGCATCATAGCCGAATTTTGCCGCCGCTTCCCTGAGAAAACCGGGGTAGTAATTGGCGTGCCAGTTGTCCAGATAATAATCCGCGATTCCGATTTTCAGCATCTCACTTCTCCAGCGGATGCTCATCACGTTCCCGCAGTGCAAAGTCCATCTTCGTCAGACGGGCATAATAGCGGTCTGCCGCAGAAAGAGCCACCGCCGCGATAAAACGGATTTCCTTCAGTTCTTCCTCGGATTTTTTGCCGAACATATCCTGAAATGTGCCCCGCGGCGCGGACAGTTCTTTCATGATATCATCCAGCAGCATCTGATAATCCAGTCGGTTCATATCTGTTCTCCTGTTGAGTGTCAATCTTTTTTCTGTGCATAGATCTGCACGATTTCCCGGAGAATATCCACCTGTTTGTCCATGCCTTCCGCGGTGATGTGCTCATAGGGACCGTGATACGCATAGCCGCCCGTGCCCAGATTGGGGCAGGGAAGTCCCTTGTAGCTGAGCATGGCGCCGTCCGTGCCGCCGCGGATCGGTTCAACCAGGCATTCGACACCGCACCGTGCCACCGCCTCTTTGGCAGCGTCGATCAGATGGAAATGAGGACGTACCATCTCCAGCATATTGCAGTACTGATCCCGCATGGTCAGCACAGCTGTACCCGGACCGTATTTTTCGTTGACGTGTCTGATTATATGTTCCAGCGTTTTCTTGCGGGCAGCAAACATATCCGTATCGTGATCCCGGATAATGTAGTCCAGCGAAGCGGAGGAAACATTGCCGCTCATATCCGTCAGATGATAGAATCCCTCATATCCGGATGTGTGCTCGGGTGTGTCCGCGCCGGGCAGGAGGGAGTTGATCTCCATCGCGACAAGCGCGGCGTTGATCATTGTATCCTTGGCGGAGCCGGGATGTACACTGAATCCCTGAATGTCGATGTGTGCCGCGGCGGCATTGAAATTTTCATACTCCAGTGAGCCTTCCGCACCGCCGTCCACCGTGTAGGCAAAACGTGCGCCGAATCCCTCCACGTCAAAGCAGTCCGTGCCTGCGCCGATTTCCTCATCCGGCGTAAAGCCGATGCAGATTTTCCCGTGAGGAGTTCCGCCGGAAATAAGCTGCTCGCACAGCGTCATGATTTCGGCAATGCCTGCCTTGTCGTCCGCGCCCAGCAGCGTGGTTCCGTCGGTGGTAATCAGCGTTCTGCCGCGCAGAGAAGGAAGATGCGGAAAACTGGCGGGAGAGAGAACCAGACCGCTCTGTCCCAGAATAACATCACCGCCGTCATAATTTTCTATGATCTGCGGCTGTACGTTTTCCCCGGAGAAGCCGGGAATTGTGTCCATGTGGGCGATGAATCCGATCGCCGGGCAATTTTCGTATCCGCTGCTGGCGGGAATTTCCGCCATTACATAACAGTGTTCATCCAGATGGACATTCCGACAGCCGAGCTCCGTAAGTTCTTCCGCCAGAATCTTTGCCAGATCAAACTGACGGGCAGTGCTGGGATGGGTATCCGAATGATCGTCACTTGCCGTGTGAATGCGCACATAACGCAGAAGCCGCTCGTATGCTTTCATGATAATAACCTCCGATGGTTTATGTATTCATTGTATCATGCTCTACCGGACTTTACAAGCGATTCGGGAAAATTTCCATATCCGTGCGGGATTTTTTGCATGGAGCCAAAAAAACACTTCACCTCGATAAATTGTCTTGACAGAACGACAATTGTGCGCTATAATGAATATATTACAATTTGGAGGAAAAACACTATGAAAGCATTGATTGCCACGCCTCGCGGCAAGGTATTCGATACCTTCTTTACAGAGGAAAATATCCGTCTTGCGGAAAGCCTCTTTGATGAAATTGTCTGGAATGAGGGCACAAAGACGTTCACTCCCGACGAGGTCAAAGAGCGCATTGCAGACTGTGATGTGTATATCGCTTCCTGGGGCGGACCCAAGCTGGAAGCGGATATCATCGCCGCAGCTCCCAAGCTGAAGCTTCTGACCTATCTCTGCGGCTCCGTTAAGCCTGTCGTTTCCGACGCTGTGTGGGAGAACAATATCCGCGTACTCACCGGTAACGGTTTCTTTGCTGAGTCTGTGGCTGAGGGTGCTCTTGCGTATATGCTCGCCGCTCTGCGCGATATTCCGTATTACAGCCGCCGCCTGCAGGAGAAGCGCCTGTGGAAGACGACCGACGATATGAACTACGGTCTCGCCGGCAAGAAGATCGGTATTCTTTCTTACGGTGCCATCGCCAAGCATATGGTCCGTCTGCTGTCCAACTTCCGTACTGAGCTGTATGTCTATGACATCAAGCCCCTGCCGGAAGAGGATGTGAAAAAGTATAATCTCCATCAGGCATCTCTGGAGGAGATCTTCTCCACCTGCGATATCGTCTCCGTACATACGCCTAAACTGCCTGCAACCTATCA
This sequence comes from Oscillospiraceae bacterium, assembly GCA_015063645.1. GTDB lineage: Bacteria > Bacillota > Clostridia > Oscillospirales > CAG-272 > SIG701. Next base: position 6,989 of record SVTS01000006.1, on the reverse strand, counting down.
CATGGTCAGTGCAGAACTGCTCTCCATGCTGAAGGAAGGCGCACTGCTGGTCAATACCGCACGCGGTGCCGTTATCGATCAGAAGGCTATGGAAGAACAGCTGAAGAGCGGCCGCTTCCGCGCCGTACTGGATGTTTACGAGCAGGAGCCGCCGCCGGCAGACTGCGCGCTGTATGATCTTCCCAACGTGATCATGATGCCCCACCAGGGCGGTCCGACCATCGACTTCCGTCAGGTGATCGCGCACGATCTGCTGATCGAAACAGCCGACTTTATTAAGCGCGGTATTCCTTCTCCTCACGAGATTTCTCAGGCTGCCGCCGCTATGATGACGGAATAATCCCGCTATGATCAAAGCAGCCTATGTCTGGGCGTATGCGATGAAAGATGTGACTGATGCGGATGCATCCATGCTGAATCAGATCAATCTGGCATTCGGGCTTGTGAAAAACGGTCTTCTGTCTTTCGGCGTACGGGATGAAAATCTGTTTACCGAATCCATGGCGCGGATCCGGCGTGTCAATCCGGCAATGAAAATCACTCTTTCCGTCGGCGGATGGGGAGCAGGCGGTTTTTCGGATATGGCAATGACGGAATCCGGGAGAAAAGCGTTTGCACGCAGCTGTCTGGATACCGTTGAGAAATACGGTCTGGACGGAATTGACGTGGACTGGGAGTATCCCACCATAGACTGGGCAGGTATTGATGCCGATCCGCGGGACAGAGAGAATTTCACCGCTCTTCTGGCGGAGCTGCGGCATGTGCTGCCGGATAAACTGGTAACGATCGCCGCCGGCTGCGGCGGTTATATCCGTAAATCCATGGATCTTCCTGCCATTGAGCCGATTCTGGATTACGTATCCCTGATGAGCTACGATATGCGCGGCGTCGGTTCCGTTGCCGGTCCTCATACCGCTCTGTATCCCAGAACGGGTGCCGAGTCCGATTATGATCGCGGATGCGGGGACATGTACGTCAAACTGTTTGAGGAGTACGGAATTCCGAAATCCAAACAGATTCTCGGTGCGGCGTTCTATTCCCGGAAATGGGAAGGTGTGCCTGCCGGTACGATGCACGGTTTGGGTGAAAAGGGAACGACCAAAGACAGCGGCGGTTTCGGTCCCGGGTACGGCAAACTGAAAGCGGAATATATCGGTAAAAACGGCTACGAACTCTACCGGGATAACGGTGCTCCGTATCTCTATAAAGAGGAAACCGGGACATTCATCTGCTTTGATGATCCGATAAGCGTGGCAGAAAAAACGCGCTACGTCCGGGAAAACGGTCTTGCCGGTATCATGTACTGGGAGCATTCCTGTGACCCTACAAGAGAACTCCTGACTGCTATAGATCATGCCTCAAAAGAATAAAAGAAACGGGAATCTCAGGATTCCCGTTTTTTGCAGAAAAATCCGTTTTTTCCGTGGGAAATCTTGCATTGCGCGGCAGATGTGATATAATGTACACAGCATACAGAAAGCTGAAACTGTATGACAGCTTGCTGTGTACGCGAGCCTGCCGCGCGGACTCCGTCCGCGTTCCACCTTTGGCGGAATCACGGCAGTCTCCGATGTGCAGTTGTGATATAATGTACTACAGAATTTACTTGTATTGTTGCAGTAAAGAGCAGAATGCCTTGCAGAACACGGCCGCAGCTATGCAGAACTGTGTGGATGCGGTCTTCCGCATAATCCGTGCATCGGGCAGTACTGTGAAAATTTCCCTGTGAAGGAGAAGGAATAATGAGTAAAATCAAAGCGGGATTTGCCCGCGTTTGCATCACACCGCCGCTGGGAACTGCTATGTCGGGATATTTTTCGCCGCGTTATGCCAGCGCAATTCACGATGATCTGTACGCCACAGCGGTTGCATTCGATGACGGCGAAAAGAAAGCGGTCGTCGTAGCAATGGATGTGGCGGGGATGAAGAATATCTGGTGGCGGAATGACTGCCTGAAAATGACCGCAGAGTTCTGCGGTATTCCCGAAGAAGCCGTGATTCTGAACTGCTCCCATACCCATACGGGACCGATCATCGGACCGGATGACTCCTCCGGTGCGGACAGCAATCACGCCTATGACGAAATCCTGATGCAGAAAGTGCGGGATGCCGCTTATATGGCGCTGGCGGATGTCCGTCCGGCAGAGTTTTCCGCCGCACGGACACAGGTGAAGGATATCGCGTTTATCCGCCTGTTCCGCATGAAGGACGGATCTGTCCAGACAAATCCCGGGCTGTGCAACCCGAACATCGCCCATCCTCTGGGTGAACCCAATGAGACGGCAACTCTTCTGAAAATCGAGAGGGAAGGCGCCGATAATATTTTTCTCGTGCATTTCGGCGTACACGCGGATGTGATCGGCGGCGATGTGATCAGTGCGGATTTCCCCGGATTTATGCGTGAAACGGTGGAAAATGCACTTCCGGGAACGAAAGTGATGTTTCTGCAGGGCGCGGAAGGCGATGTCAATCACAACAATGTGAATCTCAGTGAGCGCAGAAAGGGATTTGCCTATTCCCGGCAGATGGGCAGAACACTGGCAGCAGGCGTTCTGCGGATGTGTGATGCCGCAGCGCCGATTCGTGCGGATAAAATTTCCTGCGGTGTGCGCACGGTACAGATCCCCACCAATCCGGAAAATGATAAGCTGGATATTGCCAGAGAAGTTGTGGCGATGAGCCGTGCGGGGCGTAAAAGCGAACTGCAGGAGCGCGGCATCACCATGCGGATATCCGAGGCTTTGCGGATCATCCGGCTCGAGAACGGACCGGATGAATACTGCTTCCATCTGAGCGCCATTTCCATCGGTGATTTTGTATTTGCAGGTCTGCCCGGCGAGCCGTTCGTGGAAATCGGCAGACGTATCGAGACGGACTCCCCATTCCCCTATACCGCAGTGCTGGCGTTGACGGACGGCGCGGAAATCTATTTCCCCACCGGAAATATCTATGATGAAGGCGGCTACGAAGCCAAAAGTTCGCCCATTAGAAAAGGTGCGGACGAAATACTCGTGCGCGGCATGGGAGAATTGCTCAGAGAAATATAAGGAAGGGGCTGTTGCAAATATGGGAATTATCCCCATATTTGCAACAGCCCACCCGTAATGTCCCCATGAAATGGGGACATTACGGGAAATTCCGTAGGGATTTGTGGCGAGCGTTTCCGTTTTTTGCCCGTGAACGGGCAAAAATGACCGTGTAAACGGTCAAGGAAAACTCGCGGAGGTGTTGCATTTGTTAAATGCAACACCTCCGTTTATCAGGCTTTATTCAGCAGCGCCGCGCCGATGAGAGGGGCATTCTCGCCGAGAGAAGCGCGCACTATCCGCGGCATGGTATCCGTAATATAGCAGTGCGAGCAGACGTAGTCGATTACGGCATCCGTGTACTCCTTACGCTGCGCAAGACCGCCGCTGAACAGCAGACAGTCTGGGGAGAGAAGATTGATCTCCGCGACAACTGCCCGTCCAAGGAAAACTACCGCTTCTCTTACCGCCTTTTCCGCTTCTGCATTACCTGCCCGTGCGGCGGTAAACAGCGTATCCGCCGTACTTCCTTCGCCGAGAATCTCCGCGGCAGTCATATCCAGTCCCAGACCTGCGGCGTATTTTTCCAGACAGCCCTGCCTTCCGCACCCGCAGGGACGTCCGTTTTCCACAACGGGCAGATGTCCCATCTCGCCGGCACAGCCCAGCGCTCCGTTGTAGATTTTGCCGTCCAGCACAATACCTGTGCCGATTCCGGTTCCCAATGTGACGCAGATAACGGAACGCATCCCGCGCGCCGCACCCGCTTTGTATTCACCCCATGCAGCTGCACGGGAATCCTGTACCATGCGGCAGGGAATTCCAAAAGCGTTTTCCATTCTGTCCGCAAAATCGGCGGGCAGAATGCGGATGTTGGGCGCTTTCAGGATTTTCTGTCCGTCGGAGGATACAGTCCCCGGAATGCCGATTCCGCAGAAAACCAGCTCATCACGCCGCCTGTCGGCTGAGGAGAGCAGGGAATCGATCACGGCTCCGATTGCACATACGGGTTCGGTAATATCAGCCACTCTGAGTTTTTCTGCACAAATCAGCTGATTTTCCTCATCCACAAGACCGATGTTGATCTTGGTGCCGCCTATATCAATTCCTGCCCGGATCACGGTAGGTTCCCTCCTCAATATCACGGATCATGTCAACGCGCGCCTGGTGGCGTCCGCCTTCATATTCAGCAGTGAGAAATGCATCCACAATCATTTCTGCGGTTGCAGATCCGATTACCCGCGCTCCGAATGCGACGATGTTGGCATTATTGTGTTCGCGGGACAGGCGGGCAGAATACGGCTCGGAACAGACAACGGCACGGATCCCGTGAACTTTATTGGCGGCAAGGGAAATCCCCACGCCGGTTCCGCAGATCAGTATACCGCGTTCACATCTGCCGCATGCGACAGCATCCGCTGCACGTTTTCCGTAGATAGGATAGTCCGTGCGTTCCGGGGAATGCGTTCCGAAATCCTCTACGGTGTGCCCTTTGTTTTCCAGATATTCTTTGATGTGGAGCTTCAGCTCCAGTGCTGTGTGATCACAGCCGATTGCAATTTTCATGTCATTCAATAATGTACGGCTCAAAGGCGGTGCGGGTGAAGTCCACCACGGCTTTCATGTATTTTCCGAACTTGGTAGGCAGCTCTTCGTGTGCCCGGTCAAACATGGAAACCGGATACACCTTGGTAGGAACATGCTTGAAGCACCAGCTGCCGTCTTCCAGCATTTTTACTGCGGAAGCATAGCATTTCAGATTGAAATCCATCTCGCGGGGATGCGTGCTGAGACAGTCGATTGCTTTGACGTTCAGCTGCTGCATATCAACCAAACGCTTTTCACCGGTGTGATAGGCACCGATCGCCAGCTGACCGCACATGCGGGTCATGCAGATGGCGAGGTCAAGAGATTCATTTGTTTCGCCCCATTCCATTACCAGCGGGAATCCGAATCCGGCGGACTGGAATCCCAGATTATTACCGGGACGGTCAAAATAGTGAGCGGGCAGCTCGTCCGGTGTATAGATTTCATCCGCGCCGTAACGCTTTGCATTGACAAGGGAATCGCGGTTGATATCCACACCGACCACATAAGCACCGCGTTTCTTGAGCAGACTGATAGCACCGCATCCCATATAGCCGCATCCGACCACGGCAACCTTTTCGCCGATCACAGGGATACGTACCTTGCTGACCGCACTGATCAGACAGGCAAGCGGTTCCAGAATCGCTTCTTCATCGCTGACGTTGTCCGGAATGATGAATATCTGCTGTTCCCGTGTTACAACGTATTCCGATGATCCGCTGAACGCACCGCTGACACGGTCTCCCACTTTGCACCGTGTTACTTTCTCACCGACACCTTCCACAATGCCTACCGGCTCATGACCGAAAGGTTTGTTCGTGCCAATACTCCAGTCATAATGCTCGGACATGCATACACCGCAGTAATGCAGTCTGACAAGTACCTGATCCGGTGTCTTGATTTCCGGTTTCTGAACCTCGCGCAGTTCGGTTTTTCCGGGACCGATGGAATATACCTGTTTCATATCGATTCTCCCTGTATGTGAATTTTGCAGCGGTCTTTGACCGTCTGACGGGTATATTATAATCCATCTTCCGGGATGCATCCATATGCAAAACATCCCAAAATATAGACAAAACATGGAAATAACGCTTTGAACACGGTTTTTGTATTGACAACTTACAGTTTCTGTGATATTGTAATGAAAAAAGAAGGGAGATTATATACATGGTTTTGGTATGCACGAAACATCTTGAGCCGATGAAAAAGGCTGTTCTTCACTCTCATAAGGCATGGGAGATTATCTATACTCTGTCCGGACATGTTACGGAAACATTCGGTGAGCGGAAAATCACCGGAGACGTGGGAACCGTGACGGTTATTCCGCCCAATATGGTGCACGACTGCCATGCGGAGGATACCTTTACCGATATGTTTTTTCAAACTACCTATACAGGGTTCTCCTCCCCGCTTGCCGTGCAGGACCGTGACGGCAGTATTCTCTCCCTGATGCAGCTTCTTCACCGGCAGATGCTGGAGCGTGAAAACAATTACCGCGCCATATCGGATGCGCTGAGTGAGAGTATCTGCCAGTTTATCCGAAAGTACGCGCAGTCTCCGGCGGAGAATTCTGCTGTGAGTACACTGAAAAGTATTCTGTATGAACATATTTCCGATGCGGACTTCAATTTGTCGGAAGCAATGACTTCACTGGGATATACAGAGAATTATCTGCGCAGTTGTTTCAGACAGGAGACAGGACTGCCGCCTCTGCAGTATCTGACAAAATTACGGATTGCTCAGGCAGAGTCTTTGCTCATGCAGGCAGATTTTGTCAGCATTGCTCATGTAGCATCAGAGTGCGGATTTTCGGACAGCCTGTATTTTTCCACATGCTTCAAAAAACACCGGGGCGAATCGCCCATGCAGTTCAGAATGAGAAAACTGAACGGGGAATAATCAGAAACGCCGGATCTTCTCCCGCGGCTTCTCTGCGCGTTGGCGTGCGTATCTTATATGAAGAAAAGCAATTTGAAAACGAAAGATGAATAAGACGTGAACAAATCAAAAAACTTCCATTCATAAATCGCACATCCGCGAAGATAATAATAGCAGAGCACGCGAGAGCGTACTCGATAATATAGATTGAAAAAAGAAACCAAAGGAGAACACAATTATGGCAAGCAACAAAACTCTCGTACCCGAAGCAAAGCAGGCACTGGATCAGTTCAAGATGGAGGCGGCAAGCGAAGTCGGCGTTACGCTGAATCAGGGCTATAACGGCGACCTCACCTCCCGTCAGGCAGGTTCCATCGGCGGTCAGATGGTCAAGAAGATGAGACCCGTACGAAATGCGAAATATATGCGTGCAGACCGTACTGCGGTAGGACATGTGGTGGAGGTACGGTACATAGCTTCGATGAGAATATAACCGTC
>SVTS01000109.1 GCA_015063645.1 Oscillospiraceae bacterium | reverse complement strand
TCATACCCGGGTCGCGTGCCATGAGCATACCGTCCTTGAGTTTGGGATCAATATACGTGTCGGGTACTACGGTGGAAACCTGTTTGCCGTTTTCCTCAACCGCCTTCCTGAACCATGCCAGATAAGAGGGATCGCAGGGGAGAAGTATGCCCACTCCGTCCAGTTCCTTCATTTTCAGCATTTCCGCGGTAATCTCTTCTGCGGACAGTTGTTTTTTGTAGCCTGCGCTGACAAATCTGTCGATACATCCCGTAAAAGGTGCGCTGCTGGATTCTATTTTTCTTCTCATATTTGTCTGCCTCTTTCTCTTTATTTGATGCCGTTTATAAGTCTCTTCGTGTTTTCGCTTAAAATGAGCTTTCGCTGGAAGGGGTCGGTATTTGTATATATCTGGTAGAGCGGACCGTTCATATCATTGAAAGGAGAACGGGAACCGAAGAGCAGCCGCTCTGCGCCCACGTACTGCAGGGCATACGGCAGAAAATCGTACTGCGTGAAATTGTGCATTTCCAGATATATGTTCCGGTATTTCTCACACAGTCCCATAATGCTTCTGACATAGTAAAGCGTTTTCTGGTCGCTGCCCTCTATGATGATGGGCAGATCCGGATAGGCTTCCGCAATCTCTGCAAATTCGTTCCAGTCCGCCTGCATATGCCAGAGCATCAGCGGCACACGACGTCTTTCCAGCTCACCAAGTATATCCCCCACAAGCCACTTGCGCAGCGGGTATCTGTGTTCCTTCGGATACATACGCACAATGACGGTTTTTCTCTGCAGCATCGCCTCAAGCACAGAGGCAAACTTTTTCCCGCCCAGATTCATTTCCGGCACTATGACCGGAGACGCATAGATGCGTTCATCCCTTGCCGCCGCATCAAAGATCCGCTCATTCCCCTCGGAATACATCTCGGTGGTACAGAGGGAGGCAGTCAGAACCATTCTGTCAACGCCTTCACTGAAATATGCCTCATGCGATGCAGGCGCTTTTAGTAAATTGTCCCGATAACAGGGGAGACAGCAGTTTATATCCACAATCTCCTCTTCGCTTTTGCATTTCAGAAAATCTTTCTCAAGTTGTTTTATATCCATATTCTTATTCTCCGTGTGCTTCGGCAAGTGCCAGCAGTTCACTCAGCCGCATACCGTCCTGCGGGATAAAGCGGCGCAGATAGTCCGTGCTCTCCCTGATACGCCATAACCCCTGATATCCCACTTCTTTGGTACTCATATAGATCTCCTGAATCAGATAGATATCTTCGACACGCGGCGGCATATCTTCTTTTTCTGCCTTTTTGTAGCTTTCCGCAATCGCTTTCAGGACTTTGATCGGGTGGATCTTGCCGGAGGCGTTGTTCTGCGGATTGAATCCGGCATGCGAGGACGCGGCACCGTTTGTCTGCTGCATATGGATGATCGGTGAATAACAGCCGATCTCCCGTAACCATTCGTAGCAGTCATTGTCACGCGGCGTTGAAAACATGCCGGCATTCGCATCCATGTCCGCTTCAATCGCTTTCAGTGTGTCGGCGGACAGCCTGTCACTTTTCTCTGAGCGGAAGAGCTCTATCGCATGCTGCGAGCCAAGCCACACACCGATATAGCTATCCGTGCGGTAGCGCGCAAAGGCACTCTGAAGGGCATCGGCATCCGGTCTGAGATAGAAAGGACAGTGATGTCCCACATCTTCGGTGACATACAGGGGTTTGCCGGTGAGACGTTTGACGCTCTGCATCAGCTCCGTCATCGTGTCGATGGTAAAGGGCGGCTGATGCGGCGTGTACATCTGTTCAAGAGCCGTTTTTTCAATGCCGTAACGCTCCGCGATGCGGTTGAGCCTGGTCATGCAGTCCAAAACATTTTTCTGTGCATCCAGACGTTTTTTCTGATCGAAGAGAATATCCTCCGAAAGACCGTGGACGAAATAGCCGATATCCGCACCGATACCTGCCGCAAGCCCGCAGAATCTTTCAAACCAGCTATCCAGTATCCAGTCGCGCACACGCCTGTCGGGATGCGCAAAACCGATCGTGTCATATGTAGCGTTGTTTGAATACAGCATCACGGTTTCAATGCCGTATTTTTCTTTGGCTTCGCATACCCTGTCCACCCATTCGCGGCGGTAGTCATCCGGTGTAAGCAGCGGATCGGCCTCCAGATCGGGGACAACCTCGACATACTTCATCCCGAGTTCACGGACAACACGCATCCAGTCCGCCGGGTCAGTCCACCGTTTGATGGCAAAGCAATTGTCTATTCCAATGTGTATACGCGGATCCATATATTCCTCCTGTCTGATTATTGTACTGCAATGTCATTGACTTAAACGCTCCGTTACAATCTGCACAAATAAACGAAAGCTATCCGGGGAGTGTCGGGGGACTCCCCATTTTGGCTTAAGTTAGACATTAAATTAGTTATTAATTATTTTTTCATTACATTCCATGATAATTTCCGATAAATTTGCTTTATTTATCAGAGATATTCCACACTAAACAGCAAAAAGTTTTCACTCTGTATTTGACAATCACCGGCAGATATGATATAATGTACACAGCATAAAGATATCCATAATTGTCCATCAGCCTGCTGTGTACACGAGCCTGCCGCGCGGACACCGTCCGCGTTCCGCTTCGCGGAATTCCGTATCATTTACATCCGACGGAGGAGTATAATTGATGACAACAGAAGAACGCCGCAAAAAACTGTATGAACTGCTTCAGAAGGAAAAAACGCTGGATGTGAATTTCATCCGTGAATACTTTAATGTTTCATCCGTTACGGTACGCAATGACCTTATCTTTCTCGAAAGAAACTCTCTGATCACCAGACAGTTCGGAAAAGCCATACTGAAACAAAACGGAATCAATGATAAATTTGAAAGCAGTACCATAAAACATCTGGATGAAAAAGAGAAGATCGGCAAGCATGCCGCCAAACTGGTCATGCCGGATGAGGCTGTGCTCATCTATGCCGGTACCACAACGCTGCAGGTAGCGCGTTTTCTGCCGGATACTGTCAATATCTGTGCCGTCACAAACTCCATTTACATCGCCAATGAACTGAAAGGGCATCCGAATGTGAAGACCGTATTTATCGGCGCAACTTCAACAGCGAAACCGGATCCACCTACGGTATTGAGGCAATAACCCAGCTCAATAAATACAATATTGAGAAGTTGTTTCTGGCGGTCTGCGGAATAGATGCACAGAACGGTATCACCAGCGACCAGCCGTTTGAAACGGATATCAATATCGCCATGATCAAGCGGGCAAAGGAAGTCATCGTGGTTGCCGACCACACCAAAATCGGCAAAGTACATTTCACCACCATCGGCTGTCTCAGCGATGTGTCCAAGATCATTACCGATGCCAAAGCCTCCGAGAAGGAAGTGGAAAATTTCCGCAGGCTGGGCATTGAAGTAATCATAGTCTGATAACTCCGGGGAGTTGCTGCGGGTCAGCACCTCCCCGGCTCCTTTACGCAGGCAATTCCGCTGTGCCCTCAGGCGTCATGCTCTGCCGGCGCGACAGGAGTGGGACGGCTGACGGAATCTGACGCTTCCCGCAGATCTTTGAATATGCCGTGCGCACTCAGTTGTGCCGCGATGTTCCCGATGGCGGTTGCCTCGGATGCCCCGACATATACCTTTTTGCCGGTAAACGCAGCGGTCAGACGGTTCAGATACGCATCTCTGACCCCTCCGCCGACAATGCAGATACACCCGTACTTCTTCCCCGTGAGTTTTTCAAGCTCGGCCACATTCTCCGCATATTTCGCCGCCAGACTGCGATAGACACAGTTCATAATATCTCCGATATCCTCTGCGGCTGGAAGAGCGTGCTCCGCGATATACTGCTTTACCGCGCCGATCATGGACTGCGGTGCGCAAAACATCCGGTCATCAATGTCAATCAGAGCCGTGTATTCCGATTTTTCCGCCATTTCACAAAGCATATCAAAGGTATACACGCCGCCCAGCTCCCTGCGGATCGCCTGCACCATCCAGAGTCCGGTAATGCCGCGGAGCAGAGCTGTCGTATTTTCAGTGACATACATATTGGAATAGCCGGCACGTGCTGCCCCGGCACAGATCATCGGGCGCTCCAGAAAGATACCGATCATGGACCATGTTCCGGAGCTTATGACGATGCAGTCTTCCCCCTCCGGGCGGGGGACTGCCGCCATCGCCGATACAGTATCGTGCTCGCACGGCTGTACCACCGCGCATCTGAGTCCGGTCTCCGCTGCCACCTCGGGCGTAAGCTGTCCGAGGATGGATGCGGGACGGGACGTTTTTTTGAAGATTTTCCCGGGGATATGCAGTTTTTCAAGCAATTCTTCGTCAAATTCATTGCTTGCGGCATTGACCAGCATGGTGGTCTGGGAGATGGTCAGCTCGTTTGCGATCACTCCGCAGAGACGGTAGTTGAGATAATCGGGAAGCTGCATGAAATGCGCGGCTCTGTCAAGCAAATCGGTTTTTTCCCGAAGATACATCAGTTGATACACGGAACTGAACCAATCGCCCAGAAAACCGCTGTGCATAAATATTTCCTCTGCGCTGAGCGGTGCCTTTTCACGGTAGCCAGCTGAACGCCCGTCACGGTATGCCACGGTGCTGCCAAGCATCCGCAGATTTTCGTCAAGCAGAACAAAATCCACGCCAAAGCAGTCAATGCCCACGGACCTGGGGGAAATACCGCGTTCCGCGCATTTTTTCATCCCGTGCTTTATTTCGCAGAGCATCCGCTCCACATCCCAGCAGAGATGACCGTCCCGCATCTCCGGGGCGTTGGTAAAGCGGTGAATTTCCTCTGTGACAATCTCTCCGTCCTTGTGTGAACCCAGCATCACGCGCCCGTTTGATGCACCGATATCCACCGCAAGGCAGTTCATTTTTTCCTTATTTATAGCCTTGTTTATATCCTTATCCATTTCCATATCCGTACCCGTCAGGCAAGTGCTTTCAGCCCCTGCCTTACCCTGTCGCAGACAACTTCCAGTACCGTTTCGTCACAGATGAGCGGGAGCTTGAGCAGAACCGCCGGAGGACAGTCGGCTTTGTAAAGCTGTGCGCTCATGTCCACGCACATGCTTCCCATGAGAACGGAGAACTCGGCTGCCTTTTCGCCCTCGCGGAAATGAATGGCGGACAGATGCCCAAGTCCCTCCGGTGCATCGAGCAGTGCGGGAAATTCCGCGGCAATGCCTCGGAGACTTGCCTCGACTTTCTCTCCCATCTCCTCAATTCTGTCGCCGTTTGCACGGGAGAATTCCATGGTAATCAGGTAAGCAAGACTCGCAAGTTCTTCCTGACCGTTGGTGACAAGAGCTCCGAACTGATTGAGCGTGTCCGCCTCCGCAGTGGTGATGACCTTGCTTGCCGCATATTCACCGCCGGGGAATCCCTTGCCGATAATCACAAAGTCAGGCGTAAGACCGTATTTTTTGAACAGGAACATTCCGTCATACCACATACAGGACTGAATTTCATCGCTGAGCGTGAGCGTGTCGCTTTCATGGCAGAGTGCATATGCCTGCTGCAGATACGCGGGGGTGAGACGGATGCCGCTGTAGTTCATCAAAATGATCTCGTGCAGAAAACCGGCGGTCTTGTATTTGCCGCTGTTGTAGATCCGGATCTTATCGGCGAAATCCGCGATGTCATTCTTTTTGACGCTGACGATTTTGTAGATTTCGTTTTCCGCGCATCTGTCGTAAAATGTCGACCACATTCCGCGGAGTGTCTGGGCAAATATCGTGGTGCCGTGGTAGTTGGCGGTAAAACCCTCTTTGTTGTCTTCCATAATCAGAAATACGGGGATTTTCCCCTCATACCGGGGAGATGCCGCCTGCGCGTCCAGTTTGTAGAAGCGCGAAAGCATCATCTTGATTCCGGCTTCCACCGCCAGACTTCCGGTTTCCAGATTGATGATGCGGTTCAGTACCTGCGGCTGCGTGGAGGCAAGTACAGCTTCGATGTCCCACTCCGCCTGGACACCGTTTGCCGCAGCAATGATTCTGCGCTCGCAGAGCCGGGTTATGTATCCCCTGGTGTTGTTGTGCGTGGCATTGAGAATGCCGAGTCTGCGCGCATTTGTAATGAGTTTGTAGCCGGGGAAATTGTGTCCCAGCGATGCATGGTAGTGCTCACTCTTGGCGATCAGATACGCACGACCGTCCTGCCCGATACGGGTACAGCCAATGCCGCCAAGCGGCGCCATGCCGGTATGCGTACTCCGGCGGAACGCATCCGTCGGAGCACCGAGCAGTGCGTCATCAAAGGGAGGGATGATCTGCTCCCCCGTGCGCCGCGCCATCTCATCCATACGCATCACATAGCTTTCCGGGTAGAAATCCACCTTTTCATGGATCAGCCGCTCAGCCTCGGCTTCCTCCATACCGTTGATTTCGACTGCGGCAGCTTTGACTGCGCGCATATAGGCTTCGCCGAGCAGATCGGCAAGAGAACGCGATATATTTCTAAGCATTTGTTTCGCTCCTTATATCTTTACTATTCTGTTTTCCTTTTCGGATTGCAGGGCGGCAGTGTGCAGTCTGTGGGAAATGAGTGTCTCCTGCGGATGCAGACAGGCAAATTCCACATCCTTTCCCTCAATTTCACGGATGAAGGATGCCCACATCTGCAGCATCGCATCGGCAAAACCGAATTCAAAAATACTTCCCGTTGCAGTCCGGAATTGCGGCTTGTTGCCAACGATGACCCTGCACCATGCCTGCTCACTTCCCATCGCCTCGGTAAAATAAAACGCATTCGTGTCGGAGGTGGAAAATTTCACGGACATATCCATTCCGTATACTTCTATGTACCAATCGTTGGTGGCGCCGGGCTGCATTCGTTTCATTTCAAACGTGATGGGGAATTTGTTGCCGTCCTTATCTCTGGAATCGCAGAGAAGCACCGCGTTGTCCCAGGTTTCGCACGGTGCCATTCCGCCTTTTCCGTCGGGACGCTCGGTTATGTAGTTGGACAGCTTCGCGCATACATTATCCGGAATCCAGCCAAGCCGGATCGGAATGTGCTCGATGTGCAGACCAAGATCCCCCATACAGCCATATTCACCGTTTGTTGCCACCACCCGCTTCCAGTTGATCGGCTTCTGCGGATTCATATCGCTGGAGTGGCATAAACCGCATTTCACTTCAAGAATGCGTCCGCATTTTCCTTCCTTAATATAATTGACCAGCATTCGTGCCGCCGGATAGAACGGAAACTCACCGGCACAGCGGATCACGGAGCCAGGATGGCGTTTTACCGCTTCAAGGATCGCTGTGTTCTGCTTCAGATCCATGCCGAATGGCTTCTCCCCCATGAAATGCTTTCCGCTTTCGATGATGTCCACATACATCTGCTCATGCAGAACATGCGGCACCGCACAGTATACAGCGTCGATTTCATCATTCCTGAGCAGTTCTCTGTAATCCGTGTAGGTGTATCTGATCGACGGCACCCGCGAAAGAAACCAGTCAAAGGAACTTTCCTTCGTGGCGCAGATGGCAATGATCTCGGGACGGGCACACTCTTCTTCCAGGTGCGACCATCTTCCTGCGGCACCCACAAATTCTTTGCCCATAAGTCCGCAGCCAATAATTCCAAAACGTATTTTGTCCATGTTTTCTACCGCTTTCATGATTGACTTCCTGTTGTCTGAACGTGATGCCATGCACGGTGAAGCGCACCTCTGCATCAACATTTCATATACCAGATTAATCCTGTAATCTTTTCGCTAATAATATGTTATTTTTTTCTTATTTTATCACCAATCTATACTTTTGTCAATGCTATTTCCGAAACACCGATAATTTTGTGAGTTAAACCAAAAAACAAAAATATATATTGTCTATATGTACCAAGATTATCCGCATAAAACTCGCTTCACCTCGCCCCATCCCCCACTTTTTGCAAATTGATAATACAAAAATAACTTAAAACTAAATAAAAAATAACATATGAATAATCAATCAATCACATCCAAAACACCATAGGATTGTCATCTCACCCCATAACAGAATATAAAAAATCTGCACGGATATCCGCAATTTCAGCGCAAAAAAAGCGCATGTTTTTTTACTTCCATGCACCGAGTGGTGTGATATTTGGTTTTACAGTGGTTCAAATCATTAGTGAATAGGGAAACACCTATTTTATATCTATATTTTTGCAAAAAATTTTACACGGTAAATTTGTCCCTAAAACAGCAAAAACCTCGATTTTCTCGAGGTTTTTTGTGGCTATATCTTTTTTATAGCCTCTTTTTGGTCGGAGTGACTGGATTTGAACCAGCGCTTGTTCTCCCCAATCGCGAATAAAATAAATGATAATCATTCCGGAGGCACAACAGTACCTCCGGTATTTTCTTTTATTTGTTTATTATTCCACTCCGCCCACGCACATACTCCTCAAGCGCCGCTTTCGGTATCCGCCAGATTCTCCCGCAGCGGTATCCTTTCAGCTCGCCTCGCTTCAGCAGCGCATATATCATATTATGTCCCAGCCGCAAGGCTTCGCACGCTTCGTCTGCCGTGAGCAGATCCTCATATTCCGCGAACATTTCAATCATCTTCATTCGCCTCCCTGCATGCATTACATTTTTTCGCAAGAGGACATAATTCCTCCGGTGCCCGGCAGGTGGAACATGAGCAGACATAATCTTTTGGGGATTTCCGCCGTCTCGGATTGGTTTTGCGTTCATACAGATCCTGTTTTTCGATCTGCTGTACGACTGCATGCTCACTGCGGCGGAACACAAGAGCGGTTTCAGTGATTCCCATTCCTTCTTCAAAGGATCTGCGCAGCAGCTCCCGTTCGTCGTCCGTCCAATATTCGCCCCCACGCTCGGGGCGGATCAATCCCTGACGCAAATCCTGCACGATGTTCGGCTGATTCTCATATAAAGCTGACATTATCGAACACCTCTTTTCTGTTCTCAGTTCCATTTTTCTGACGATCCACAGCTGTGAGATATTGCAGCCTATTCATCAGCCTACACAGGCTGTACGGTCAACTTTAAGACCTACACAAATTCTATCTGGGATAAGAAGCAGAGGGAAACTCCTTTAGAGAAACAGGCAATTTTCGAGGAAACACACGAAGCCATCATCGAAAAGGACGTTTTCGATAAGGTGCAGATCATCCGTCAACAGCGACAGCGCAAAACCAAATCAGGAATTACAAGCACCTTTTCCGGTTTGGTGTACTGTGCCGATTGTGGTGAGAAACTGTACTACGGAGCTACCAACAATGGCAAGCGTGAGGGAGCATTCTTCGATTGTTCGGTTCATTGGAAACGCAAGGACAAGTGCGGAACACACTTCATCCGTGAGTCGGTTTTGGAGCGAATGGTGCTTAAACACATTCAGTTGGTCATGGGGTATATTCTTAGATACCGTCAGCATTTCATTTTCGTAATGGAACAACAGCTCCAGTTGGAGTCGGCAGAAAAGCTGCAGACAAGCCACAAACAGCTTGAACGCAACGAGCGCCGAATCGCTGAACTGAAAAGGCTGTTCATCAAGATTTACGAGGATAATGCCAAAGGCAATCTGAATGATGAACGCTACGAGATGATGAGTCAGAACTACGAAGCGGAACAGAAACAACTT
>SVTS01000005.1 GCA_015063645.1 Oscillospiraceae bacterium | reverse complement strand
TTTCGCTCATAAAAAAGGTGTCGGTTCCACCAAGAACGGCCGTGACAGCGAATCCAAGCGCCTTGGCGTTAAGACCGCTGATGGTCAGACCGTAACCGCCGGCAATATCATCATCCGTCAGAGAGGGACCCATATTCATCCCGGCAACAATGTCGGCCGCGGTTCCGATGATACGCTGTTTGCTCTGATTGACGGTAAGGTCAAGTTTGAGCACATCGCAAACGGAAGAAGACAGGTCAGCGTTTACGCCGACTGATCCGGTTATGAACTGCATAAAACGGTATGAGAGAATTCTCTCATACCGTTTTTTTGTTTGTCTGCATATTCCGGTCTTGTCCGCATATCTTTTATGTGTAGAGAGGAGGCGGGAATGTGAAGGAAATCATGCAGGAGATTTGTCCCATGCTTCCGGAGCGTATCGGCGAAGCGGTCCTGGCGGCATCCGCCCTCCACGGAGGGGATCTGCAGGAAATCCGCCTGTACAGCGGTGCCTGCGCTGCCGTTGTCATCCGCGGAAAAATGATAAAACTCCGTGAAGTGTGTCCGGAGCGGGATTTCCGTGCAACGGTCATGCGGCTGTGCGGAAATTCCTTGTACACCCACAGCGATACGATCCGGGAGGGGTACATATATACAGCAGGCGGTATTCGTGTCGGTATATGCGGACGGGCAGTCGCTCCTTGCGGTATTGTCGAGCGTGTCGTCGATATAACATCCCTGTGTATTCGATTGCCGGTCAGAATTCCCGGTGCGGCGGATGATCTGCTCCCCTATATTTTCCGCGGAGGAGGGGTGCACGGCCTGCTCGTGTGGTCACCGCCGGGTGTGGGAAAAACAACAATTCTGAGAGAACTCACCGCGGCACTGTCTGACGCAGATCCCTCCTGCCGTGCGGCTGTTGTAGATTCAAGACAGGAGATTACTTCCGCACTTGGTCAACTCAGTATCGATGTGCTTCTTGGATATCCGCGAGCGATTGGAATGGAGATCGCGGTGCGGACCTTGTCGCCGCAGATTGTTCTCTGCGATGAAATCAGCGGAAACGCTGACGTGGAGGCGGTTCTTAAGTGTGCCGCATCCGGTGCGGCTGTGGTTGCCACAGTCCATGCCGGATGCAGGGAGGATCTGATGCGCCGGAAAGAGATCCGCTGTCTTCTGGAAAGCGGCGTTTTTCCGACACTGGTCGGACTGAAAAGGGAAGGCGCGGAAGTCCGTCATCTGATCACAGGCGGACAGGTGAATATATGACAGTACGGATCGCGGGCGGGGTTATTCTGCTTATCTCTGCAGTGTTTCTTGGTGTGTCCTTGAATACAGTGAGACGGTCACATCTGCATGCGCTGCGCCGTACAGTGGAATTGATCCGACAGATTCGGCGCAGTATTGATTTGTTCAATACCCCAAGGGATGCCGTGTGTAATGATTTTCATGCATCCATGGAGGAGTTGTGTGCCGCTCTTGCGGAGGATGCACAGATTGTGCGGGAGTTCAGTGAGAAACTGGGAAGCGGATATAAGGATGATACCCTGAAACTGTGTGATTTCACCATGACAACGCTGGAGGATCGCCTGAAAAAGGCGGAAAATGAATATCCGGCGCGTGCAAGGCTGTATATCACCCTTCCCGTGTTCGCCGCACTTTCCCTGATAGTCATGATATTGTAAAGCAGGAAGGACGAAAATACATGGAAGCGGGACTTATTTTGAAAATCGCCGGCATCGGCATTCTTGTGGCATCCGCTCAGCAGATCCTCGCCCGTGCAGGTCGGGATGATCAGGCAATGCTTGTTTCTTTGGGCGGAACCGTGGTCGTTTTGCTGATCGTACTGGAACAGATCAGCGGTCTGTTCACCTCATTGCGGGAGCTTTTCGGCATATGACCATGTTCAGTGCCGCCGCAATGGGGATTGGCGCGGTATTTCTGATGCTGTATCTGAAGCCGCAGCAAAAAGAGATCACCGTGCTGATCGGTGTATGTGTGACAGGACTTCTTTTCAGCGGAACCGCGCAGAAAGCAGTCAGTGCATGCAGACAGATCCTGTCGTACGCAGACGGAAGCGATTGGCAGGATACTCTGAAAATCCTGCTCAAAGCACTGGGCATCGCATCGCTCGGACAGATATCAGCAGATATCTGCCGCGAGGCAGGGGAAAACACCGTGGGAACCCATCTGGAGCAATTTGCCAAAGCGGAGATCCTTCTCCTCAGTCTTCCTCTGACGGCAGAACTGATCGCACTTGTGCGGGAGATGCTGGCATGAAGTGGGGAATGCGTATCTTCGCGGCGGCTGTAATTGCAGTGTTATTTGTGATGCCGATCCGGGCAGATGATGGAATCGTCAGTGAATTCGAGGAGGAAATCGAGCAATTCCGGGAAGGACTGCCCGAGAAAATGCCGGATGCACTGCGGGACGCACTGAGTGATCCGGAAGCAGCAACAAATTTGGGCGACGCGCTGACTTTTTCCGCACTGTGGGAAGTGATCGCCGCTTCGGTAAAAGAATTATTGCCCTCATCTGCGGCGCTTATGATCAGACTGATGGGAATTCTTCTGTGCTGCGGACTTATGAGTGCAGGGAAGAATACACTGGGACTCGGCGGAACGGTAAATGCGTGGGAAGTGTGCTGCGGATTATGCCTTTCTCTGGGCACAGCGGACAGCCTTCGCGGAATACTGACCCGGTGCGAGGAATATATCCGTGCACTGACCGACCTTGTGAGTGGCGTTACACCGATCGCCTGCGCTCTGACAGCCGCATCGGGTAATCTGAACGGTGCCGCTGTAAACCGTGCTGCGCTGATGCTGCTCTATACGCTGTTTCAGAATCTGTACAGTGTCCTGCTGCTTCCGGCAATCAGAATTTCGTTCAGTATTGCCCTTGTGAGCACTTTGGGCGGTGTACTCCGGCTGGATGCCATAGGACGCTGTGTACGCAGACTGTTTACCTGGTTCATTGCACTGCTCGGTGTGATTCTGAGCTTTGTCATTGGCGTGCAGAATGTGATTGCACGGAGTGCGGACAGTTTCTCCATGCGAACCGTGAAGTTTGCGCTGGGCAGTTTTATCCCTCTCGTGGGCGGCGCATTATCCGATGCGCTCGGGACGGCGGTAAGCAGTCTGCAGCTGATACGCAGTACCTGCGGTGTCGTGTGTGCTGCGGCAGTACTTCTGCTTGCATTGCCGATAATACTGCAGCTCATCCTGCAGCGTGCGGTTTTCTCCCTGTGTCAGGGGGCGGCTGAGCTTACAGGATGTGACCGCGAGGGAAAACTGTTCGGGGAGATGCATGGAATTCTCGGCAATATGCTGGCTCTCGCGGCAATCGTATCACTGCTTTTCCTCTTTGTTCTGACCCTGATGACAACTCTGCATGGGGCTGGAGGATAATATGTCCGATATATTGATACTGGCAGTCCTGTGCACACTGATCGGTATCCTTGTCCCGGAATCCAAAGGGGACGGGTTTCGTCGGATGATCTCGTGGATTGCCGGTCTGGCAGTGCTGATTGCCATAGCGAAACCCTTTGCCGATGCGGCAGACAGCATGCAGTCTGTTCCGGAACGCCTGTATGATCTGCTCTTTCCCGCATGGGAGGAAGGGGCGGAAATCCACCGTGACGCCGAGGAATGGACCGTTCAGCGGGGAATCCGCAATGCGGAAAACGGAATTGCCGCACTGCTTGCCGCACGCTGGCAGATAGAGGCAGATTCCGCTCGGGTGTGTCTGCGGGTTTCGCGGAATGAGACGGGCGATGCCATGCTGGACTGCGTGGAGATAACCCTGCGTGCGGACTGCGGAGTTCCGGAGGAGGAAATCCGCACTTATATCGAAAATCTTCTGGCGTGCCCGTGCCACATAACGCGGAGAAAGGGAAGTGAAGCGTGATAAAATTCTGGAAAGAATGGAGCGGTATCCGCGGCGGAAAACTGATCGCAGCCGGGATCATTCTGGGATGCGTGCTTCTGCTGTTCGGTCCACGGATGACGGAGAGGAATAAAGAGGGACAGACGGAAGAGAATAGTGAATACCTGTCCGTACAGTTTTACACGGAGCATATGGAAAAACGGATTGAAAATCTGTGCTGTCAGATCAGGGGGATCGGAGAGGCGCATGTTCTTCTGACGCTGGACGGTTCTGCGGAATATATATACGCGGAAAACACCGCTTCATCCGCCGGAGAATACGTCATCCTGCATGGCAGTGACGAAGAAAATCCTCTGCTCGTGCAGGAGATTTACCCCAAAATCCGCGGAGTCGCCGTGGTGTGTACCCGCGGGGATGACAGCGCTGTCCGCCTCGCGGTGACGGAACTGCTGTCCGCCGCGCTGGGTATTCCCGCATCCTGTATCCGCGTTGTTGGAGCATAGGCATAATCCGCCGGGGGGCGGCATATACATACACTACAAATTCAGAAACCGGAGGACACAATGAAAACGACCGAAATTCGTGAGAAAGCAATCAGGCTTGTGGAGAGAATCGGCAGGCGCGGAACCGTGGTGATCTGTGCGGTCATTCTGGTGGGCGTTGCGGTTCTGCTCAATCTGCTGCTCTTTGACGGCTCGGAGGGCAGAAGAGATGATCTCGCCGTGGATCTGGATGCACTGTCCGCTGACGGGGCAGTGAATACAGGTACGGTAACTGACGGAGAAAACAGCAGCGCGGAAGCAGTGTATAATTACTTTGAAGCGATGCAGCTGAGCCGCCGTCAGGCGCGAGATGAAGCTATGGAGGTTCTGCTTGCCGTAGCGGAAAGCTCAACCGCAGTGGAGGAAATGAAAACGGATGCACTTGATGATATTGCGCAGATTGCCGCAGATATGGAGAACGAATCCAATATCGAAACTCTGGTGATCTCCAAAGGATTTGAAAAATGCGTGGCGGTTGTCAATGGGGATTCTGCCAGTGTTATCGTGAAAAGCGCTGGTCTTCTCCCGAATGAAGTGGCGCAGATCAGTGAGATCGTTTACGAACAGGCGGGGATTCTTCCTGCCAATCTGAAAATCATCGAAAAGGATGTCTGAGTGCAGAGAAGCAGGAGTGAAAACTCCTGCTTCTCTCTGTTGTGGGAAAACATTCTATATATCCCTTGACTTTTTGGGTATAATATAGTAAAATATAATATAGTCTGCTTATCTGAAAGGAATAGTATTATGGAAGATAAACTCGTAACCGTTGAGGGAAAATTCCTCGAATATAAAGGACGTCCTCTGGTCAGAGAAGATAATACCATCTGCTACGGCTTTATGGAAGATCCCTATGTCCTGCAGCTGACCATCATGACCACCAAGATGTATCACGACCGTGAAGTGCCGGATAAGGTTCTGATCCAGATTCTGAAAACGGACAGTTCTCTTTCCGCACAGGAAAAAATCGTCAAGCAGGATATGAAATCCGGTCTGACCGAGGCATTCGAACTCGGCATCATCTGGCTGGAACGTTTCCTCGGCTGATACGGAAAGTGTGACGAAAATGGATATTGCATTGCGCCGCATTTCATTGACTGTTCTTCTTGCAGTTGTTCTGGGATGTGCCGGCTGTGATCAGTCTGTTCCGGCTGACAGTACGGATACGGGGAGTGATACATCCGCACCGGTTGAGACAACTGTGCCGAAAGAAACAGAAACCAAAGCGCCCGAGACCACCAAGCCGGTAACCACCGCTCCCGAAACCACGGCAAAGGCACCGGAGACCACAGCTCCGACGGAAACGACCGCTGCGGCAACCACATCTGCCGATACAAAATCCGAAAATGAAGTGGGATTTGTGAATCCCCTGACGGGACTTGCCTCGGAAAAGGATTATACCGGCAAACGGCCGGCAGCCATCATGATCAATAATATCAAGGCAAGCTGCCCGCAGGTGGGCGTATCCCATGCGGATATCATGTATGAATGCCTTGTGGAGGGCGGATATACCCGTCTTATGATGATCGTGCAGGATTATGCCAGCCTGCCCAAGGTGGGCAGTGTGCGTTCTTCCCGTGACTATTATCTGGATTTTGCCGCGGATTATGACGCCATCTACGTGCATGCCGGCGGAAGTCCCTATGCTTATGACGATATTCAGGCGCTTGGCGTAAACAATTTGGACGGCGTAAATATGTGGCTGCCGAATCAGGTGTTCTACCGCGATGAGGAACGCGTCGCAACAATGGCTCTGGAGCATACGCTGGTGACCACCGGTGAGAAGATCGCTTACGGCGTCAGCTTCAAAAAGTATAAAACCGAGATGGATAAAGAATTTGATTATCCGCTGGATTTTGCTCCTTACGATACCACGGTTTCCTATGAAAAAACGGCAAAGAATATCCATATTCCTTATTCGTATGCCCATAATACCGATTTCAAATATGATGAAGAAAGCGGTACTTACCTCCGGTATCAGTTCGGCGGTCTGGAACATGTGGACGGCGCCACCGATGAACAGCTGAAATTTGATAACCTGATTATCTACTTCTGCGAAACCGGTGATATCCCCAAAGATACCAGTGCCCGTATCGATGTAACTACCATTGGTGAGGGAAAGGGCTTTTATGCAACCAAGGGTACATATATTCCGATTACGTGGAAAAAAGAGTCCTATGAATCTCCCACAAAGTTCTATGATGAAAAGGGAGAACTCCTGCTGATCAACCGCGGAAAAACATTTGTGTCCGTATGCCCTACAAGAATAACCGATAAGATTACCTTTAACTGAAAAACAGGCGGAAGCATCAGCTTCCGCCTGTTTTACTGTATTATGTTCATTCTTTCTCGCCAAGAACGACAGCGCATTCGATCAGCGTACGTTCATTGTCGCACATCGCCGTGCAGGAAGCGGTATCACTGAGACGGAATCCGCCGCAGATTTCCCGTGCCCAGCAGTCTGCGCAGGCTGCCTTGCCGGAATCGAATCCTTCCTTGGACAGAAGTGCAAGATCAAAGGACGCAAATGCAAAAGAAGCACCGTTCTTCTGCCGTTTGTCCATTTCCTTTGCCAGCCGTACGGCATCCTTGCGGCCAGCTTCGGTCGCCGGAATTTCCGCATCAATGAAACGCGCACCGCGATCAGCAAGGGCAAGAACGTCAGCGGCAAAACCATCGCCGCCGGGAATCTGAATATAGCATTCAGCCTCGTTCAGTGCAGAGATATCCGCGTCGGACAGGGAAGCGGGATCCATAGCCATGATCAGCTTCAGATCAGCCTTGCCGGCATATGCTTCTCTGAGAGAGGATGCGAGACAGGAGCAGCCGTCCCTCACAAGAACGATCATGTGATCAAAACCTGCCGCAGCAGCATTCTCGATCTTTTCCTTCGCGGCGGAAGCGGATGTGTCAATGATAGCATAAACAGCCGGAGCCGTGGACACTTCCGGGGCTTTTTCAGCAAAAAGCAGACCTTTTTCATACAGCGCATATACTTCTGCGTAAGCGTCTGCAAGATCGTGGCTGTCATACTTTGCCATCGCATAGCGAAGTGCAGAGGGGCACTCGGGCGTAAGCGGAGGCGTAACGGTTTCGATGATCTTCAAAGCAAGCGCGGAGAGAGGATAAGCGACACGGGCAGCGCAGTCAAATGCACCGCGATGACCGTTCAGTTTATACATGTGAACCATAATATACATCCTGTATTTTAACCGCCGTTTCAGCGGCGGCGTTTTTTACGTGAGATAGATTTTCGTCCCGGACGCCGACGTCCGAGCCAAGCTCCCGCGAGCGCGGCGGCAATGATGCCGATGTGCATCGCAATGCTGATTCCGAGTGAGTACCCCGGGGTATCCGAAGCCGGTATCAGCGAAAGAGCAGTGACAAGAAGAC
Organism: Oscillospiraceae bacterium; assembly: GCA_015063645.1. GTDB lineage: Bacteria > Bacillota > Clostridia > Oscillospirales > CAG-272 > SIG701. Next base: position 55,705 of record SVTS01000005.1, on the reverse strand, counting down.
AGTACAGTCCGCCTGCGCCGGCACCGGCGATCAGAATCCGCTCCGATGCCCGTCCGACGGATAAACCGCAGACAGCAGCGGACAGATACAGCGCGGTAAGAGCAAACGGCTTGAGTGCCGCAGCAGGATCCGGCTGTGCATAACAAATTGCTGTGCCGATGAGCAGAAGAAGAACTGCCGCCGCGCCGCCAAGGAGAATCGACCGGGCATACAGCCCGATAACGCTGCCCTGTGCGGCGGGCGTACTGCGTGTGCGAATGGATTTGGCATTCATGGCATTATACCTCCGGTTGCATTCAGAATTCATTCTGAACTATATGCACGGAGGTTGCGCCTTATGCCGGATTATTCCGCGTCTTCAGCGTGAACGTCCACGCACTTGATGGCGGACTTGAGAATGCGGATCTTGGTCCGCTCGCCGCTGGTCTCGATAACAACGGTCTCATCCTTGATGGAAATGATCTTTCCGATGATACCGCCGATGGTGGTGATTTCATCCCCTACCGTCAGAGCGTTGCGCATGTCGTTGGTCTCTTTTTCCTGCTTCTTCTGGGGTCTGTACATGAAGAAGTAGAAGATCGCCAGCATGGCAACCAGCATGATAATGGTGGAAATACCGCTCATCGCCGGATTGACTGCGGTATCAGTCGTGAGAAGAATCTGCAGCATGGTGCTACCTCCTGGTGAAATTGTTTTTCAACTACATTATTATATCTGATAATTTCCTTTTTCGCAAGAGTATATTGTAAATATTTGCGAAATCATTAATTTTTTATTTTTTTGCAGAATTATATTGACAAACAGACTGTATTATGATAATATAACTGTACTAACACAAATAGTACAGTTAATACAGGAGGTGAATGTATAATGAGTCTGATTACCATCGACTATCGGGATCGGAAACTGATCTATGAACAGCTGGTGGATAATATTAAAGAACTCATTCTGCGGGGGGATCTGAAAGTGGATGATCATCTTCCGTCCGTCCGTGCGCTGGCAAAGGAGTTGGGTATCAATCCCAATACAATCCAGAAGGCGTATGCGGAACTGGAGCGCCAGGGCGTGATCGCCACATTGCCCGGACGGGGAAGTATCATTCTGTCCGGATCGGCTGCCGTGGCAGACGCGGGCAGAGAAGCACTCAGGGAAGAAATGATGCCCCTGGTGCTCAAAGCGGTCAGCCTCGGTATGAAAGAAAGCGATTTCACCGCACTTGCATCGGAATGCTGGCAGATGCAGAAGAGAGCCAGCGGAAAGGAGAATCCTTCATGATCAAAATTGATTCCGTAACCAAAAATTTCAGTGATGTCCGCAGTCTGGATAAGGTCAGTGTCACAGTCCCGGAGGGATCGATCTTCGGACTTGTTGGCTCCAACGGCTCGGGAAAATCCACACTGCTCCGTATCCTCAGCGGAACAATCGCGCCGGACGAGGGATGCGTTCTCTATGACGGCGCCAATATCTGGGAGAATACCACGGCAAAAGCGACCATGGTCTATCTCTCTGACGAGCAGTTTTTTCTGCCTCATTCCTCGCTGCAGGATATGAGCGTACTGTATGAGAGCCTGTATTCTACCTTCAGCCGCAATCGTTTCACGGAACTTGCAAACATATTCGAGCTGGATACCCGTCGGAAAATCCATACGTTCTCCAAAGGTATGCAGAAGCAGGCGTCGCTTCTTCTGGGACTGTCCGTTTGTCCCAAATATATCTTCTGTGATGAAACATTTGATGGACTGGATCCGGTGATGCGCCAGCTGGTGAAACGGATCTTCGCCGAAGAGGTGGCGGAGAGACAGCTGACCGTGATTCTTGCATCTCATAACCTCAGAGAACTGGAAGATATCTGCGATCATATCGCTCTGCTGCATAAGGGCGCCCTGCTGTTCCAGCGTGATCTGGACGATATGAAGCTGAATATCCAGAAAATCCAGGCAGTCTTTACGGGTGACGAAAACGATACAGCCAATCTTCTTGCCCATATGCCGCTGATGAATCTGGAAAGACGCGGCAGTATGTATACGCTGGTAGTCCGCGGTGCCAGAGAAGAGATCGAGGCACAGATGCGCGCGCTGGCACCAAAATTCTATGAATTTATTCCTCTGACGCTGGAGGAGATATTTATTTCGGAAATGGGGGACAGAGGTTATGACTTTGCAAAAATCCTCGCATAACAGAACACATAACGCATCGCTTTCCTACTTTGCTTTTCTGCTCAGACAGAACTGGCCCGCGTTTGTCACTAACCTGATCATTCTGCTTCTGGTCAATGTGGTTGTGCTTTCCATGGCTCTGTCCAGTGACGGATCCTTCTACAGGGAGCAGACATATAATGTAATCCTTGCCAACGCCATCGGATACGCCGAGGGATACCGTGTCGCCAATATCATCATCGGTGCGCTTCTGGCTGTTCTCTGGGGCAGCGGTACGATGACCTACGTGAATTCCAAGGTCAGCGTGCATTTCTATCACAGTATTCCCCTGACCCGCGGTACGATGTACCTGAGCGAAATTCTTGTGAAGGTGATCTGCTACGCAGTGCCTGCCTTTGTCACATCCGCTCTGTCCATCTGCGTGATCGGCGTGAATACGGGCATCTGGCATGCCATGGTGACCGGTATTCTGCTAAGCGGCGGTTTGTATGCGATTCTCTATTTTGTGTTCTATCTCAGTATCATGGTCTTCGCCGCATCCTTTACAGGAAATGCGTTCTCCCGTTTGATGACGGCAGGACTCGTGGTGTTTATGCCTTCGGCATTGATCCTCTTTGTGACCACCATTCTGCAGTTTAATTCCATTTACACCAGCTATGATTCTCTGTATAATCTGGCGTTGGAATTCTTTACTCCCGTGCGGATTGTTGCCTCATTCGTAAACGCCGATCTCATCGTTGAGGAAACGAGTACCTATATCTCCCGCGGCTGGGAAACAGTCGGTACGATACTTGCCGCGCTGTTGTTCTTCCTTGCCGGATATCTGATTTACAGAAAGCGCAGAAGCGAGCAGAGCGGACTGCCTGTTCTCTCGAAGATCGCTTCCGCACTGATCAAGTATACCTGCATGTTCTGTGCTGCCGCAGCGTTTGGATATATCTTTGAACTGTTCGGTGACGGCGCCATATCCTACTGCATCGGATCCGTTATCGGCGCACTCCTTGCCATGATGCTCATCAACGTGATTCTCACCAAATCTGCCAAGCAGCTCTTCGCAGGACTGCCCGGTCTGGGCATCTTCTGCACAGCGTTTATCGTTGGATTTGTCCTCTTCGGCGTGGACGTTGTCGGACTTGACCGTCATATTCCGCAGGCATCCATGATCCGTGAACTGACCATGAATATCGACGGCGAGGTGGAATTTGTTGTCGAAAACGAGGAAGACGAAAAGTTCTACACGGATATGATCAGGGAATATCTGAACGGAAATAACGATTCGGGTTACCCGCGTTTTTCTGTTTCTGCCTCCGAAATTACCGTGGCGGAAAAAGCATATCCCTATCCCGGAAGCATGTCCGAGGAAGAGACGGAAGCATATCTGCGGGATGTCAAACAGGAACTCCTGTTCAGTGAACGTTCCATGTATATCCATCTGGTTTATAAACCGTATTTCGGTTTGCCTGTCCACAAGAATATCAACATAAACCGCGACGGATTTGAAGAATTCCTCGAACGCGTTGTCTCCTCAGAAAATTTTGCAGAACTGTATTTCCCGGACGTCACCAAGGATGATGCATACTACGAAAACGCCCGCCTGGAGATTCAGAATAATAATACTGTGGAAATCGGTGAAGCGGAAGCATGGAGAATTCTGAATTCTATCCGCAACTCCTTCAACGGAAAAGAGTACTTCCAGCGCAGTACGGCTGTATCTTTCTACCTCCGTGCATCCTATAACGAACCGATCAAAAACGGACGTTCCACCCAGTATACGACAGTTGTGCGCCTGCCGTATTACGGTGCGGATAAAAAGTATACAGATCTGTCTGTACAGCGTCTCAGCGCCGTTTACGTGCTGGATAGGGAAACAATGGAACTGAAACGGTACAGCAGTAAAGCAGAGATCGAAGCGATCTATAACAGCGTCTGCCTCGTGAACAGCAGCCGATATAATTCCATCTTTACCGATACGGATTCCCGCTATGCAGCAGCACTGGTCAGCGTGGATGAGGAGAATTACAAATACGGCATTTCCTCATTCACCGTTGCTCATTTCCTCTCCGGACAGGTGCCGGATTTCGTGAAATAACAGAAAATACCCGTGCAGAGCCACTTTTTTCAGAAAGGTGGCTCTGCTTTTTTTCGCAGAATCAGTAAAACACTTGACCTGCACCGCCAAAATATAGTATAATATAATAATGGGTAGAATTGTACCCTCAAGTAAGAATAAGGGAAAACTGTATGGTAACAATCATAGATACAGAGCGCGGCTCAAGAGCAGAGCGGGCCGGCGTTCTGGCAGGGGATATCCTTCTGAGCATAAACGGACATGAGATCCGTGACGTGCTGGATTACCGCTTCTATCTGGCGGAGAGGGAAATCACTCTGCAGCTTCACCGCGGTGCGGAACTTCTGGATATCTGCATCCGCAAGCAGATGTATGACGATATCGGTCTGGTGTTCGAAACGCCGCTGATGGATAAAAAGCATTCCTGTACCAATAAATGTATCTTCTGCTTCATCGATCAGCTGCCGCCCGGTATGCGGGATACCCTGTATTTCAAGGACGACGACTCCCGCCTGTCCTTCCTCCACGGCAACTATATCACCATGACGAATCTATCAAAACAGGATATCGATCGCATCAAAGAAATGCATATCTCCCCGGTGAATATCTCCGTCCATACCACAAATCCGGAGCTGCGGGTGAAAATGATGCATAACCGCTTCGCAGGCGAGGTGCTGGGCTATATCCGCCAGCTGGCGGATGCCGGCATCAAGCTCCGCGGACAGATCGTGCTCTGCCGCGGCATCAACGACGGCGCGGAACTGGACCGCACACTGCAGGATCTGGCAGAGTATTATCCTGCCATGGACAGCGTCTCCGTAGTGCCCGCCGGACTGACTGGACACAGAGAGAATCTCTATCCCCTTTCTCCCTTTACCCCGGAGGAATGTGCCGACGTGATCCGTCAGGTGAACGCATTCGGGGATGAATGTGTGAAACGGTACGGCGAGCGTATCTTTTACTGCTCCGATGAATTCTATGTCAAAAGCGGAACGCCGCTGCCGCCCTATGAATACTGGGGGGATTTCTCCCAGATTGAAAACGGGGTCGGCATGCTTTCCTCCCTCGGGCATGAATTTGAGTTTGCACTCTCCATGCTGGCCGATGAGGAGAAAAATACCCCGCGCAATATCTCCGTAGCCACAGGCGAAGCTGCATACGGATTCATCAGCAAACTGGTTGAAAAGGCGAAGAAAGCATGTCCCCATCTGCAGTGCCGGGTGTACTGCGTGAAAAATGTATTCTTCGGCGGTCAGGTTACCGTAGCGGGACTGATCACCGGACGGGATCTGGCTGAGCAGCTGAGCGGAAACTCCCTGGGCGAAGAAGTGCTCCTGTCCCGTACAATGCTGCGGGCGGAAGGCGATATGTTCCTGTGCAATATGACTCCGGAGGAACTCTCGGAGAAATTGGGCGTCCCGCTTCGCTTCAGTGACTGCGACGGCGCGGAGTTTCTGGATGCACTGCTCGGACTCGGCGGAGAAATACGGAGGAAAGCGTGAAAAAGACTTTTGCTCTCTTCCTGATTTTGCTCCTGCTTCTCCCGTCCTGCGGCGGAAAGATTCGTCTGCCTGATGCGGAGTATTCCCTCAGTTTCTCCGAAGAATACCTGAAACTGGGCGGCAACAGCGTCAAACTGATGTACCCGACCATCAGCGGATACAGCGACAGTGCTGTGGAATCCACGGTAAATGCCGCGGCGGCGGCAATCGCCAGACAGCGCTATGAAGAAGAGGGACTGATGCACGACAGCGACGGCGGATATACCTATACCGCCACAGATGCCGCTGTCACACTGGCATCCCGGGATTTCTACTCGGTGTATGTCATAGGAGTGATCACCTCTGATGTAAGCGGCGGCAGAGATACCTTTGCGTATACCTTTAACTGTGATCTGACTGCTGCCTCTTTTGTGGAAGCGGAGGACATCATCACCGGGTATGATGCGCTGGCGAAAAAATTTCAGTCCGATGCCTTCACCGCTGACTTCGGCGGAGATGCGCTGGAAGAGCAGATCTCCAAAAAATCCCTGATCGAACAGTATAAAGCAGCATACGGAATCTACCCGTATGTTTACTTCAGCGAGGGAAGATTCGGCATCCTCACAGATACCCTTCCGTCCATCGGACAGGGATGTGCCGGCTTCAGCGCCGATATCCGTGACGTGCGGAAATATCTGCAGACAGATAATCCGGTCATCGCCGCCCTGTGCGGTTTGGAATAAACGAAAAAATACAGAAACGGAAGATAGAATTATGGCAAAACCTGTACTTGCAATTGTGGGACGCCCCAATGTGGGGAAGAGTACCCTCTTCAATAAACTGATCGGTGAACGCCGGGCGATCGTGGAAGATATCCCCGGTATTACCCGTGACCGTATCTACGGTGAAACCGAATGGAACGGACGCCGCATGATTGTCATCGATACCGGCGGTATTGAGCCGAAAACGGACGATATCATCCTGGCAAAAATGCGTGAACAGGCACAGATCGCTATCGATACGGCGGATGTGATCCTGTTTATCTGCGATATCCGTACCGGACTGACTGCCGATGACCGGGATATCGCCGTCATGCTCCGCAAAAGCGGTAAGCCCGTAATCCCCTGCATCAATAAATCAGATTCCGTCGGACGCGTGGCACCGGAGTTCTACGAGTTTTATGAACTCGGTTTCGATCAGGAGCCGATCCCCCTGTCCTCCGTTCACGGAACCGGTACGGGTGATATCCTGGATGCGGCAATCGCCCTCCTGCCTCCTGAAGCGGATGCGGAAGAGGAAGACGACGTAATCAGCGTTGCCGTCATCGGTAAGCCCAACGCGGGTAAATCCTCTCTTGTAAACCGTATTCTCGGAGATGACCGCATGATCGTCTCCAATATCCCCGGCACCACCCGTGATGCCATCGACTCCCGCTTTGAGAATGAATTCGGAAAATATACCTTCATAGATACCGCCGGTATCCGCCGCCAGAGCAAAGTGGAAGACCGCGTGGAAAAATACAGCGTTCTCCGTGCCAAGATGGCTGTGGAAAGAGCGGATGTGTGCATCCTTGTCATTGACGCCAATGAGGGAATTACCGAACAGGATGAAAAAATCGCCGGTATCGCTCATGAAGCGGGCAAAGCAACAATCATCGCCGTTAATAAATGGGATCTGATAGAGAAGGATAACGATACAACAAATTCCTTTACCAAAAAAGTGTATAACGCACTTGGCTATATGACCTACGCACCGATCCTCTTTATCTCCGCAATGACTGGCCAGCGCGTCGGAAAACTCTTTGAACAGATCAACTACGTCCATAACCAGACCAATACCCGTATCTCCACCGGTATGCTCAACGACGTTCTGGCTGATGCGGTCAGCCGCGTACAGCCCCCGTCCGATAAGGGCAGACGCCTGAAGATCTACTATATGACACAGGTTTCCGTGGCACCGCCTACTTTTGTTATCTTCGCCAACAGTGTGGAACTGTTCCATTTCTCCTACCAGAGATATATCGAAAACTGCCTGCGGAATACCTTCGGATTCCGCGGAACGCCTATCCGTATCATTGTCCGCCAGCGCGGCGATGAAAAAAGTGATTCGTAAGGAGGAATACCGATGACCTGGGAAGAAATCATGTATAAAGGATATTTGGGCTACTATTTGGGTGAAACCGGTACGCAGAGCGGAATCGCGTTCTTCACACTTACCGCACTGGGCTTTGTCATTTTGGCTATAGCGGCTTATCTGCTTGGCAGTCTGAATTTCTCCATCATTATTTCCAAATATTTCTTCAAGGAAGATATCCGCTCCTACGGAAGCGGCAATGCCGGCATGACAAACATGCTGCGTACATACGGTAAAGGTCCTGCTGCACTTACCCTCCTGACGGATGCGCTGAAAGCCGTTATCGCTGTCCTGATCGGCAGACTGATCTGGGGCGCGGTGGGGGCATATGCCGCAGGTCTCTGCTGCATGCTGGGGCATATTTACCCGGTGTTCTATAAATTCAAGGGCGGTAAGGGCGTTGTCGTTGTTGGCACCACTATTCTTATGACCAACTGGAAAGTGGGTCTTGTGCTGATTCTGATCTTTGTGATCCTTGTGGCATCCACTAAGTATATTTCTCTCGGTTCCGTTATGGGTGCGCTGATCTACCCGCTGATTCTCTCCCGTATGAACGGTAAGGATCCGCAGATCGTGCTGCTTTTTGCCCTGGCTATGACTGTGGTCGTGGTGGTCAAGCACCGCTCTAATATCAAACGCCTGATTGAGGGAACAGAGAATAAACTTTCCTTCACCAAAAAGGATAAAAAATCCGCCGACGGTGCATCCGGAAAGGATAAAAAATAATGCAGGACAGTATCGCATTATTTGCGTCTTTCGCAGTGAAAAGTGCCTGCGCCGGCTCCATGCGCAATGTGGTCTTTTCCTCGCCGACCGGTGGTGAAGTGCTGAAAATCAAGGGCACCCTCCGCCTTATCGGCGGAAACCGCATGGTGCAGTTGGAGGAAAGCCGTACAGAGGGACGCGTTTCCCAGCGGAATCTCACACCGGAACAGCTGGAAGCGGAAATCGCTTTCCGATTTCCGGAGGAATTTTCCCGCGTGGATCTGAATGACGAAAATGGATCCGCCTCCCTTATGGCGTCGAAAAAAGGGAAGATCACCGCTGTGATTCCCGGTGCGTTAAAAACCGCGCTGAACACCGCCGCATCCGCCGATATGGCAGCGGTGCTGGACCGCTTCGCGGCAAATGACCGGACCAAAAAGCGTGTGCTCAGCGGAAATGAACCGTTCCTGACGGCACTGGGTATCTCCGATTCAAACGGACGTGTGCACGATAAGCGGCAGGCAAAATTCCGTCAGATCAGCCGTTTTTCCGAGTTGGTTCTGGAAGCTCTGCCCCATATGCCCGCTGAGGGGACACTGTATATCGCCGATCTGTGCTGCGGCAAGAGCTACCTCAGCTTCGCCGTGTATCACGTTCTGCATGTCATCGCAGGACGGGATGTGGAAATGGTCTGTATGGATCTGAAACAGAGCGTGATGGATTACTGTGCCGAAACCGCAAAAAAACTGGGGTTTGCCGGCATGGAATTTATCTGCGGGGATATCGCGGCATATACGCCGAAGCGCGCACCGGATATGGTCATATCCCTGCACGCCTGTGATATCGCTACGGATATCGTGCTGGATTTTGCCATGCGGCACCGCGCATCGGTGATTCTGTCCACACCGTGCTGCCAAAGAGAACTGAGTAAAAAGCTGGATTGCGAACCGCTGGCGTTCCTTGCGGACCGTCCAGCCCTTCGCCGGAAATTCTGCGATGCGGCAACCGATGCACTGCGCCTCTCCCGTCTGGAATGCATGGGCTATACCGCTGATGCACTGGAATTCATCGATCCCGAGGATACGCCGAAAAATATCATGCTCCGCGCCTACAGACAGCGCAGTTTCTCTCCCGACAGCGCAAAAATCCGGAAACTGCGTGAGCGGTACACCGCCGATTACCGTTTCCTCTGCGGAGAGGATCCTGCTCCGCTGCCGGAATAACTGAATTGAAAACTTCCCGCTATGCGGGTACATACGAGGTTATTATGAACACAACAGAGCTGCTTGCAACCATTTCCGACGCATATCTTCCGAAGGAAGACCGTCTGGAAGCATTGAAATCCCTTGCGGAGATGATCCGCGCCGGTGAGATCAAACCGGATGCAGAGGGAAGCTGGGTGAATAATCATATCCATACCACCTATTCCTTCTCCCCCTATACGCCTGCATCCGCCGTTTTCTATGCATGGAAAGCCGGTCTGAAAACCGCCGGTATCATGGATCATGACAGTGTCGGCGGTGCGGAGGAATTCATCGCCGCAGGCGAAATTCTGCATATGCCGGTGACCGTTGGATTCGAGTGCCGCGTCAGCGTCAGCGGAACCGCCGTGGACGGACGCCGTCTGAATAATCCCGATCAGAAATCCTGCGCGTATCTCGCCATGCACGGTATCCCGCATCAGTCCATCGCCGAGGCGGAGAAGGTTCTCGCTCCTCTTCGCGCAAAGCGGAACGAACGTAATGCGAAAATGTGCGCACGTATTACGGAGATGGTCGCGCCTTTCGGTCTTTCTCTTGATTTTGAAGCGGATGTTCTGCCGCTCTCTCAGTATGCAGGCGGCGGAAGTGTCACGGAGCGCCATGTGCTGTTCGCACTGACCAGAAAAATCACCACTGCCTATCCGAACCGCGGGGAAGCGCTTGCTCTGGTGGAAAAAGTCACCCATACTTCGCTGTCGGAAAAGAACCGTGAAAAACTGCTCACCGCACCGGAGAATTTCTATGAATACGACATTCTCGGTGTTCTTAAGAGTCATATGGTGGAGCATTTCTATATCGAAGCAGATGAGGAATGCATGCATATCACCGACTTCACCGCACTGCAGAAGAAGCTGGGCGCCATTTCCGCCTACGCCTATCTGGGGGATGTGGGCGAGTCCGTCACCGGAGATAAAAAAACACAGACATTTGAGGATGCGTTCCTGGATGAGCTGTTTGATGAATTGAAGCGCCTGGATTTCTGCGCAGTGACCTATATGCCCACCCGGAATACTCCGGCACAGCTTGACCGCGTGATGGCTCTGTGCGACAGTCACGGATTCTTCCAGATCAGCGGCGAAGATATCAACTCTCCCCGTCAGTCCTTCATCTGTCCCGCACTGGAAAAACCGGAATTCGCTCATCTGACCAAAGCAACCTATGCATTGATCGGTCACGAGAACGCCGCAACGGAATGTCTCACGAACGCTATGTTCTCGGAAAATTCTAAAAACGCCTATCCGTCCATGGAAGCAAGAATTGCCCATTTCTCCGCAGTCGGCGGCATGAAATAATCTGAAGTAAACTGAAAGAATAAAAGCTAAAAAGGAAGGTATATCCTATGAGTCTCGAAACACTTGTGGCATTTTCCAATCAATATGGCGCAGACAGCCGCTTTGTTCTGGCTGGCGGCGGTAATACTTCCATGAAAACGGAAGAGCATCTCTACATCAAAGGAAGCGGTACATCTCTTGCCACCATCACGGAAGAGGGCTTTGTCAAAATGGACCGCAGCAGCCTCGCTGCTATCTGGAATAGGCAGTATCCGGAGAATTCCGATGAACGCGAAGCCGCTGTTCTGGCTGATCTGATGGCGGCACGCTGTGCAGGCGAAGAGAAAAAGCGCCCGTCCGTGGAAACGCTCCTGCATGATCTGTTCCCCCAGAAGTATGTGCTTCACGTACATCCCACTCTGGTCAACGGACTGACCTGTTCCGTAAACGGTGCCGCACTTGCTGCGGAACTCTTCCCGGATGCAATCTGGGTGGAGGAAACAAAGCCCGGCTATACCCTCGCCAAAGTCTGCCGCGATAAGATTGAGGCATACGTTGCCGAGAAGAACGAACAGCCCGTGCTCGTGTTCCTTCAGAATCACGGCGTGTTCTTCGCCGGCGAATGCGAGAAATGCCTGGAAGCGCTTGTCAGCCGTGTCATGAATACCCTGGAAAAGAAAACAAGCCGTACGGCGGATCTCACTCCCGCAGAAGTGGATCGCGCATCCGCAGCCGCTGTGGCACCGCTTCTCCGTATGCTGTACGCACCGGACGGACATGCCGTTGTCCGTCACTGCGCTAACGCAGAAATCCTGCGCTTTGCCGCATCCCGCGAGGCATTTGCCGCTATCCGTGAGCCGCTTACGCCCGATCATATCGTATACTGCAAAGCAGAACCGCTGTATCTGGATTCCACCGATCCCGATACCGTCATCGCCGCCTGGAATGAGCTGAAGGATCGCCGCGGATTCGCACCGCGTATCGTTTTCGTGAAGAATCTCGGTATGTTCGCTATCGGCGCCGCCATGAAGGACGCAATTACCGCGGAAGCCGTCTGGATGGATGCCGTAAAGATCACCGTTTACGCTGAAAACTTCGGCGGTGTGGCTCATATGGCTCCCGCTATGGTGGACTTTATCGTGAACTGGGAAGTGGAAAGCTACCGCTCCAAGGTTGCCGCATCCGCTGCCGCATCCGCGCCTCTGGCAGTCAAAATCGCCGTTGTCACCGGCAGTGCCCAGGGATTCGGTGCCGGTATCGCCGAGTATCTGGCAGAGCAGGGCGCAGCCGTCGTGATCGCCGATATGAACGGCGACGGCGCAAAAGCGGAAGCGGAAAAGATCACCGCGACCTACGGTACACCCGCACTTGCTGTAACTGTAAACGTGTCCGATGAGGATTCCGTCCGCGCTATGATCGAAGAGACGGTCCTCACTTTCGGCGGTCTGGATATCTTCATCAATAACGCCGGAATCGTCCGTGCAGGCGGTCTGGAAGAGATGACAAAGAGCAATTTCGAGCTTGTTACCGCAGTCAACTATACCGCATACTTCCTCTGTGTCAAATATGCGACAGTTCCGATGAAGCTCCAGCGGAAAGCATCTCCGACCTATATGTCCGACGTGATTGAGATCAACTCCAAATCCGGTCTTGCCGGCAGTAATAAGAATTTCGCCTACGCAGGCAGTAAATTCGGCGGTATCGGTCTGACCCAGTCCTTCGCCATGGAGCTTGCTCCCTACGGTATCAAGGTCAACGCTATCTGCCCCGGAAACTTCCTGGACGGTCCCCTGTGGTCCGATCCGGATCGCGGACTTTTCGTCCAGTATCTCCGTGCCGGCAAGGTTCCCGGCGCCAAGACGGTGGAAGACGTGCGTGCTTTCTATGAAGCGAAAGTTCCGCTGGGACGCGGCTGCCGCACGGAAGACGTGGCATGCGCTGTATCCTATATCATCAGCCAGAAATATGAAACCGGTCAGGCACTGCCTGTAACCGGCGGTCAGGAGATGCTGAACTGATCAGCACGAAAGGAGATCAATATGAGCGGCAGAAGAAAAACGGTGCGAATTTCCGAAGCGGAATGGCGCATCATGAATGTACTCTGGGATCACTGCAGTGAAGAATCCGACGGATTGGCTCTTGGCGAGATTGTAAAGATAATCACCGAGGAGACGGACTGGACCAATACCACTATCCGTACTCTGATCATCCGTCTGGCGGATAAAGGAGTTGTCTCCATTGACCGCCGCTGCGGTGTGTACAGATATAAACCCGCCGTACCGAAATCCGACTGTATTCAGGAGGAGATCGATTCCTTTGTGGCGCGGGTGTTCAATAATTCTCCCTATCAGCTGATGGCTTCTCTGGTGAAAGAGGGCAATTTCAGCGAACGTGAGAGACGCGAGATTATTGATATTCTGAACAATATTCACTGAAAACGCAATGAGGTCGGTATACGATATGCGTGATTTCATACTGATCCTTGCCCAACTTACGCTGTATACCTCTGTCACAGCTGCAATACTTTTTCTGATTAAACGGTGTTTTCGCTTCGTTATGAGTCCCTGGGCTCATGTCGCAGTGTGGGCAATTCTCCTTGTGCGGATGTTGTTTCCGATTCTGCCCGCAAGCGAGATTTCCGTGTATAATCTGATCCCGGGTGCGCAGTCGCTTGTGAGCGGTGCAGTCCTTGATGAGTTTCACATGGGTACAACGCCGGAGGATTTTACCGGCGCGGATTACATCGAGCGCCTGATGACGGTCGAGTATCCGGTGCTGACATCTGATGAGATAAGTGCTCCCGTGATGCAGGAGCGCTTGCCTGAGAAAACGTCGGAGACGGGAAATCCCCTGTTTTGTGTCATTATCTGGCTGTACTTCATCGGTACGGGCGTGTCACTTCTCTGTGTTGGCGGATGGTTCAGATGGACAAACCGTCGCGTCAAGCGGGCTTCCATCCCCTGTGATGATCCGCAGATTCTGGAACAATATGCGCTGGCAGCAGGTAAAATGCATCTGCCCCCGACTTCACTGCCGGATCTGTATATAGGGGAAAGTTCGCTGCTCTGCGGAATCCGCCAGCCGATTCTGATTCTGGATCACCGTGCGGAGAAGCGCGATATTCCCATGATTCTTCTGCATGAGCTGAATCATTTCGTGCAGAGAGATAACCTGATCATTCTGTGTGCGCATGTCATTGCGTGCTTCATGTGGTTTAACCCTCTGATATGGATGGCATGTGTCTGCCTGCGGGATGATATTGAGATACTCTGTGACAGCCGTACACTCCGCTTCGCCTCCGTGGATCATGTTGAATATGCAAAACTCCTCTTCCGCAGTGCGGACAGAGTGCGTTATGCATATGTCAGTACCATGTCCGTTGAGGGAGCCTTGCTGAAAAGCCGCCTGCGGAGGATTGCATCAGCGGGGCACATTTCCCCGGGGATACGCCGCTTCATTGCGCTTGCCTGCGCGGTGATTATGGTCGGATGCCTGACAAATCCCGTTATCTCCATTCTGGAACCGTACAGTCTGTACATCCGGAACGGGGAAGCACTGTCCGAACAGAGCTACGCATCCTACTCTCCCTCCGATACGGTCAGCGGAATTCAGTTCTATAATATCCTGTATTCCACACTGATCAACCGTACGGGAGGAAGTGCGTCCCCGTTCCGGTTGAAACTGGGGGACGGATCGCTCAGTTCACTGGTACGAAGTATGGCGGAAAGCGGCAGAATGCATCCGTCGTTTGAGGAATATATGAATACAGTCGCCGCATCCCAGTCCATTACCGTGGAGCAGGCATCGGTGCTGATGGAAACAATTATGGCACTTGTCTCCACAGATGCTCCGCCGATGCATACAGATGTGATCCCGGAACAGATCCGAGAGAAAACTCTTGTGGATGTTCTGCAGCGCCTTCCGGAAACGGAAGCGCGTGCTCTGCTCGGGTGTTATAACCGGGGCAGTGATACAGCAGTGATCAGCTATTCCGATTGCTATACGGTGGAGGAGTTGGAAATAATCATGCAATTCATCAACAATGAATGGCTGAGAACGAAATTCCTCTCCTACTATTACTCCGTACCGCTGGAACGGCTGGATCCCGTTCGTGCCTCGGAAATACAGGAAAGAACAGAATACGATTATGTAATCTGCCTGCAGCTTGGAACGAGTACCCGTGAAGAACAAATTGTGCGCAGTATATTCGCATTGACCGAGAGCGGACAGCGTTCCGACGTATTTTATCTGAAAGCGGGGCAGGATGTCTATTCCTCTGAGGATATCGCTGCACTGTTCCGCAAAGCCGGATTTACCCGTACCTGGCTTCACGAGGAATATGCGGCGCTGGGCTACAGTGCTTATAAAATCGATTCCGGATCGGCAGGATGGATTGCCTACACACCCAAAGACGGGATAACCGTCATCTCCGGGGATACATATGCCAGAAATGCTGTGAACAATATGTGCCGGAGCGGCATTGTCCGTCCGGATTCGGAGGGATTTGTGTATGGTGGTTCAGTCGTAAACTTCGGAGAGGCAATGCATATGCTCTGCCTTTTCTATGCGGGGCTGGTATCATAAAAAATAACCGACAGATGAAAATCTGTCGGTTTTGTTTCTATCTGTAAGGATAACCGCCGCGGTCTTTGATATATTCTCTCCATCCGGCATCGTCGTAAAGATAGCGGATTGTCTGCACATCCGTCCCGCCGGTGACGCGTGCCGATGCTTTGCATAAGCCATTGGCGGAATCAAACAGAAGATCCAGCTTGCCGCGCTCAAAAAGGAGGGCGGCATCTTCATCACTCAGTATTGCACAGTGAACGGATTCGCTTGCATAAAGTTCCTCATGTCTGCCGTCACTCCAACCGTACCAATTGCTGTTGCGGTAATACCCCAGATGATCCCCTGATACCTCAACCAGCTGATACGGACCGTAGGAGGGATGCTTCGTAAGAGAATCGCCGTCTCCGTCCGGATGGACGATCCAGTTCACTGTCATGCAGGCGAGAAAATCTGCAAGGGAAATCTGCTCCGCTGTGATGTACGTCAGCTCATATAATCCCGCTTTGATCAGCCCAACCTGTGTAAACGGAATCGAGGGATGCTTTTCTCCGGTACGGTAAAAAAGCATTTCCTTGTAATAATCCTCATGGAAGCGCAGACCGAAGAAAATCAGTACGCGTTCCGCCAGTGCGCGGATGTCTTCTTTGTTCTCTTCAGTGACGGGAATATATCCGTATACATCCGCCTGACCGCTTACGCGGTCGTAGAGCGCCGGATCAATATAGCCCGCCTTATAGATGTCCTGAATGGAATACTCGTCTGTCAGCGTCATGGCGCGGCTTGTGAGGTGCAGGAAAACTTTATTTTTCTCAAGATCAAAGCTGTAATCCGCGAGTTCGTCCTCGCCGTACGGAGCGACACACGGAGTATAGAGAGGCTCGCCTGACCGTCTGTAATCATCCGCGCAGAAAATCGCGGCATTGCCGACGGTGTAGGGAAGCGCCCGGCTGTATTGTTTGTCCGGCGCCAACAGCTGTTTCATGGAATCGATGTAGGTGTCCGCCGTAATGTCGGTTCCGTCGCTCCATACAGCACGCTGATTGAGTACAATGCGGAATACCCGTCCGCTGTCCTCATCAATGCCCCATTTCTCTTTGTCGGAAAATGATTCCGTAATATCTGTAATGCTTTCTGCCATTTCATATTGCCATTCATCCTTCCCACCTGGAATAACAAATCCCATTTCCGTAAAGGAGGCGGCATAGTCGGCATCAGCCGTACGCGTATGCGGATGAAGCGAGTCCGGCATAGCGGAAGTGTATGTGTGCAGCGTATAAGTAAATAAGGGCGGCTGATCTGCGGCACATCCGGAAAGCAGAAGCAAGGCGGACAACAGCGTGCAGGACATCGCTCTGAAATGGTTGATCATGATTTTGTCCTTAGTTCAGATTTGCTCGGTGAATATATTGTATCACAAAAAAACAGTGAAGGTGTGAAATATATATGAACAAACCACGCTCGGAGAAAATCATTTTTTATTGAGGATCAGCATACCCTGCGGTACAGTTCTTCACCGGTTTCATGGGTGCGGCAAAGCAGCCCGAATGCAATCATCTCCCGCCGGATTGTGCAGTAATCTTCGTGGAATTTTTCAATGTGCGCGTTGATTTCCGTCTCCGTGTAACAATCTTTTTCATCCAGCAGATCCAGTATGTGCTGCAGAACGATCTCCCGCTTCTTGCGCTGCGCAGGCAGATTTTTCAGTCTGCCGCAGTCGAAAAATGTTTCAATTATCGCTTCCCGGTATTTGGTATCATCATCCTGTGCGGGCAGTGTCCCGATCAGATGCAGCAGGGATTCATCCAGAATTTCCCTACGCAGGGTGTAGATCATATAAAACTGTGTCCGGTGACAGTGCACAACGCCTGCTGCCTCCAGTTTTTTCAGATGATGACTCACCGTTGCGCTGCTGAGCAAGAGCCGGCTGGCAATCAGCTCCACATAGGATTCCCCTTCCAGAAGCATGCGTACAATCGCCAGTCGGGATTCGTCCCCCAATGCTTTGAATAAAGTGACGGCATCCAATGTTTCAGCCATTCTCAATCTCCGTTTCTTCGGTTGTAAAAGGTAAATCTTCGTAAGTCCATCTGTTAAAGGGCAGAGTACCGTTCTCCGTCCACCAGAGTCGCCATTCCCGGCAGATGGAATAGACTGTGCCGAGAATGATCCGGTCATCAAATGTCTTTTCCGGATGTCCGTCAGCGGTTACCGCACGAAAATGCGCGATATGCTGATCAATAAAAGCATTGTGCAGAAACCAGTTTGTGTGCGCATACTGAATAAATGCCCCGCGTTCATCCGGTGTAAGATCCGCCAGCGCGGATTCAAATTCATTCAGTAATCCGGCGCGCTTCAGCATAGCGGAACGTTTTTCCAGCTGTGCTTCCCATGAGGATGAATTGTACCCCATCGCCGCGAAACAGTGACAGTGCTCCGCCATGTGTTTCTGGATATTCAGCGCTTTACGGCGCAGTTTGTCCTCCGGCGTGAGATTGTTCAATTCCTCCGCGTACCGATCTACATATTTCTGTGCAATATCGGTCATCGCGATCCGTGCTGCGGTTGTCTTCGGAAAATCTGCTGCATTCATGGGTAATTTTAGTTCTGACATGATATAATACCTCCATTTGATTAGATGTTTGTCTAAATATTATGTCTGTATTATACCATGAAATTCTGTGCCTGTCAATAACTGATTTGATGTTTATCGAAATAATTTTTTG
Source organism: Oscillospiraceae bacterium (assembly GCA_015063645.1). GTDB lineage: Bacteria > Bacillota > Clostridia > Oscillospirales > CAG-272 > SIG701. The sequence goes on along the minus strand of SVTS01000005.1, from coordinate 37,337 downwards.
GTAAGAATTAACGGATGCCTTTTCTGTAAGCACTGGCAGTGATACCGCTCAGTTCCCTGAATTCTCTGCAGAACGTGTTAATGGAAGAAAAACCTGCCTCGTGGGCTATTTCCGCAATGCTTTTTTTCGAATTTCCTTCATCCAGAAGCAGCCGTTTGGCGTACTCTACCCGGTAGGTGGATAAAAATCTGCAGAAATTCATGCCGGTCAGGGCATGCAGAGACGCGGAAAGATACTTTTCGTGATATCCGATCGTCGCGGCTACGCTGCGCAGCGTGATATCTTCTCTGTAGTGCGTGGAAATATACGCAATCGCCGCACGGTAAATATCGGCACTGCCGCTTTGTCTGTCCGAAAACTCCGTACTTTTCAGCAGCCTTGCAAACAGAAGATTCAAACGTCCGGCAATTTCTGTGAGATTTTCCCCGGGAATTTCCGGAAGATCTGCCGTAATCGGCAAAAGATCGGAGACATCCGCTACAGGATTCACCGGCATCCGATCACCGACTTCTCTGAAAAATGAGGGGATAAAATCGCAGGAAAAAACCGCACAGATACTCCTGCAGGGCAGATCATCCGTGTATGCATGTATATCGTTGGGCAGAATGAAAGCCGCGTGCCCGGCGGGAACTGAGAGATGCTTCTCGCCGCAGAGCATGCGCATCGTTCCTTCAAGACAGATCAGGATTTCGCAGTACTGATGAATATGTGGGACGACCACATAACCGTCATGCCGCCGACAGCGGAAATCAAAGGATTTCCCAAAATTCTCATTCTGATAGATAATCATGTACTCACCTTACCTTTTGAGAATATTACATCACATTTCGGCTTGTTTGTCAAGAGATTATGGAATATAATTATAAAAAATACAAATGATAAGGAGATTATCATGAAAGAACAGTGGACAAAAGAACAGGCGTGGGAATGGTATGAAAAACAGCCCTGGATCCGCGGATTCAACGGATATCCCTCCAACTGTGTCAACCGGATCGCCATGTGGCAGTCCCACAGACATGCCGAGGTGGCGGAGCAGATAAAATATGAATTCAATCTGGCAAAGGAAACCGGACTGAACGCCGTCCGGGCGATTATTCAGTTTGAAGTCTGGCACGAAGAGCATGACAGTTTTATGGCGAATCTGGAGGAATATCTGCAGATGGCAGCCGATGCGGGGCTCAGCGTTATGCTCTGCCTTGGAAATGACTGCTGCGTGCCCAGAGAGCTGTATAATACACATCTCGGTGAACAGAAAGTGGACTGGGGCTATCACAGCGGTATCTGCCGCGGACCGCATGCAGGCGGTTATACGGGTCCCGGCTATATGCTGGCGGATGATCCCGAATATCTGCCGCTGTATTACCAGATGGTGGATGAAATCGCCGGGAAATATGCAAAGGATCCCCGCATCCTGATCTGGGATATCTGGAATGAGATCGATAATTCCCGCCGGAAAGGCATGAGCGTGCCGATCATGGAGGAGTTCTTCCGCATCGTTCGCTCCCATGATCCCATTCAGCCGCTGACGGCGGACTGCTGGTCAATTGATAAGGATATGAATCCTTCCACAGAAGGACAACTTCGTGCGCTGGAATTGTCCGATATCATCACGTTCCATTGCTATAGTTCATTTACGACCATGATCAAGATGATCGAGAATCTCCGTGCGTACGGACGTCCCATGATCAATAATGAGTGGCTGAATCGAATCAGCAACAATAACGTGGGAGAGATATTCCCGCTGTTCTATCTGGAGCGGATCGGCTCCTTCCATTGGGGACTGATTCAGGGATTTTCCCAGACCTACGAACCCTGGGGCAGTTATCTGGCGAAAATCAAGGATCCGCACTATGAAGGCGATCTGAAGCTGACGCTCATGCAGCACGATCTCTACCGCTTCAACGGTCTGCCGTATATTGCAAAGGAAATTGAAGTCATCAAAGAATTCTCCCGCCGTGCAGATGAAAGATTTGCAAAGTACGGAAAGTTCGTGTGATCCTTTATCCGGGAAGCTTTTCATGGAAAACAGTACCTGACGGTGCTCAATCTGTATTGTGAGTTTCCCGTAACCGTTACGCGTTCTCTGCGAAGATACAGCCGGAAAAAATTATCAAAAATGAAAAATGGTGATGCCGTACTTGTAAAATACGGCATCACCTGTTTTTTATTCGGTATTACTTTGCAAGAACTTCTGCTTCTGCGGAAATGAGCCCGTCTGCCGATGCGCGGATGCGGATCGTTCCGGCTTCCTCCAACGCGCGGATGCAGGCAACCAGATGTCCCGCCAGCGCTTTCTTGTCGGGGCGTGCAAAGGATTCCACCTCGCGCTGATCGCCGGCATCGGTGGTCAGAAATTCTCCGGCGCCCTCCACCGCAAAGGTGATGCGGTTGTCAGCCTTCGGACAGATATTACCCTCCGCATCCATTACACGGGCGATCACATAGACAAGATCCTCGCCGTCGGCTGCAATTTCACTGCGTTCCGCTTCCAGCGTAATATGATGCGGTTCGCCTGCGGTGCGTACGGCAGTTTCAGCCGCGGCATTGCCGTCCGTATCATAGGCAATTACCTTGACTTCCCCCGGTTCATAGACAACATCATTCCACATGAGACGGAACCGCTGGATTTCATCCTCCGTGCCGAAGGTGCGTCTGCCGCAGGATTTTCCGTTGATAAACAATTCCGCTTCCGGATAGCTTGTGTATACGTGCACGGGAACAACCTGTCCCTCCATGCCTTCCCAGTTCCAGTGGGGGAATACATGCAGTACCGGATTGTCCGTCCAGACAGCGCGGTATGCATAGTAGCGGTTCTTCGGAAGTCCTGCAAGATCCACCACGCCGAAATAGGAACTGCGGGACGGCCATTCACTGTAGTACGGCGTCGGTTCTCCCATGTAATCCATACCCGTCCAGATGAATTCACCGGCGATAAACGGACAGTCCGCCTGTGCTGCGAGTTCTCTCTCCGGGTAATATGCCCAACCGGGTGCGGACAGATCGTACGCGGATACCGTCAGATCCTCCCGTACAGGGGCGGGGATCTCTACCTGTGCCGGCAGATGATACACACCGCGTGTGGATACGCAGGACTCCGTTTCGGATCCCAGCAGAATAAAGTCAGGATGTTCCTCGTGCGTTTTTTTGTAAAAATGCGGCTTGTAATTCAGACCGGGTACATCCACAAAATGAATCAGATGATTGTCAAGCATTGCCGGATACCGGTCAAGCCCCGCAGACGTGGGACGCGTTGGATCGGTGCGGTGTACCAGATCCGTCAGGAACTTCGCCGTGCGCCATCCCTCAGGCTGGGACTGCTCGCCGATTTCGTTGCCGATTGACCAGAGGATTACGCAGGGATGATTGCGGTCGCGGCGGATCACACCGATCACATCGTCTGCGGCATGATCGTCAAAATACTGCGCATAGCCGTTCTTCACTTTGCGGACTCGCCACTCGTCGAAAAATTCGTCCATCACCACAAAGCCCATCTCGTCGCAGAGATCAAGCAGTTCCGGTGCCGGCGGATTGTGACTGGTGCGGATTGCATTCACGCCCATACCGCGCATCAGCTGCAGCTGACGGCGCAGTGCAGGTACACTGACAGCCGCACCGAGGGAACCCAGATCATGATGATTGCATACGCCGTTCAGTTTTACATGTCTGCCGTTCAGGAAAAATCCCTCCTCGGCAGAGAAGCGAATATTTCTTACACCGAAACGCACGGTAACGCCGTCAAGTACAGTATCGTCCGTGGAAAGCAGCGTGACATCTGCCGTATACAGCGCCGGATGATCAATGTCCCACAGAACAGGGGAGGGAATGGTGAAGATATCGGACAACTCCCCTGCGTATACACCGTGCTCTGCCGTTTTCATAAGTTCACCGGACGGAGTGAAAATGTCAGCTCTGAAGCGGACTGTCTCATCTCCCGTGTGATCGATCTCAATCAGAAAAGCGGCATTTTTCGCATTGGCTTCCAGCTGACGCACCCAGACACCGTTGTATGCAATGTGCTGTTCGTTTTTGCTGATCAGGCGGACGTTGCGGAATATACCTGCCCCGCTGTACCAGCGGCTGCAGTCGGGAAGCATTTCCACGCCAACCGCCAGCAGATTGTCCTCGCCGAACCGGATGAAAGGAGTGATGTCCACCTCAAATGAACGGTAGCCGAAATGATTGCTGCCGGCTTTTTCGCCGTTAATATAGATAGCAGAGCCCCACATGACGCCGTCAAATTCCAGATAAATCTTTCTGCCGCGCTCTTCTTCAGCAATGCGCAGAATACGGCGGTAAACGCCGAATCCGACCGTGGGAAGCGCCCCGCTTCGTCCGGTGTGCTTTCTTTCTTTGGTTATACCGTCCGCAACAATTTTGGAATAGCTGGCGTCGTTGTCCTCGTCAAATTCTCCTTTTGCCGCCCAGTCATGGGGGACACGGACGGTTTCCCAGCCGCTGTCGTTATAATCCGGTGTGAAGCAGCATGCCTCTGCCGCTTCCGCAGATGTAAAAAATCGGAATTTCCAGTCACGCTTTAATGTCTGTACGTTTCTCATAGAATAACCTCCGAAAAATCAGTTGTGTCTTTGATTTACAGGCATACCGGTACGGGATTTGTGATCGATATGGAGGATGCATCCACAAAGCATTCCCGTGCAATGATCTGCACACCGGCAGACGCCGCTTCGCGCAGAGCATCCCCGAATGCCGCGTGTGTGCTGTCATTCGGCATGAATGTCCGAATCCCGCTCATCTGGATCACAAAGAGAATGGCAGTACGTTCACCACGTCGGGCAAGCCCTGTCAGTTCACGGACATGCCGTACGCCGCGCTCCGTCGGCGCATCGGGAAAACGGGCAATTCCGTTTTCCTCCAGGGTAACGCCTTTGACTTCCAGCCACGTCACCTCTCCGCCGTGCTCGATCCGGAAATCAAAACGGGATTTACCGCAGAATACCTCGCGGCGGATCAAAGCTCCGGCGGGAAACAACCCGCTTTGCGGCAGCCATTCCGCCGCCGTTTCATTTGGTGCCTGCGAATCCACGTTGATGATCAGCGGTACTGTCCCGGGGCGTTCCTTGCAGACGCCGATCAGATCATAGCGTGTCTTGCGTGCAGGATTATCGGATAAAGCCAGATAAACCTCCGCTCCGGGGATCAGCAGCTCCCGGCAGCGCCCCGTGTTTTTTACATGAACCGTTTCTTCTGCTCCGTCAATGCGGACAATGGCAATAAATCTGCCCGGACGGGAAATAAAAATCCCGCGATGAATGTTAGCGTACTGCATGGCTGTACTCCTTGTGAGATCATGTATATCATATCACAAAGCAGAATCCTGCGCAAGAGTTTAAGCAGATTTTGTTCAAAAACAGAAATGAATCCGCAGGTATGAGAAGCAGAGACGGGGATATACTGATTATGTATACCGTCGCAGAGCGGACAGGGAGGAACTATGTGCACAGCAATCTCATGGAAATGCGGAAGTCATTTTTTCGGACGGACGCTGGATCTGGAAAAAGCTCACGGGGAAGAGGTAATTGTTGTCCCCCGCCATTTTCCTCTGCATTTCCGCAGGGCGGGAAAGATGGAAGTCCATTACGCTATGATCGGCATTGCTGTGGCGGCAGATGGGTATCCTCTGTTCTTTGATGCGGCAAATGAGCGGGGACTGTGCATGGCGGCTTTGAATTTCCCCGAAAATGCCGTGTATATGCCGCCCGCCGATTCTCAGGGGCGAATACAGGATATTGCCCCCTTTGAATTCATTCCCTGGATTCTGGGACGCTGCGCTTCCGTGCGTGAGGCGCGGGATCTGCTTGCGCGCACACGTGCGGCAGATATCTCGTTCAGCGATACCTATCCCCTGACACCGCTGCATTGGATTCTGGCAGATTCCGCGGAAACACTTGTAATCGAACCGGGAGAAGCTGGACTTGCCCTGTATGAGAATCCTGCAGGCGTGCTTACCAATAATCCTCCCTTTCCCATGCAGATGTTCCATCTGCAGCAGTTCAGACGGCTTTCCGCTGTCGATCCACTTCCTTCATTCGGGGCTGAGATTCCATTTGCGGAGTACAGCCGGGGACTGGGTTCCATCGGACTTCCCGGGGATTTCACTTCGCCCTCACGCTTCGTCCGTGCGGCTTTTCTTCGTGCCAATCTTTCTGTCGGAAATGAGTCGCACCTCAGTGCCTTTTTTCACATGATGGATGCAGTCGCCGTTCCGCGGGGATGTGTCCGACTGCGGGACGGAGGAGAAGTGATCACCCGATATACCTCCTGTTGGGACGGCGAAAGTGAAACGTATTCTTCAACTGTATACGAAAACAGACAGATCAGCTCCGTGAAACTCCGTGCCCACGATCTGGACTGCGCAGAAATGATCCGGTATCCGCTGTATACCCCAGAATCCGTTCATCCCGTAAAGCGGGCGAATCACTCTTGACAACCGGATGACAGCGATGTATAATGAATAAAAACGAAGGGGGAATCCGGCATGAAACTCATTGTCCCGGATTATTATCCGGAATTCCGCTGTATAGCCGGTGCATGCCGTCACAGCTGCTGTATCGGCTGGGAAATCGACATTGACGAAGAAACCTGTGCCCGTTATCGGAGTGAATCCGGTTCTCTCGGCGCACGCCTGCGGGAGAATATGGATTGTTCCGATACGACAGCCTCTTTCCGGCTCGATGACAGGGAACGGTGTCCGTTTCTGACACAGGAGGGACTGTGCGATATCATTCTGCATCTCGGAGAAGACGCGCTCTGCCAGATCTGCCGGGATCACCCCCGCTTCCGTGCAGATTTCAGCGACAGAACGGAGATGGGGCTTGGACTGTGCTGTGAGGAGGCGGCAAGGATACTTCTTACTCACGAATCACCGGTAAAACTGATCATCCTGTCCGATGATGGCGGAGACGAATCGCTCACAGCAGAAGAAGCGGAATTGATTGCACGGCGGGACGCGCTGATTGCTATCGCGCAGGACCGCTGTGATTCGGCGGAAATCCGCATGGATCGCCTGTGTACCGCCGCAGGAGCTGTAAGACCCGTGTCCGATTTTGCCCGCTGGGCAGAATTATATCTGTCTCTGGAACATATGGATCCTGCGTGGGAGAAACTTCTGCGCGAAGCCATGGTTAATCAGCCGCATAAACAGATTCCGGAGACGGCAAAGGAACAACTGCTTGTGTATTTTCTGTTCCGTCACGTCAGCTCTGCCTGTGATGACATGGATTTTGCCGCCCGTGCCGCATTCGCGACTCTCAGCACGGAAATGATTGCGGAAATAACAGCCCGCAGCGATACTCCGCTGTCCGAGACAGCCCGGCTTTACTCGGCGGAAGTGGAATATTCTGAGAAAAACACCGAAGAACTGCTTGCGGAGCTATCCCCATTTACATATTGAAGATAATCAGCATATAATCCAATATCCGAAAGGAGTATCTGTATGAAATTCACAACCGGTATTGTTGGACGCCAGACGGGTATGTTTGCCTATCAGGGATGGCCGACAGTCTGCCGTGATGAAAACGGTGTTCTCTATGCGGCGTGTTCCGGACACCGGATCGCCCATGTGTGTCCATTCGGTGTCAATTATCTGTATACCAGTACCGATGAAGGCAAGACATGGTCCCCGCCCGCTATTATCAATGAAACGGATCTGGATGACCGTGATGCAGGCATACTGGCGCTGGGCGGCGGAAAAATGCTCATGACATACTTCCATAATGATCGCAGCTTGATCTATAATATGTGCGAAACGGATAATACATGGGCGAACAATCATCGGGGCAGACCGGATTTTATGCTCTATGAAGCAATGCTTGCCCACTGGCGAACATTGGATGACGAAACCGCCCGTGCGGGGTCGTTCATTCGCCTGTCGGACGACAGCGGCAGGAGTTGGACGCCTGCTGTCAAAGTGCCGGTTTCCTCTCCCCACGGTCCTATTAAGCTGAAAGACGGTCGTCTTCTGTATCTGGGTAAAGAATGCGCTTCCAGCCCGGAAGAGTTCGGGGATGCCGCTGCACTGTATGAAAAAGGCGCCGTGTTCGCATTTGAAAGCCGGGATGAAGGACATAACTGGCAATGCATCGGTAAAGTGGATTTCCCGGACGGATGCACTCTGAACAATATTCATGAACCGTATGCCATCGAATTGCCGGACGGTACACTTCTGGGTGCTCTGCGCGGCGATCGTGATCCCGTTCCACACGGATTCAGTGTATACTTTACCCGCTCCGAGGATGGCGGCAGAACCTGGTCCCATCCCGAAGCAACGGATATCTGCGGATCGCCGCCGCATATGCTGCTGCACTCCAGCGGCGCTGTGGTACTTGTTTACGGACGCAGAAAACCGCCGTTCGGTGAACGCGCAAGAATCAGCTGGGACGGCGGCAGAACGTTCGGTGAGGAACTGATCATCGGTGATGAAGCGGACAGCGGGGATCTCGGTTATCCTTCCACGGTGGAACTTTCCGACGGATCCCTGTACACGGTGTATTATCAGCGTTTCCCGGGCGATCAGCATTGTTCCATCCTCTATACCCATTGGGAACTCCCGCAGAAATAACATACAAAAAACAGCTTGTTCCAAAGCGGAATAAGCTGTTTTCGTGTTAATCGAAAGCAAATCCGAAATACGCCGGTGGCTCCCCATGATGCTCCCCAAGGGAATAATACATGGCAAACGGTCTGTCCTCACCGGGAATCCGGAACATTCCTTCCGTGCAGTCAAGTGCACATACAATGCCGGGAAGAGCGGAAATATCCCCCAAAAATTCCGAAGCATGTACCGTGTTATCCTCATGCGAGGCGGCAAAAATGAATCCGTCGCCTGCATACAACTCTGCCTGCGTCAGAAGAAAATCCAGATTTTCTCCTTCCTGAATAACACCGCCGACAGGCAGCCGCTTCCGCCGCAATGCGGCGAATGCCTCCTTACCAATCCGCTGCAGAGGAATCGGCTCCGCTGCCGCAGTACAGCGGATCTCTCCGATACGGCTGCAGATACTGTATCCCATGCGTTCATAGAAAGCAAACAGGGAAGCGCTTCCCGGGACAAGAATCACGCCTGTATATCCGCGGCTCAGAAGATATCTGTGTGTATCCGCCATCAGCTCGCGGCAGAATCCGCGTCCGCGGTATGCTTTCGCCGTTGCGACCGCATACAGATAGGCAATATTCTGTCCGCGGCAGCTGCAGTCGAACCAGTACAGCACCGCGGCAATCTGATTGTCCACGGTGAGACAGCGGCAGCGCTCCGGGCTGAACGCAGTGTGGAAAAACGTGTCCAGATAGTCATCCGTATCTCCGAACGCTTCTTTCCACAGATTCCGTAAATCCGGTATCTGAGAGGGAAGAGGTGCATCAATCGTCATGGCCGTCCTCCGTCAGCTGTGCCCAGCATTTGTATACCATATGATGGGGATGATAACTCTGTTTTGCCTTACGCAGTCCCTCGATTCCCATGTCTTCTTCCCGATCCAGATAGCGGACGGAAGGATACTTATTCCGGATATACCGGGCAAATTCCCAGTTGATCGCCGTATAAGCCCCCTGAATGTCGGATCGCGCTTTTTCAAAATGTACATCCACCGTGTCATCGGACAGATGACTGCCCATCGTTACAGCCAGAACTTCCTCCCCGTTCATCAGGGCCAGACAGTCCATTTGCAGTTCTCTGTAATGCAGAAATGCCTTGTCCAGTGCCGCCTTTTCCTTGTGATATTCGCCAGCGGGATCTTCCTCCTGCCGGGCGGCGAACCAGGTATCCGTCATCCGGCGGACCGCCGGAAGGGTGTCATCATTGAGCTCAGTAACGGTATAGTCGGGAAACTGCTCTTTGAATCGGTGTATATGATTGCGCTTGCCGTGGTACTTTTTGCCCTTCAGCTCCGCCAGATCATCAATGGAGTATACGTAATCAAATGCACCCTCATCGGCATAAAAGCGGAATTTCCCCGGATAAAGTGTGCGCAGTGTGTCTGCCGCTTCTTCCGTCATTGTTGTGATACGGCAGGAAATTCCCCGTGCGTGCGCGTCACCGATAATGGCATCAAGAACCGTTTTTTTGTCCCCGTGCCCGAGCGGATACGGATATACACAGCGTTTTCCGAAACAGGAAAACAGGAGAAGATGATTGTCCAGAACAGCGATGTTCTGCTGTCCCCATAAAAATACGTTGGCAAAGGAGGATTCACATCCTCTGAAATTGCCATCGGTCAGAAAACGGTTGTAAAGCGCCTTGTCACCGACTGTAACAGGACGGAAATCAATCATAGTGCGCACTTGGGAAGCGATCATGGTTTGCCTCGTGTGTTCGTGAATAATTAAATAATGAAAACAGATTTATAGTATCACAAACTCCTGTTTTTGTCAATAGGATTCCCGGTTTTCGCTGATATATGCCTTGACAAATCCCTCTCAGACGTTTCGTATAGAAGAAACAGAGAATATGTAAGGAGACCCCGATGAGTATTTCGACTGCAGCTGAAGCCGCCCGCGCTGCAAGCGAGCTTCCACTTTGTTCAGCAGGAAAAATGCTGCAGAGGAACCGGGGTATATTTATTCATTAAATCAGAGTGACATTTGGGTGCTGTAAATTTGGCACGTAAAATTTCAATTACAGAATACGTCCGCATAGTGGTATCATATATAATATATAACGCAGGAAACGGTTAAACAAATGCTGTATACTTTCCGTTTCCGTTGATTTGTGATATAATAATTATGGATGTCTCTCCCGCTGATCAAGTGACAGTACTTGAAAACTCCCCCAGAATCTTTGACGGAAAGGACAAAATCGATGCCCTTGTATGAAAAGTTTTTTGACAGTCTTGAGTTTACCGCATCAGCGCAGGAAGCAATATACAGTGTCGCAGATGACAGCCGTTTTCCCCAGGAAGATGTCAGACTGATTTACCGACAACTGGAAAACTGCCTCCGTGTGATCCCTTTCGGTGAATATCTGCGCCGATATATATACCGAGAATCGGAAATGACTCAGCCATTCTGTGAGATTGCGGAAGAAGAATTCCGCAGTATTATCCGGGATTCCTTTGAGGAGACGGGAACTCCCGCTGCATTCGGTCCTACAACCGCAAAACTGAGTGCGCTTGTGCGCAATTGGCTGACCCAGAAAACGGTAAAAAGAAACGTAGTGCTCCTGCTTGGATTCGGGCTCCGCATGAGTCTGACGGATGTAAATGAATTTCTGACGAAAGTGCTTGGTGAACATGAACTGAATGCAAAATCCCCCTTTGAAGTCATCTGCGGATACTGTTATCGCTTCGGTTACCCGTATGCGGAATACGAAAGAATTATGCAGCTGTATAAAGAATTGCCTCCCGGAGCCGGAAATGTGCTTGGCGAAAAGACAGGCAATGTACGAGGCAGACTGATGCAGATCCGTGACGAGGATTCACTGATGAATTATCTGTCCCGGCTGAAAACCTCCGGAAATCAGAGCTGTTCCAGCGTTACAACGGGAGAGTATTTCAACAGCCTTTACAAGGATATCTGCTGCCTGATTGCCGGAATGTATAATCAGAGCGAGGAGGAGAGAGTCCAGACACAGCTGCAGCGATGCAGGGAAAAGATGGAGAATAATGACCGTCTGTACGATTTTGAAAAACAGAAGCAGCTGCAGCGCATACGCGCATCTCAATGTGTCTGGTCCCCGGAGGATGTCACTCCAAGCGACCTTGAACGCTTTTTCAATGCGGAAATTCCGAAAGACCGGCACGGCAATATGATTCCCAGCCGGTATTCGTCTCTCCATGAATTGTTTATGGGAAGACGGTTCAGTCGGCAAAGAATCAGTTCACTCATGGCAAAGAACGCAGAAATAGAGAGATTTGATCTGATAACCATGAATTTTTTCCTCTTTGCCTATAAACTGGATGAGATTCCCAAAGCGGTTCAGCGGTATTCTGCCTTTATCGAATCAACCAACCGTATTCTGACTGAATGCGGCATGGGCGAAATGTATCCCGCAAATCCCTATGAATGCTTTCTTATGATGTGTATCCTCTCCGATGATCCGATCGGTGCCTATTCCGAGGTAAGATGCCTCTCCTATGCGGAACCGGAAGAGTAAAATAAAGAACAAGCCTGCTTTCTCAGCGAAAGCAGGCTTATCTTTTACTTGCTCAGTTTCCACTTCGTGCAGAGAATCGAGGGCTTTGTATCTTTGCCGTATTTTTCATAATATACGGTCACAAGACTTCCGTCCGAAAGCTCTGCCGTTGCGGGATATCCGTTGTCGTAGGGGACGTTTGCCGTAAGTTCGTAATCCTCCACCCACGTCTTTCCGCCGTCATAGCTGATGGCTGCACGCTCACCGATGGGATGCTCACGCCGGCTGTAGGTGCAGATCAGTGCGCCGGAGGAGTGAAGGAGCAGATGCCCGGGAGATCCGCTGATCCCCATGGGGATCATCTCACTCCACGTTTTTCCTCCGTCATCCGAGTAGGTGGTGTACATCGTGTAACCGATGTTCCGTGTACTGCCGGGCGTTGTGCCTCCGTCCCTGATCGGCTGGATCGGATCCGCCGCATTATTCTGTGCACGGATCACGCCGAAGAGTCTGCCATCCGGCAGCTCAATCACATGCGGCTCGTGGAAGTTCTGGGGAAGGGTACCGTCCGGATACGCGACAACACCGATCTCATTCCAGCTGTACCCGCCGTCGGTACTTTTGTACGCACGGATTTTGCCTTTTTTATTGGACTCTTCATTGGTGATGTACATATCCTTGCCCAGATAGATCAGGGAGCCGTCTTTGCACAGATTCGGACCGTGGGGCGCGGATCCGGGCACGCGGATCGGATCACTCCATGTGACACCGTAATCCTCGGAAACTTTTACGTAGGAGCCGCCTTTTGCGTATTCTTCGGGAATCAGCCTGAAACTCTCCAGCATGCCGAGAACAGCGGGCGATTCCAGCTCTGTCGCGGCGTTCTTTATGGAATTGTAATACAGATTCAGATAGAATGATGCGGGATGGTTGAACCACGTTACCAGCAGCCGCCCATTGCCCATATACAGAATTCCTGCGTCGCGGTCATCCAGATAGCTGTCATTGACAACGATCGGAGGAGTCCACGTCTTGCCGCCGTCGCGGCTGATGTACATGGCAGTCTTGCCGAACGGGCAGATATGCTGCATGCGGAAAGAAGATGCCACGGCATACAGAACGCCGTTTTCATCCACCGTAACAGACGGCCAGCCGTCATAGGCGAACATGGAGCCTTTGGCACGGTGAACGATAAACTGCTCTTTCTCGGGCTGAATAATTTTCATAGTCGATTCCTCACCACTTCATTTGGCGGCTGTAGTCCCCATTACAGCATCATACAGCTTCTTGTAGCCTTTGTTGACCGCCTCTTCAACGGATGCGAGATAGGAGGCGTAGTCCGTACTGTTGTTGTCGACAATGATCTTGTGCAGTGCGCTTACGCCGCCTTTGCCGGAGGTGTCCATATGGAAACCGACGTCAAAGATTTTGGTATTCTGAATGATCGTCATCATTTCGTAGGATTCCTTGTCGCGCAGAGCCTTGTTCTGCAGAACGATATCAAAGAATGCGGGACGGACGTATTCATAGCTGTAGTACTGAAGTGCTTCCATAACGATAGCGGTACGATCGGGATTAGAGGCATTTACGGGAATACCGATGATACCTGCGCCGCAGAAGGTGTAGTACTGATCCTGCGTCTCGTCAAGCTTGGGAAGGGGAAGAATACCAAACTCAAATTCGATGTCGCGCAGGAAGTTGTACAGACCGCCGATGTCCAGCATGGTCAGGAAAGAACGACCGCTGTCGAGGATGGAACGGTATACGCTTTCGTGGTAGGTTGTGCTGGCGTAGTTGTCATAGTATGCATCGGAAGAGTGCGTTACAGCGTAGAGTTTATCGACAACTTTGGCCATACGGTCGCTTTTGTAGCCGAGAACAGGGCAGCCGTTCTCATCCTTGACGGCACCGGTTTCGCCGAAGCCGTATGCGAAAGAACGTACAGTGGTATTGTTCTTGGGAGTAAGCAGACCGTAGCGGTCTTCGGGACCCATTTTGCCGTCACCGTTCAGATCCTGTGCCACATTCTTGGCAAGATCCATCATTTTATCGAAAGTCCACTTGCCGTCCAGCACGAGCTGATAGAGATTCTCGTTTGCCTTGTCTCCGACAAGATATTCCTTGTTGAACAGGATTGCCTGGGTACCCTGCCAGGTGATTACGAGATCGCCGGAGGCATACATCAGTTTGTCGCCGATGGAGAGCGAATTCTGCATGGAAGCATTCCACCATGGCTTGGTGAAATCCACATGGTTCAGAGAGTTCCAGTCAAGCAGAGAACCGTTGGTTACAATAGCAGCCGTGCCGTTGGAGCCGTGCGGCAGAACGATGTCATAATCGGTTACGCCAGCCTGAACAGCGGCAGCCAGAGTCTTGGAAACCTCGGCAGCGGCAACCTGATAGGAATCAAAGGTTACGTTCAGCAGCTTGTTGACTGCCATCTCGCGTTTGTAGCCGGCTTCGCTCAGTGTCTCGCCGCTCTGTTCCTTCACACAGATGTTGAAGTTCTTGTCATAATCTGTAACCATCAGATACACAACCTTGTGACCTTCAAAGTTGCTTTCGGGGATTTCCAGCTGTGGACCGGGATCAGCAGTGGTTTCTTCGACCGTCGTTGTGTCGGCAGCGGATGTGTCATCGCTGTCAGGCTGTGCCGTATCACCGCAGGCAGCGAGACAGCTGCAGGACATGATCAGAGCGAGCATAAGAATCAGTGCGCGTTTCATGGTTTTCCTCCAAAATTATAATTTCTGATACATATCGTTTATATATCATTGAGAAAATTATATCACATTTTTGGATTATTTCAATAAACAAACGCGACGAAATTAACGGTGTGATGTCCCATTATTCACGATTTCTAAAAAGGGGGGTCTGTGAGAATTTTTTTCTGTATGAACTTGCCGAAAGCCCGAAGCGGCTGCGGAATGCGGTGTAAAATCCCGAGGGAGTGGTGTACCCGATCATATAAGCAATTTCTTCCACAGGATGATCGGTCTGCGTAAGAAGCTTTACCGCATTGTTCAGTCGCATCTCGATCAGCTTTTCGCGGAAACTCATCCCGTATATGTCCCGCAGAACCCGGCTTACCTGACGCTTGGATAACCCAAGATGCAGAGCAAGATCCATTTCCGTTATCTGCTCTGTACAGTGGGCTTCAAACCATGTCTCAATCAAATAATACCGGGAGTTTTTGCTGTCGGAGGAGGTCTGAGGAAGCGGCAGTGCGGATTCTTCTCTCTGACACAGAATCCGGAATACAGAAACGTAAAACTGCTGCAGAAGCGCCTGCGTAAAAGCCTCGGCCCCGAGACGGTTGTCCGCAATTTCCTGCCGGATGTGCAGAAGCAGTGCTGTAAGCTGTTCGTCATGGGTGAAAATCTCAGGCGTTTTCTTCTGTTCGAGCATCTTTTCAAAAAGGGAAAAAACAGCGGTGTCTGACTGAATCCGGCGATAGGAAAAACGTACAGCCAGCTTTTCCGCGTCAGCCTTGTCGGAACAGGTGCTGTGGATGCATCCCGGAGGGACAACGCACAGATCGCCAGGAGTCAGGGAAATGCTGGCTCCGTCCAATACTTCCAGCCGGATTTCGCCCGAGATTCCTGCGATAACCTCACAGTACGGATGCGAGTGCGGTATCGGCGAAAATACATAGGAACCGAAAAATCCGCCATCCATAACAGTATGTAATTCCAGATCGCCGATCTGAATGGGCAGCGCAACAGGGGAGGTGGGATACGGCATGGATTTCTCCTCTCAATCAATGATTCAGTCTGTCGTCAGAGACTTTCCGGAAACATCATGTTTTCCATATAACGCTGTGCAAAATACGGATTTTCCGTAAGAGTGACAGCGGACGCACGTTCTGCAAGACACCGGGCATCCGCAAGACATTCCTTGCTCTGCAGAACCATGGACGCGCCGGAACCGGCACCGTTTCCGATGGCAATGGCTTTGTCAGAGAGTTCCGGCGGGATCAGTCCTACACGCACCGCACTGTCGATATTCAGAAAACTGCCGAATCCGCCGGCAATGTACAGTTTTTCCACCTCGGAGCAGGAAATCCCCGCGTGATGGAGCAGGGTATCAAGTCCGGAACGGATAGCGGATTTCGCCAGCTGGAACTGCCGCACATCCTCCGGCGAAAGCACCACATCACTGTCCCCGAAACGGAAATCGTCCTCCAGATAACCGGTCTCATCCAGCAGTCCAAGCTCCAGCAGTACAGCAATGCTGTCTACCAGACCGGTGCCGCAAAGACCGACCGGCGGTTTATTGTCCACACAGGAGAAAGCCGCCTCACCGTTCTCGATGAATACTTTGCTGATTGCCCCCGGAACGGCGGGGGTGCCGCAGGAAATTCCCGCGCCCTCAAAACAGGGACCGGCAGCCGTGGCACAGCAGAGCAAAGTGTCCCCGTGCTTCAGAACCATCTCTCCGTTGGTGCCGATATCCAGCAGAATGGCGCATTCGTCTTCCATAATGCCGCTTGCCAGCATTGCCGCGGTCACATCCGCGCCTACATATGCGGAGATGCAGGGCATCAGATAGGTGTTGTCAATCCATTCTCCGAAGAGATGCTCCGCGTGATACGGCGCAACCGCCATGGAAGAAGGATCCCGTTCAGTCAGAAGATGCAGCATGGCGGTGTTGCCGGTGATGACGCATTTTTCCACGGGATATCCCTCTGTCAGTGAGCGGAGCGATTCTCTGACGGCGGCGGCAAGTTGAGCTCCGGCACCCTTTCCAAAATGCTCAATGCGGGAGATCACATCCGCCCCGAATGCACTCTGCGGATTGGGAATGCATGCGGAATGAACACGCTCACAGGAGGGGAATTTGTATACGTATCCCGCAATCGTTGTAGTACCGATATCAATGGCGGCACCGTATCCTGCGTCCATAAGCGGATTTTTTTCAAAAGAAGCAAAAAAACCTTCCGTAATTCCTTGCAGTCCGGGCAAATTACTGGTATAATCAATAGTAGAGTCTTTCTCGATCATTGTTCTGCACGCAAGGACATCATTTCCGTTGAGCCGGATGCGGCATTTTCCGCAGACACCGCGTCCGCCGCAGGGATGCGGATGCGTGATTCCCGCATCTTCCAGAACACGGGATGCCGGTACGGCTTCCGTATAAGTAAGAGTAAGAGTCTGCTGCGGCTTCAGAATTGTGACAGTGAACAAAAGAACACCTTCTTTTTATTTAGGTTGATAGCTATATCCTACCATAAAAAGCATGACTTTGCAATCCCGGATGGGAAAAAGGCAAATATATTTCCAAAAAGCCGCAAGATTTTTCTATATTTTCTCCGCAAAAACTGGTACAATATATAACAGATCATTATGAGAGGAGAATGCCGCCTGAAATGAATACGGAAGAAAAACTGGCTAAGCATTTTTCCTCCCTTCTCGGCGTGGATGTACATCGTTTTGATGTCACCACCCGTGAATTCACGGATTATGATAACACATTCTGCAGCCGCTGTCCGCAAAAATGCGACCATAAAACCACGCATCTCTACGGATGCTACGAAGCCGCCCGCTGGGACAGAAAATACATCTATTACTGCCGGATGGACTTCATCTTTATCGCCGTTCCCGTCATCGAAGAGTATGACGTGGTCACAGGCGGTCTGATTGCGGGACCGGTTCTCATGGGGGCACTCGAGGATTATCCCGAAACCTACGGCCTGCCCCATATGGAGACTTCCCGCGTAAACGATATGGCGGAGATTGCCTCTGCCGTATTCACAACGGATAGTACACAGAAGAGCAGCGAGGATACCGCTCAGTTTCTGAATACACTGTATATCGAACTGGAAAGTCTGCCTCAGCATTATCCCATCGAGCTGGAAAAACAGCTGAATTCCGCCATTGTCAGCGGAGACGGTGCCGCCGCAAGGGAATATCTCAACCGCTTTCTCGGTGAGATTTTTTTCCAGACAAACGGTGACCTTGCCGTGATTCGGGCGCGTGCAACGGATTTGCTGGTGCTTCTCTCCCATGCCGCTATTGAAGGCGGTGCGGATGCACCCCTGATCTTCGATCTGACAAGCGGCTACCGCGAAGAGCTGGAACGTTTTGACAGTCTGGAGAAAATGAGTATCTGGCTGGGCGGTGTGCTGAACAGATTCATCAGCTATGTGTTTGAATTCGGTGACGTACAGCATCAGGATTCCCTTCATAAAATTGTCCGCTATATCAAGGAAAACTATATGAACAAAATCACGCTGGACGATATCGCCGAGCATGTGTTCATGAGCAAATACTATATCAGCCGTATCTTCAATGAAAAAATGGGCATGAGCGTTTCCGCATTCATCAATAAGATGCGCATTGACCGCAGCAAGCGACTGCTGGCGGAAACCACATTGTCCATCGCGGCAATCGCCAATATGACCGGATTTGATGATCAGAGCTATTTTGCCAAGCAGTTCCGTTCCGCAACCGGTGTGTCCCCGGGAAAATTCCGCGAGACGCAGGGAAGCACACAGTAAATAGAATAACATCATATAAGGAGAAAAAAATGAAGCTTTCTGACTATACCCTTGCTCTTCTGGAGGATCTGGAGAAAAGGATCGATCCGGAAACGGAGGACGATCTGTATAACCAGTGGAATGAATTCTGGGAAAACAAGTGCAAAGATGTCATTTTCACCCCGAAGCGCAAAAAGATCACGCCCGCCGGTGTTGCACTGAAGGATATCAATATCAACGATGCCATAGATGATTATGAACTTATGCTGCAGTCTGAGCTGATCGGTGCGAGCAAGCGGCTGAGCAGCGGAGGAAATGCTCCCTGTGTCCGCTCCAATTACGGTACGGGTGTCATGACCTCTCTCTTCGGTACCGAACTTTTCATAATGCCGTATGAGATGAATACACTGCCCACAACCCGTTCCCTGAACGATTCCGATGCAGTGCGCCGGATTCTGGAAGCCGGTGCGCCGGATCTTCAGGGCGGATTCGGCAAAAAAGTGTTCGATATGGGCGAGATCTATGCGGATGTTTTCAGCAAGTACCCGAAAATTCAGAAATATGTGTACGTTTATCACCCCGATACCCAGGGACCGCTGGATGTGGCGGAACTTCTTTGGGGCGGCGAAATGTTCTATGAGATGTTCGACGATCCGGATTTCGTGCACAGCGTTCTCCGCCTGATCACCGATACATATAAGCGCTTCCTTGATCACTGGTACACAATCATTCCCCGCCGGGAAGGACTCAATTGCCACTGGGGCTGGCTGCATCCCGGTACGGTCATGATCCGCAACGACAGTGCGATGAACCTCTCACCGGATATGTACGATGAGTTCGCTTTCCCCTACGATAACGAACTGCTGAATTACTACGGCGGCGGATGCGTTCACTTCTGCGGCAAAGGCGATCACTATATCGGTGTTCTTGCCAAAGCGCCGCTTCTGTACGGTATTAATATGTCTCAGCCTCAGTATAACGATCTGGATAGAATCTTTGAAGCTGTCCGTACAAACGGTAAGCATCTGCTCAATCTCAGAGACGATGCATGCGCAATCTATAATGAGCGTCCCGATGCCGCGGCAAGCATGATTCACGGCGTAATCAAAAATAAATGAGGAAATGTGCATGATAGCGGAAAAAGATAAACAGATTGTCCGTGAACTGGCAAAACAGTACATGGAAAAAGTCTGCTCAGAGAAGCAGCAGAAAATGCGGAAAAGATTCCGTGATACAAATGACCTGAAACCGTGCAGACCTCCTGTCATTCTGGATGAAATTCCGTGGTACCAGATGAATATGGACGGAGAATTGAGTTGTATCTGCGAGAGCGAGCAGGTGCGCCTGGTGGAACTTCATTTCCGCAAAGCTCTTTTCTATATGAAGCATTTCAAAGCGGATAATCATTTTGAGCCGTTTTTCCGTCTGAAGCGTGCGGTCGATTCTACGGGAATCGGTATCGAGTGGAAAGCCGTCGATCTCAAGCGTACCGATAGTATCAATAATATCGTTTCGCGGGAATTTGAGGATGTGCTGGCGGACGAATCGGCGCTGGAGCAGATGCATGATCCTGAGTTTACGCTCCGTCCCGATAAGGATGCGGCACGGATGGAGTTCTATACGGAACTCTTCGGGGATGCTATTCCGGTAAAACTGTATGGATTCGGTTTCTTCTACTACGCCCCCTGGGATAAAATTACCCGGATGCGCGGTGTTGAGCCTATCCTGATCGATCTGTATGACCGTCCTGAATATCTGCACAGGATCATGGAAAAATACACATCCGCTGCTCATGCGGAACTTGATTTTGTGGAGAAGAATCTGGATGTGGACAATCCGTCTTCACTGCACTGTACGCCGGGTGACATATCGGGGCTGGCGTCCGAAGGTCTCAAGGGGACGTGGTGCCGCAGTATGGCTCAATCCTTTGGTACGATTTCTCCAGCAATGTTCAAGGAATTTGAGGTGGATTATCTCCACTCCGTGGCACAGCGTTTTTCCTATACCTATTATGGCTGCTGTGAACCGCTGGATGACAGAATCAGCGTGCTGAAAAAGATTACGAATCTTCGAAAAATCGGCTGTTCTCCCTGGGCAGATGTGGAAAAGACTGCGGAGCAGATCGGCGGAGACTATGTGCTTTCGAGAAAACCCAATCCTGCCAATGTGGCGATCTGTACAGACCCAGAGGTCGTTGCACGGGAAATTGAAGAGACAGTCCGTGCCTGCATGCGCTATGGCTGTCCGTATGATATCGTTCTTAAGGATATCAGTACAGTTTCTTCGCGGCCTGAAAACCTGATTGTGTGGGCTCAGACGGTAAGCAGCGTGCTTGACCGTTATTACGACGAAGCGTAACAATGTTTGCCCCCCGATTTCTGATACATATTTTATGTATATACAATTTTTAAATTAATTTTAATCTTTTTGGAGGAAACAATCATGAGCATTCTTAATGAGATCAGCGAATTTCTGCAGAAGGGCAGAAGCCCCAAGGTAAAGGAACTGGTTAACCAGGCAATCGCCGACGGTATCGATGCCGAGAAGATTCTGGAAGAAGGTCTGCTGAGCGGTATGTCCGTTATCGGCGAGAAATTCAAGAACAACGAAGTATTCGTTCCCGAAGTCCTGATCGCAGCCCGCGCTATGAACGCAGGCGTGGAGATCCTGAAGCCCTATCTGAAGGCAGCTGACGTCAAGAATAAGGGCGTTGCTGTTATCGGTACCGTTAAGGGCGACCTGCACGATATCGGTAAGAACATCGTCAAGATGATGCTGGAAGGCAAGGGCATTGAAGTTGTCGATCTGGGCGTTGACGTAAGCGCTGAGCAGTTCGTTGCTGCCGCTATTGAGAATAAGGCAAATCTCATCTGCTGCTCCGCACTTCTGACCACTACCATGAACGAAATGCAGCGCGTTGTTGAGAAGGCTAAGGAAGCCGGCATCCGTGATCAGGTGAAGATTCTGGTCGGCGGTGCTCCTGTAACCCAGAGCTTCTGTGACAGCATCGGTGCTGACTGCTATACTTCCGATGCATCCAGCTGTGCAGATGCTGCTGTAGCTTTCTGCCGCGCCTGAGGATTATCTATGAATATGAGAAAATGGTTGGCGGACGTGCAAGCGTCCGCCACAAAAAAAGCAATGCCGATTCTCTCCTTTCCCTGCGTACAGCTTCTCGGCGTATCTGTCAGGGAACTTGTCAATGACGCCTCTCTGCAGGCACGGGGTATGAAGAAAATCGCGGAACGCTGTGATACGCTGGCGGCTGTCAGCATGATGGATCTGTCCGTGGAAGCGGAAGCGTTCGGCGCAGAAGTCCGCTTTGATGAAAACGAAGTCCCCGCAGTGACCGGCGCGCTTGTCACCACAATGGAGGAAGCGGAAAGTCTGGCAGTGCCGGATGTAACCGCCGCGCGCTGCGGACTGTATCAGGAAGCCATCCGTCAGGCATGTGCCCTGATCACCGACCGTCCTGTTTTTGCCGGCGTGATCGGTCCGTTCTCCCTAGCAGGGCGTCTGATGGACGTTACCGAGATCATGGTCAACTGCTATGCGGAACCTGAGATGGTCCATGCTGTCATGGAAAAGGCTGCTGCATTCCTGAAAAAGTATATCCTTGCCTACAAGGCTGCAGGAGCATCCGGCGTTGTGATGGCGGAGCCCCTGACCGGTATGCTTTCTCCCGCTCTTGCGGAGGAATTTTCCGAAAAATACGTCCGTGAAGTGATCGAAGCCGTTCAGGATGACGAATTCATCGTGATCTACCATAACTGCGGCAATAACGTCCTTCTGATGGCAGATTCCATTCTGTCCGTCGGTGCCGCCGCATATCATTTCGGCAATGCAGTCAGTCTGAAAGATATGCTGGAAAAAGCCCCTGCTGATACAGTTGTGATGGGTAACGTGGATCCCGCCGGTCAGCTGAAGAACGGCACACCGGAATCCGTCCGTGCGGAAACCCTGCGGATTATGGGCGAATGCTCCGCGTTTCCGAATTTCGTGATTTCCTCCGGCTGTGATATTCCCGCAGACAGCCCGTGGGAGAATCTGGATGCATTTTTCAGTGCAGTAGATTCTTTCTACGGAAAATTGGAGAAATACACATGATCTGGAACAGAGAACAATATATTGCCCACTGCCAGTTTGAATATACCGGACGCGAGATGTTCTGTGAACTGTTCGGTCCGCTGGTCGGACTGGATGCAGAGTGGCGGGCGCAGGGCGCATCGGAAAAAGAGATCGGCATGACGGCGTTCGACTGGGACTATGTCATGCGTACAAGTCTTTCCGGGTCCACAGGTGCGCATACCGGACTGAAAAAAGTCATTCTGGAGGATACGCCGGAATATACCATTTCCCGGGACACCTATGGGCGGAAGATGAAGCTGATCAAAAGCAGCGCCACTCTTCCGCTTCCCATGGAACATCCTGTGAAAACCATGGATGACTGGCTGAAAATCAAACATTGGTATACCTTTTCGGAGAATCGGGTGAACCGCGAAGCACTGCTCCAGCAGAAAGCTCTGTATGATAAGGGTTATCTGACGATTTTCTCCGTGCGCGGTGGATTTGACGAGCCCCGTCAGCTTCTCGGCGAGGAGGCTCTGTGCTACGCATTCTACGATGAACCGGAAATGATCGAAGATATGCTCACCACCATGGCGGATACCGCCGTGAAAGTAATCGAGCGTGTCGGCGATATCGTGCCGATCGATAATCTGATCATCCATGAGGATATGGCAGGCAAATCCGGTCCGCTCCTCGGTCCGTCCATAATCTCCGAATTCATTGCACCGTATTATAAAAAAGTCTGGGCTGCGGCACAGGCGCAGGGTGCCAAACTGTTCTCTCAGGACAGCGACGGCAATATGGAAGCGGTTATTGATGTCTTCCTCGATGCCGGCGTGAACTGTTTCTATCCCTGCGAACCTGCGGCGGGCATGGATATGGTACAGCTGCGCAAAAAATACGGAAAACAGTTCTATATCAAAGGCGGTATCGATAAGCATGTCCTCCGCCGCGATAAAGATGCTATCCGTGCAGAACTGGAATACAAAATGGCGGCTCCCATGCTGGGAGGCGGAACAATCTTTGCACTGGATCACCGTATTCCGAACGGTGTGCCGATTGAAAATTATCGCTACTATGTAAAGCTGGGCAGGGAACTGCTGGGGCTGCCGCCCGTGAGCGGTGAAGGATGGGAACGCATGGCGTTCTGATTCATAAGGAGGATTATTTATGAGAAAGTACAGCTACAGGGACAAAGAAATCAAACCCGTAGTAGAAATCTATCACGACGTGATCCCCTATCTGGGCGGTATCACAGAAGGTGAATTCTATAAGGATACGGATAAATGTATTTCTGCGTGGAGGAGTGCCAATGAGCAGATCGCCGCATATTTCGGCGATTTGCTTGCGCCCCGCGCTCCAAGTGCGCCTCCGCTTTCCTACGGACATCTTGTAAGTCTGGGCGTGCCTTTCCATCAGCCCGAGGACGCAGAGCCGAATGTCCAGCACTGCGTAAACAGTATTGATGAGGGTATCGCATTTCTGGAAGAGCGGAAGAATATCGACTTCGGCGCCGCTCCGGAATGCCGCCGGTATATCGAAATGAATGCCGCGATTCAAGAGGCGTTCCCGCAGTATAAAATCGCGCCCCTCGCCGGATACGGTCTTGAGGGTGTGATCACCACGGCTGAGCTTCTGCGCGGTCAGGATTTCTTCTGCGATCTGTATGACGATCCGGATAAGGTCCATACTTTCCTGACTCTGCTGAATGAGAGCATCATCGATTTCAAAAAATTCTGCAACCGTGTCAACGGTGTTGCGGAAGTCAGTAAAGTCAGTGTCGGCATCGCCGATGACTTCGCCAGCCTGATCCCGCCGGATATGTGGTCGGAGTTCGTTATCCCCTATTGGGTGCGGTATTTTGAAGCACTGAGCACCGGAAAGTCCCGTTCCGTTCACTGTGAGAATACCCATCCCGCACAGCTGAAATACCTGAAAGATGCAGGCGTAACCCATTATCAGCCCTCCGTAGCAGATGCGCTGACGATCGAGAATGTCAAAGCTAATACGGATATCCCCTTCGACTGGCTCCTGTACGCATACCGCATTGTCGATATGACGGATGAGGAGATCCAGGCGTGGGTCGATTATGCCGTTGAATCGGGTATCACCAAAATCCGTACCCAGTTCGGTAAGTATGCATGGAGCATCGGCAAAATGGACCGCATTCTTGCGTTCTATAATGCGTTCGAAAAATACAGTGTCGAATAAATACGGAGGTGACTGTTATGAGAAAATACAGCTACAATGGGACACCGATTTATCCTGTGGCTGAGTATCTGCACAATCTGATCCCCTATCTGGGCGGTATTACGGACGGCGAATTCTATCGGAATACGGATAAATGCATTGCCGCGTGGCGCGAGGCCAATGCGCAGATTTCCGCGTATTTCGGGGATCGTCTGGCACTTCGTATCCCCTGTGCTCCGCCGCTTTCTTACGGTCATCTGGTTAGTCTGGGTGTACCGCTTGAACGCCCCGAGGAGGGCGAGCCGAACATACATAGCTGTGTGGACAGCATTGACGCGGCAATCGCATTCATGGAAGAGCGGAAGAATATAGATTTCGGCGCGGCGCAGGAATGCCGCCGCTATATGGAAATGAATGCTGCAATCCGTAAGGAATTTCCGCAGTTTAATGTTTTCCCACTTGCGGGGTATGGGCTGGAGGGTGCGATTACTACGGCGGTGCTGATCCGCGGACAGGATTTCTACTGCGATCTCTATGATGAGCCCGAGAAGGTGCATACTTTCCTTACGCTGGTCAACGAGAGTGTCATCAATTTCCGCAAATTTTTCAATCGAACCAACGGCTGGCAGGAGGTCAATCCGAACTCTGCGCATCTCGCGGACGATTTTGCCAGCCTGATTTCGCCTGCCATGTGGTCAGAATTTGTGATTCCCTATTGGACGCGTTATTACGAAGGACTGTGTTCGGGAACCAAGCGCTTCCTGCACTGTGAGAATCTGCAGCCCGCACATCTGAAGTATCTGAAGGACGCAGGTGTTACCCATTATCAGCCCTCTGTGTCCGATGCGCTGACAATCGAAAGTATCCGTGAAAATACGGATATTCCGTTCGATTGGCTTCTGTACGAATACCGGGTCGTGGAAATGTCTGACGCGGAAATACAGGCATGGGTGGATCATGCCGTGGAGTCGGGCGTGACGGAAATCCGCACGCAGTTTGCCAAATATGCCTGGCAGGCAGGCAAAATGGATCGCATTCTTGCGTTCTATAACGCATTCGAAAAATACCGTGTCGAATAAATTCGGAGGTATCTATGACTACCAGAGAACGTATGAAACGTATGTATGACCATACGGAAGCAGACCGTGTTCCGATTGCAGATCAGCCATGGGCGGGTACTGTCCGCCGCTGGCACGCCGAGGGAATGCCGGCGAATGCAGACTGGCGTGATTTCTTCGATGTGGATAAAATCGAGCAGATCGGCGTGGATATAACCCCGCGTCTGCCCGTGCGTGTCCTTGAGGAAACAGATCGCTATAAAATCGTCACCACCAAATGGGGCGTGACGATGAAGCAGTTCAAGGCGGAAGATTCCACACCGGAAATGCTGGATTTCAAGATCACGACTGCTGCAGCATGGGAAGAAGCAAAGGCGCAGATGACTCTGGACGATGACCGTATCCCCTGGGATAGTCTGAAAAATAATTTTGCTAAATGGCGCAGTGAAGGACGCTGGATCCGTGCCGGTTTCTGGTTCGGATTTGACGTGTCCCATTCCTGGATGGTGGGAACGGAGAATTTTCTCATCATCATGATGGAAGAACCAGAACTTGCCATGGATATCTTCGATACCTACCTGAACCGCTGTGAAACGCTCTTCGGCAGAATCTGGGATGCCGGTTATCACTTCGACGAAATCCGCTGGCCGGATGATATGGGCTACAAAGGTACGTCGTTCTTCTCCCCGAATACGTACCGTGAACTTGTGAAACCGTATCATAAACGTGCCGTGGAATGGGCGCACAGCCGTGGGATCTATGCCTCTATGCATTCCTGCGGAAATATCATGAATCTCCTGCCCGACGTGGTGGATACTGGCATTGACGCCCTGAATCCGCTGGAGGTCAAAGCCGGCATGGACGTGTTTGCTGTCAAACGTGAGTACGGAGACAGGATCGCCCTGCACGGCGGTACCAACGCCGCAACGTGGCATAAGACGGATGTGATTCTGGAAGAGATCCGCGAAAAAGTCCCCGTGCTGAAAGAAAACGGCGGATATGTTTTCTCCTCCGACCATTCCATCCCCAACGATGTATCTCTTGATACCATGCGGAAAATCGTTGCCGCCGCCAAAGAAGCCGGAAATTTCTGAATCAGAAAAGCGATGCCGATTTACATCGGCATCGCTTTTTGTGTTGCTCAAATTTTCTCGCAGGAAATACCGTATTTCCAGAGAAGACACACAGGAACTCCGGCTTTTCTGTAGGAAATCCGGATTCCGTCAGCACATCTGCATGCGGAAATGTCCGTGATATCCGCGGATGCGGAGAATACAGTGACATACAGTGCTTCCTCGGCAGGATTCTCATCCGTGACCACGATCCGCCGTGTGGGAATTTCCACATCCGAACGCGGTGATTTGCTGGAGTCAGCGAGACTCCATTCCGTGCCGGCAGGCAGATACACGGAAGTAAACTCATCCGCAGCACCCGTATCGGTGATCGTCCAGTCCGGCGTATCCATGTGGAAATACATCCGCACGGTTTCGCCGGTCTTGTTGACCACATCATCCGCCACAAGGAAAACATCCTTATCTACAAGCGCACACAGACGGCGATGTTCGTTCGGCTCGTAATTCATGTGCATTGCATCGCCTGCAAGCAGACCGTCACATGAGTATATGCTGCCGGTTTTGCCTTCCTTCTGCGGACCGAATACCCAGGTGGAGACGTATTCAAAAGGCGGACGTCCTCCGAATGTCAGACAGGAGTGATATTCGGGGGATTTGTACAGCTTCCGCTTGTCTCCGTCCTGATACGTGCAGGAGGAAGGATCGGTGACAATATCCCGACCGTTCAGCGTAAGCACAAACGACATGGGATCCTGATGAGAGTGACCGTTGGGAACGGGTGTGTTGCAGCATAACATGAAGAAAGAATCGTCCTTTGTCCATCCGCTTCGCGCCGTGATCTGTCCCAGAGTGCGGAAATGCATGATACCGCCGGGAAAATCTTCCGTTGGGGGCGTGTCGGAGATCAGCGGGCGGATTCTATCAAAAATACCGTAATCACCGAAAAGGGAGTGATGTATCTCTGTCTGATGGGGCAGATTGCCCGCGGAAATGCCGGTATCACCCACAGATGCCAGAATGCCCGTGGGCTTCATCGTCCATACCGAGTACTGGGAAGCCTTATTAATACATTCGGACAGCACAGCGGGGATTTCCAGAGAGTTCTCACGCAGAATCTTTACGATGGAGAACATCATCGTAAGACAGCCGCCATGATAACCGGGGCATCCCTCCAGCTGACCGCCCTCCGGCGTGATCTGCGCCTGACAGCAGCGGATCAGCTCGCGGATCGATTGCTCCTGCCATTGAGCCGATTGTTTCCATTCGGGATGGTCGACGGAAGCGCAGAGCAGACCGAGCATTTCGTGGAAAAAGTGATTGTGGTCAGCGTTCGGCCAGATAATCGGAGATACGTGGGAGAGAACCTGCGCCTGTTCATGCATGGAACGAATCATCGTCTCATGCACTTCCGGTGTCATCAGATCCGAGTAGAGAAGACAGATGTAGGCGTTCCGCCAGGAGTCAAACAGGCGGATGCCTGCTTCCAGAATGCGCCAGGGAGAGATGTCCACCGTGTTGTTGAAGCGGCGGCGCAGTGTAACAGGATCGTCTGTGCCAAAGTCAGGGCAGGGACAGACTTCGATCCAGTTCAGAATGTTTGCCAGAGCTTTTTCGGCGTATTTCTTCTCACCTGTCAACAGATAAGCGCGGCAAAGCGGTCCCTGCTCCGGCAGACGGTTCAGTCCCCACAGATATTCCTCATCGTGCACGAGACGGACATTCCACGCAGGCGGATCACCGACAAACATGGGCTTGCCGCCGGTACCGGGAAGCAGATACATATTCCGCATGAACAAATCTGCACGGCGAAGCAGATCCTCACGCCATGAGGGATTCTTACCGCTTTCTTTGATTTCCCGGCAGATTCCGTCATGCTTGCCGCGAAGCCGTTCTCTCTGACTCTGCAGATATTCCTCGGCACTCATAGGAGAACTCAGTATATGATCAAGTGTAAGCATAGTGCATACTCCTTTAAAAATGAAATTCGATAATGAATCCGGCATTAAACTCAGAAGCAGATTTTTCCGGGATTCAGAATGTTCTTTTTGTCAAATACCTGCTTGATCCCCTGCATCAGTGCAATGGGATATTCACCGTACTGGCGTTTCAGATATTCTTTTTTTGCATAACCGATGCCGTGTTCCCCGGATACAAGCCCGCCAAGCTCTTCGGCTTTTTTATACATCCGGTCAAAGCAGGCATCAAGTGTCATCTTCCAGGCATCATCGTCAAGATTGTCCCGGCAGATGTAAACATGCAGATTGCCGTCTCCGGCATGGCCGAAGCTGGGAATGCGCACACCGAATTCCTTAGCCAGTTCGTGCGTGAATTTGATAAACGCATCTACATGACTGCCTGGTACAACAACATCACACTCATCCATCTCCGTCGTGGATGCCTTGATCGCTTCCAGAAAAGCGCCGCGGGCAGACCATACGGATTTTTTTCTCTCTTCCGTGTCCACAATATACGCGTCCGGCGCACCGATGGAGAGACAGAGATCTGCCGCGGTTTTCATATCCGCTTCAACCTGCTCATCCGTATTTCCGTCAAAGGTCATCAGAATATACGCATCGCTTTTGGTGTCGGGGAATTTTTTGCCGAGATAGTTCTCCGAGAACAGAATCGTGTCCCGGGACATGTATTCAATCGCGGTAGGCGTAACCTTGGATCGGATGATCTGCGGAACGGCTTCGATCGCACTTGTCATATCCGGGAAGGGAACCAGCAGACTGACGGAAATCTTCGGCAGGGGAACGAGCTTGAGCGTTGCCTGCGTGATGATCGCAAGGGTTCCTTCGGAGCCGATGATCAGATCCTTCAGCGAATATCCGGAACTGTTTTTCGCAACCTTCGCGCCGAGCTCCATAATTTCACCGTCAGGCATGACGACAGTCAGCGCACGGACATAATCGCGGGTCACGCCATACTTGACCGCACGCATGCCACCCGCATTGGTGGAGATATTGCCGCCGATGGTAGCGGATTTTTCGCCCGGATCCGGCGGATACAGGAAATCATTTTCCTCAGCAAATGCAGCAAGCTCCATGAGAAGCACACCGGGCTGCACCGTAACGGTCAGATTGTCCCGATCCAGTTCCAGAATTTTATTCATCCCCGTGGTCTCCAGCAGAATTCCGCCCTCGACCGGCACAGCCGCGCCAACCAGACCGGTGCCGCTGCCGCGGACCGTGACGGGAATCTCCCGGGCATACGCCAGCTTCATCACGGCGGAGATTTCCTCTGTAGAATGAGCACGGATCAATGCCTCCGGCATGCGGCTGATGCCACCCAGTTCATCGTGACTGTAGTCCTCGTTGATCTCTACGCCCGTCAGGACAGCACTCTCTCCGACAATACCGCGGAGCGCGGCAATGTCGGCATCGGTAATTCTATTATACATTGTTCTGAGCCTCCTTGACTTTCGCCAGCAGCTGCGGCAGAATCTCATTCACATCTCCCACAATGCCGTAATGCGCCACATCAAAAATCGGCGCGTTTCTGTCGGTGTTTACGGCAACAATGCAGTCGGATGCCTTCATGCCTGCGGCAAACTGTACCGCTCCGGAGATGCCGAGACAGAGGATAAACTTCGGCTTGACCGTTCGTCCGGAAAGACCGATCTGATGCCGTGCATCCATGATGCCGCCTTCCGCCAGCGGACGGGAGCATGCAATCACACCGCCCAACAGATCCGCAAGCTCTGCAGCCATAGCGCGGATCCCCTCGCCGGAAGCACCGCGTCCCACCGCAACAATCACATCCGCTTCCGCAATATCCACGGCGCGGGGCTTTTCCCTGGAGGAAAGAATCTCGATGCCGCTTGTCAGATCAACATCCTCAGCAGACATGCGGATAATCTCGCCGCCCACTTCTTCCATTGGCTTCGGTTCCGGGAAAACCTTGTACCGCACCGTGCAGAACTGGGGACGGGAATTGGTGGAAATAATCTGCGCCATAATATTGCCGCCGAATGCGGGACGGATCTGTACAAGATCCGTGTTTTCCTTCATGTCCAGAACGGTGCAGTCCGCGGTCAGCCCGGCGCGGCAGCGTGCCGCAATGCGCGGTGCCAGCTGTCTGCCCAGATTGGTCGCACCGATCAAAATGCTGGACGGCTTGATTTTTTCGATGAAATCATAAAATACAGCCGTGTACGGTTCAATGCGGAAATCCCGCAGTGCCGCGTGTTCGTAGAGGTAAATTCTGTCCACGCCATAATGACGAAGTCTTTCTGTGCATCCAGCGATTCCGTCGCCGATCATGAGCGCGATGACCGGATGTCCCGTGACTTTTGCCAGTTCACGTGCTTTGCCGATCAGCTCATAAGTAACCCGATGGATTTTGCCGCCGGTGTGGTCTACATATACACAAATACCGCGCCATGTGGATTTATCGATGCCGATAGTATCTTCCTCGACATATTCTACAACACCCGCAGGACCTTTGCGTACACACATTTTGCACATTTTGCAGGCGGATGAAATATCCAGCTTGCCGTCCGCATAGCTGAATGCGCCGAACGGACAGAGCTTCATCAGGGCGTCCGCATGTTCTGATGTGACCAGATTCTGATTGATCTGCAGTTTTCCCATGTCTTCCGCCTCCTTATATCAGTTTTCTTTCGCGGATGAGGGAAAAGATCCCCTCTGCCTGCTCAGCGGCACTGCCGGTGATTGAGTGCTTTTCCGTATTTTTCTCGGGTGGGAATATGCGCTCTACCTGCGTTGCCGATCCGCTGAGACCGTAGTGCTTTTCATCCTGATCGGAAAAATCGGCAAAGGAGATAACACGGACCATTTCTTCCGAAACGCTCTGCCGGATTCTGTAGGAGGGAAGACGGGGCGTGTTGATATCCGCATCCGCGGAGAGCAGACAGGGCATTTTGACGGATTCTTCCACAATATTGTTATCCAGGGATGCGGTCACAAGCAGTTTGCCGTCCCGTACATCATCGACGGAAAGAACACCGGAGATGTTGGAAATCCCCAGATATTCTGCCAGCTCCGCACCGACCTGTGCCGTATCGCCGTCGGTAGTCTGCTTGCCGCAGATAATCAGATCAAACGGCGGCAGCTGACGGATCCCCTGCGAGAGCGTGTATGCAGTAGCAAGTACATCCGCCCCGGCGAATTTCCGGTCGCTGAGAACCGTACCGCCTGAAGCCCCCATGCAGACGGATTCAAGAATGACCGCTTTTGCCTGCGGTGGTCCCATGGTAACGGTAGTGACTTCGCCGCCCCATTTTTCGCACAGAGATAACGCAAGCTCCAGCGCGTACAGATCGTACGGATTCATTTTGCTGCTTGCACCGTCTCTTTTCAGTACACCGGTCACCGGATCCACTTCCACATTGCTGGATCCGGGAACCTGCTTGATGCATACTAGAATATTCATCGGATAGACTCCTTGCTGTATTTGGGTTAGATATACTCATTATATCATATATTTTCGACTCCGTAAATAAACATCAGAAAATATCTGCGTGATTTGCCTATAAAACAGTCCATCCGGAGGGTTTCCGAATGGACTGTTTGTGTTATTACTGAATTCCGAGAGCTTCTCTGTAGAGCTGAACCTGTTTTTCCGTCGGCTTGAAATCCGTGTGCGAACAGCAGGGAAGCGTCGGCTCCGTTCCATCCGTGCCGTAATACGGGGAGAGACGGTCGTTTTCGTATTTCACGCGATCCTCTTCATTCCTGAAATCGGGAATATCGTAAGGAACACCGCCTTCCAACATGGAACGGTGGGAAAGAATTGCCACGGAGGACATGTTGATGGCAGAATGCAGATCAAAAGGATGCTCCGGCTGTCTGCCTTCCTTTATGCAGTCAGTAAACATACGGCATGCCAGATAATCGCCGCCGCCGTGACCGCTGGTCTTGATGAGTTCCTCATCCCTGTCGTTCCAGGAGGGCATGTAGCAGGTTACTTCCTCAGCACCTTCCGGTTTCTCCCATGCGTTGTAACGGAGCATGATCTTGCCGTCCATACCGCGGAGAATTTCAATCTGTCCTTTGGTGCCGCAGATGCGGTATGCATTGTGATGGGCACCGAATGCCGCGCAGCCTGTTACCCGGAAAACGGAGCCGTCGTCGTTCTGCGTTGTCACTATAGCGGCACGATCACCCACGTAACTGGTTACGGGAACATCTCCTTCAGTCGGAGCAAATACAGCCATACAGGTTACACGCTTGGGGGTTGCGCCGGTTGCTGCCATGATCGGCGCCAGAGAATGGGTAATGTAGTAGGCGCGGGGATTAAAGTTCCGCCAGTGCTTTTCAAAATAGTTGTATGCTTTTTTGAAAGAAATATCCATGGGATTTGCGGGATGATTGTATTCGCCCTCTGCATACAGAATCTTTCCCAGCGTACCGCCGGAACAGACACGCTTCATCTCCCGGTTGAAAATCATGTGCGGATAGTTTTCGGCAAGCATGAAGATGGAAGAGGATTTTTCGTGTGCACGCACAAGCTCCACACCTTCCGCCATGGTTCCGTTGCTGATACATTCGCAGTAAACATGAATGCCGCGCTTGAAGCATTCGATGACATAGGGCGCATGCTCGTGGAAATAGTTCGCAATAATAACCGTATCCATGTCATGCTCGATAAAAGAGGCAAAATCCTCATACTGCACGACACAATTGCCCAGCCAGCTTGCGGCGCGCTCTCTGCGCTCTTTGTTGAAATCGCAGATCGCCACAACATCGCAGTCCAGAAGCAGAAAGTTTCTGGCAATATCGGGACCGCGACGACCGGTACCGAATATGCCGATTCTGAGTTTTTTCATGGAGAACCTCCTGTATTGTTTGCAAGTATATACCGGAATGGAAAAGATCCGGATGATCCGTCTTTACGGATCTGACTTAATTATAGCATGACGGATCGGGTATAACAATGGAAATATTCCAGTTAAATATGGAATTTTGCAAGAAAAGGCAAAAGAATGCGTATGCCGGAAGACATACGCATTCTTAGTATTTGTATCAGATGCGGCGCTCAATCGATACGGAGCCGGCTTCCGCCCGGAAAGTGAGCATCGCTTCTTCTTCCGAGACTGCGGTGGAAGCAATTTCCTTGCCGTTTACGGTAACAGTCCACGTACCGGCTGCAAGACCGCCTATGTAGTAGGTCATTTCGCCGCTTCCGGAGGTGTTGAACGTGCAGTTCGCAGTGATCTTCTCACGGGCAGTACCGAACATCGCGGTGATACCGGCAACAGATGAACCTTCAAGCAGGGCGTTGTCGGATGTGACACGCACGGGAGTCAGTTTCTTTGTCTGTGACAGATCAGTAACATACATGACGTTCAGAAGAAGATCACTCTTGTTTCCGGGTGCAGGGGAAATTTCCACACGTCCCCATTCATCGGTTTTTCCGTCGGGATCATTGCACTGTACGCCGTTTATCAGAAAATTCTGCGGATTGCCGGCTGCATCCGTGCCGCCCACCGGAACGATTTCATCTCCACCGATCAGAGAAGTGTTGACCAGCATACCGCTGCCGGCGATCTTGTTTGTGATTGTGACCGTATTGCCTTCAATGACGGGGGCTTCTTTGCCGTTCACATGAAGCAGGAATGTCTTTTTGTAATTGGGCTGATCCGCATCAATGCGGTCAAATACGAAGAATACCATCGGGAATTCTTCGTCACCTGTGTACGCAGTCAGCATGGAGCGGCTGACATAATCCACCGTGTCGGTATCATACGCCTTCGTGATATCACCGGCGATGTAGGAATATTTTGCTGTCTCCCCATCCGGCTCATAGCCGTATTTCACGCCGGTTACCGTACCGTAGTCATAACGGGAGGTCAGCCAGGTTTCCAGCTTGCTTGTTTCGCCGGTATACCGCTGACTGCCGGAATACCAGTAACGGACTCTGTTGTCAATGACACCGTCATTGTTGGCATCAACGGGAGCAGCATCATGCTTTGCCGGATTGAAAATAAGCAGACCGTTGTGCGCCAGTGTGGCCTGATGGTAGAATCTCCAGTGATCGGTGCCGTACAGCTCATATACTCCGGAGTCTCCCGTGAGCAGGCCCTTGTAATAAATCTGGAAGGTACCGTGATCCTGATGATCGTGATTGCTGAAGGTTCTCTGACCGATTTTTGCCTGTGTGACAGCAGAATTGACAGCCCAGTTTCTGCGTGTGATCAGCTGACCGAGCCAGTCCCCGTTGTGAAGAATTTCCGGCAGATGGTCTTTGCTGTTCTCAACAGGTTTTATACCGGAGGAGGAAAGAATAATGAATTCCAGTGCTTTCAGTCCGCCGTGTCCGGCTGCATAAATGCCATATCCGTTGTATGTTTCCTTTGCAATCGCACGGGCAACAGGATCATCGAACAGATAGGCGGAAACCAGGCAAATATCCCGCAGGCGGGTCTCCGATACCTGAACCCCGTATCCGTCACCGGAGGCAAAGATCTCATCCCCCCATGTGACATTGCAGGCATAGGAACGGGCAACCTTTGCCATATCTTCCGCGTAAGGCAGTTCCACACCGATGGTCATATAAAGCCATGCGGCCTTGATATCGCTGAGGAAACGGGCCATTCCGTACCAGGTCCCCTGAGAGTGCACGCCGGAACCATAGAAATACTCACGGGCTGGAATGTATGCGCTGAAATACAAACCGCCGAAATACTCATACCAGCAGGGCTGCTCGTCATAAATGGCAATGGCAACGGTGTGGAAGCTGTTCAGAACCGTGGAACCACAGCCGTGCCCGGAAACGGTACCGAATCCCTTGGGTGGGAAGCCGAACTCCAACTCGACACCGGGATGACACAGGCGTGTTTCAATGCCGCGCAGAAGCTGTTCGCGGTCTGTGTCACTGAGCAGATCATAGCACCAGTCGTACACACAGGCGGCAACGACCATGGTGCGTCCGACATATTCACCCGTACTGCCTGCGGCAGCCTGCTGAATGTCCAGCGTCAGGATAAAATTCTTGATGGCACAGATCGCTTCCCAGCCATATAACTCATCGCCGGTGAGTACATAATACAGTGCCTTGGATTGAATCGCGGTAAGCGGCTCCGCATTGAAATTCATGAAGGTATCGTTGTAATCACGGCGGTTTTTATTGAATTTTGCTTCGGGAAGCTTTCCGTCGGTTTTCATGTTGACATAAGTCATGAATGCCGCAACACCTTCGGCATTGTCAGGATCTTCCATGGCAGCTCTCATGCCGGGAATGTCCTCTTCCGTGAAATACAGCCGCGGATGCTGTCCTTTTTTCGGATAAACCTGAGGCTTCGGGGCATCAGCAAGATAGGTGAGCAGCTCGCCTCCGTATTCGGCAGTATCCACCTCTGCAAGCTCTTTTTTGAGTATCTCTATCTGCTTAACGCGTTCGGCATAGGCGGCAGCTTCTTTTTCAGCCGCTTCCTTCTCCAGCATCAGCTGATAATCCGCTTCTGTTATGGTGAAAATGTGCCACAGATTCTCCTTGACGACAAAATTCCTGTCGCGAACAAATTCTGCCTTCAGGGATTGGAGACAGAATTCACTTAGAGCAATGTCCGAATTGGTACAGATGGCCAATTTTCCGTCCCGATAGGCAATTCCCCATGCATGGGTATTCTTGGGATAAGCATCAATGGCATCTGCGAGCTCTATGGAGAGCTGACGGTCAGTACGTCCGTAGATGATCTCAAATTCGCTTGCTTCAGTTTTATCATATGCGACGGCAGAGAAAATCACACCGCAGTTGTTCAGAAAAACTCCAGCCAGATCGCTGGCAGAAGCACGGGGATTTTTCTCATGGGAATCACCGAAGATCAACTTGTAGTCTGTTTTTCGATTCTGTATGATAAATACGTCAGCGGCTTCTTTTGTCGTTTCCTCTGGTTGTTCTGTTTGTCCGGAATCTGTGATATTTCCCTGACAGGAACAGAGCAAAACACAGAAAACAAGAAGAACGAACCATAGTTTTCGGAAAAATGTCATAGAAAAACCTCTCTCTTCATAATAAGGTAAACACTTTCATTTGATTATAACATACAGTAAAAAGAAAAACAATGGCGTTAATTGATGTATGGGACAAAAAATTGACCAGGGGTTGACAAAAATATAATTTTGTGCTATAATCTATTCAATCCAACAATAATGAAAAGGATTCAATAATATTGAAACATGATTAAGGTTTTGCATAAAGCACTGAATATTCTGGAATATCTGTCCAGAAATCCGGACGGAAAAAATCTGTCCGATATCGCCGCACATATCGGAGAAAAAACAACAACCGTCTCCAATATCGTGCAGGTTCTGGCTAAGCGGAATTACCTGGAACGCCAAAGCGGTCGATGGAAGCTGGGCGTGAATGCCTATATGCTCACCGGCAGCGCTGCGGAGTATGACAGCACCCTGTGCGGT
>SVTS01000108.1 GCA_015063645.1 Oscillospiraceae bacterium | reverse complement strand
GCTTTTCCAACCTCGACCGAGTTGCGAAGCAACTCGCCTGCACCCCCGTGGCAAATGCAGCCGTAGAGAATGTGCAGACTCAGGTGCCGCAAATACTTGCGCCCGAAGCGCAGGCCGATTTCTGCTTAATCTGAATCCATCGTTTTTTCAGGGGGATACCCTCCTTGAACTCTTCCCGTTTGTTTGGTTGTGATAGGCGACACCCCCCAGCGAATCAAATTACGTCTTGCATCAGTTAGGACTGCGCTTCCGCCGCGAGTATTCGCGGCAAAAGTATGGCAAGCCATTTTTGCGGCGCAAGTATTTGCGCCGCCAGAGTTTGCACCAACTCCCCGTCAACATTTGCTATGGGATCCAAGGGCACAGCCCTTGGCGGGGTCCGGGGCAGCGCCCCGCCTCCTCCGTCCCCCAAAATCCCCCCACGAAAGGAGCCCCTTTCATGCCCACCACCATCCTCTTCGACCTCGACGGTACCCTCACCGATCCCGGACTGGGTATCACCAACTCAATCCTCTACGCCCTCGGTAAAATGGGCTTCCCGAAACCGCCCCGCGAAAACCTCTACCCCTTCATCGGTCCGCCGCTGACCGAATCTTTTCAGAAATACTGCGGCATGACCGCCGCGCAGGCGGAGGAAGCCCTCCGCCTCTACCGCGAATATTTCTCCGTCACCGGTCTCTTTGAAAATTCCGTCTACGACGGCATCCCGGAAATGCTCGCTTCTCTCCGGAATGCGGAGCTCCGCCTCTGCCTCGCTACCTCCAAACCGGAAATCTATGCCCGCAGAATCGTGGAACGATTCGACCTCGCCCCCTATCTGGACTTCGTCGGCGGCGCTACCCTCAGCGGGGAGCG
Organism: Oscillospiraceae bacterium; assembly: GCA_015063645.1. Lineage (GTDB taxonomy): Bacteria > Bacillota > Clostridia > Oscillospirales > CAG-272 > SIG701. Next base: position 8,875 of record SVTS01000108.1, on the reverse strand, counting down.
TAACGCCAAAGCGGACGTCATCGCCTATGTCCTCAACGAAACCGGTACCGCCGCCGATCAGACGATCATGGTCGGCGACCGCCGCCATGACGTGGAGGGCGCCGCCGTACACCGTATCCCCGCAATCGGCGTGCTCTGGGGCTACGGCGATGAAACGGAACTGCGCACCGCAGGCGCAGCGCAGATCGCGTCGGATCCCGGGGAACTTGCCCGGCTGATCCTCGCCGCATGCAGATGAAAATTCACAGACGGGTGCTTGTATTCCCGTGGGGGTTTTGGTATAATAGAAAGTGAAACGCACACCGCGCGCGTCAGCCGCCGGCAAACGATTGCCTTGCCCCCCCGTAGCGTCTGATTTGTAGCTGCGGGCGATTCGTGAATCGCCCCTACGAAGGTGTGATTGTTCAGCCGAACAAATTCCGTATTTCCTTACCCTTGGAAAAGGACTACGGTTAGCTGTAAATTCCGCTTCCGCGGTGTTAGGACTGCGCTTCGGGCACGAGGATTCGTGCCCAAAGCCTGGCCAGCCAATTCCGTGCCGCAAGTATTTGCGGCACTATACACCAAAATCTGCACCAACTCTCCGGCTTCATATGCCACGGGGTGCAGGGGACAAGTCCCCTGCCGGGGTCCGGGGCAGCGCCCCGCCGCATCCCCGCATCCCCCGTCCCCTTTTTCCGTAAATCCCAAAATTCACATATAAAGGAACATACCACCATGACTGTCAATGAACTGAAAAAACTTGTCACCTCCGGCGCACTGGATGCTGATTTTGCCGCACGTTGCGGCATCGACGACGGGCGGATTCCCGCGCAGAGAGAGCGCGCGATCCGCTGCGCGGATCTTTTCGCCGAAATGTACGGCGAGGGCGAGGTGTCCCTCCTCTCCGTCGGCGGCAGAAGCGAGATCTCCGGTAACCATACCGACCATAACCACGGACGCGTTATCGCCGCATCCATCTCCCTCGATGTGCTCGCCGTTGCCGCAAAGCGTGAGGACGGCGTTGTCCGCGTCAAGAGCGAAGGCTTCCCCGAGGACGTCGTGGATCCTGCCGCATGCACCGCACCCGACAGCGCAAAATTCTTCAAAAGCGAAGCCATCATCGCCGGTATGCAGCGCGCATTCCTGGACGCCGGCTATAAAATCGGCGGATTCGATGCCGCTACCACTTCCAACGTGCTCAAAGGCTCCGGACTTTCCTCCTCCGCCGCGTTTGAAGTCATGATCGGTAATATCCTCAATTACCTCTATAACGACGGCAAAGTGTCGAACGTGGAGATCGCCAAAATGGCACAGTTCGCCGAGAATAAATTCTTCGGCAAGCCCTGCGGACTGATGGATCAGACCGCCTGCGCCGTAGGCGGATTCATCACCATCGACTTCGCCGATCCCGCAAATCCCCAGATTGAGAAGCTGGATTTCGACCTCTCCGGCGCGGGCTACGCTCTCTGCATCACCGACACCGGCGGCAACCACGCCGATCTGAACGAGGATTACGCCTCCGTTCCCGCCGAGATGAAAGCCGTTGCGGCGAAACTGGGCAAGTCCGTCCTCCGCGAGACCACCCGCGGGGAAGTTATGCAGAACATCGTCATGCTCCGCGAAAGCTGCGGCGACCGCGCCGTGCTCCGCGCCCTTCATTTCCTCGCCGAAAACGAGCGTGTTGCCGCGCAGGTCGATGCGCTGAAAGCAGGCGACATCGAGGGCTTCTTCGCCGGCGTTCTTGCCTCCGGCAACTCCTCCTTCCGCTATCTCCAGAACGTCTACACCACGAAAAACGTCGCTGAGCAGGGTCTCTCCCTTGCTCTCTGCATGACGGAAGCCTCCGGCATCGCCCCCGCATGGCGCGTCCACGGCGGCGGATTCGCCGGCACCATCCAGGCTTTCGTCCCCGCAGCCCGCGCCTCCGAATACGTGCAGCACATGCAGTCCGTCTTCGGCGATGGCTCCGTCTACGTCCTCCGCGTCCGCCCCGAAGGTGCGATCAAGCTGGCGTAAATGGACGGGGGAACGGGGGATACGGCGGGGCGCTGCCCCGGACCCCGGCAGGACGCTGTCCTGCACCCGCCAAGGGCTTTGCCCTTGGATCCCATAGCAAATGAAGCCGTGGAGATGGTGCAGATTTGGGTGCCGCAAATACTTGCGGCACAAAAATGTCTGGCCAGACTTTGGGCACGAATTCTCGTGCCCGAAGCGCAGTCCGATCACCGCTGAAGCGAAAATTACAGCTAACCCGGTATCCGGATGCCGCTGAAGCGGAAAATATCGTTATCCCGTAGGGGCGATTCATGAATCGCCCGTCGTACAGATGAAACCGAACGAAACGGGCGCATCGTGATGCGCCCCTACGGGATAGCATCACCGCAAACCTGTCGCGCACCGCGAGACAGCCGAAGGCTGGCTCGACCGAGATGCCACCGGCATCTCGCGCAGTGCGCGTCTCCCCTGTAATACCAGAAAGCTATCCCAAAATCACCGCAAACGGAACTGCGGTAATAATCAAGATAGCGAACAATGAACCCACAGACAAATAAACAGATTCAGCTATCCAGCCGCCGCCCGCAGGCGGCGTTGGTTGAAACGCGTCTCAAGAGACTCTCCCCAATGAATAACGTCGATCCACTTGGGTCCAGGGGTCCGCAGACCCCTGGCCGACGTGGGAGGGGTCCGGGGAGGTAGCCCTTCGGGGAGGGCTGGCTCCCCGGCAAGCTAACGTACGCGTTTACGATAACAAACGGGTCAGGGCGAACTTAGTTCCCCCCTCCCCGACTTCCGAAAGGAATCCCCATGAAAAAATCCACCCTCCGTATCCTCCTCCTTCTCATCCTCAACTTCGTGATCCTCTTCGCCGTGTATCAGGTCTTTCTGCGGCTCGGCTCCATGCTGGGGATGATCCTCTACCTCATCGCCGCCGCCGTCCTGACCGTCGCCTATTACATCATCAACCGCGGCTTCGGTAAACCGGATATCGACCCCGATACCCTCCCCGCCGACTGGAATCCGCAGAAGAAGTGCGCCTATATCGAGGAGCGCAAAGCCGCCCATGCCAAGGCGAAAAAATTGCTCTACTGGCTTCTGCCGCTCATCCTTGTCATCGGCATCGACTTCATCGACCTCTTCCTTTTGGACGGCATAAAGGATTCGCTGTCCTCCCTCCGCTGATATGATCGAAGCATATACCCTCTTCTCCGGCTCTTCCGGCAATTCGCTCCTCGTCCGCTCCGGCAGTACCGCCGTCCTTGTGGATGCCGGGCGCTCCCGCCGGGCGGTGAGCCTCGCGCTCGCGCAGCTGGATCTGTCCATCGCGGACATCGCCGCCGTGTTCGTCACCCATGAGCACACCGACCACATCTCCGCCCTGACGCAGATCACGAAGCATGAGCATCTCCCCGTCCATGCCGCCGCGGGCACGGCGGATTATCTGACCGCCTGCGTCAGCGGGGAATGCACCGTGGCGCACCCGCCCTGCTTCACGGAACGGGTTGGCGATCTGGAAATCACCTCGTTCCCCCTGCCGCACGACAGCCTCTGCCACGTGGGTTACTGCTTCCGTGACAGCGACGGGGACGGATTCTGCGCCGCCACGGACATGGGGCACGTCACCGACGCGGTGATCGGCGCGCTGGAAGGATGCCGCGGCGCGCTGCTGGAATCGAATCACGATCCCGACATGCTCCGCTTCGGACCCTATCCCGCCGCGCTGAAATCTCGGATCCTCGCCCCTACGGGGCATCTCTCAAACGAAGACTGCGCCTCCCTGGCGATGAAAGCCGCCATGCGCGGCGTCAGGTACATCGGTCTCGGTCACCTCTCCCCCGAAAACAACACCCCCGAAAAAGCCCGCGCCTCCGCCGAAAAATGCCTCGCCGGCACCGGCGTGGAGGTTGTCGTTTGCGCCAGAGATGCGCTGACGAGGATTATGTGAGGGGGAACGGGGGGATACGGCGGGGCGCTGCCCCGGAGCCCCGGCAGGGGACGCAGCCCCCTGCACCCCATGGCAAATGCAGCCGTGGAGATGGTGCAGATTCCGGCGGCGCAAATGCTTGCGCCGCAAAAATGTCTGGTCATACTTTGGGCACGAATCCTCGTGCCCGAAGCGCAGTCCGATTTCCGCTGAAGCGGTAATTTCGGATATCCCGTAGGGACTGGCGTCCCCGACGATCCTTCTCCTACGGTAAGGAAATACGAAATTTGTTCAGAGGACCGTCGAGGACGCCGGTCCCTACAAAAACCAAACCGTCCGTCAGCCAATCAAATAAACACCCCCATAATCCGCCGTCCGCAGACGGCGTCTCCCCTCGATTGTTAGAAAGCTATCTGTATTCCCAGCCAAACGGCACAGCGGTAATAATTCAGATAACGAACAATGAACCCACCGCTGAATAAACAGATTCAGCTGTCCATCCGCCGCGCGCACGCGGCGTTGGTTGAAATGCGTTTCGGCAATCTCTCCCCAATGAATCACGTCGATCAACCTGGGTCCAGGGGTCCGCAGACCCCTGGTCAACGTGGGAGGGGTCCGGGGAGGTAGCCCCTTGAGGGGGGCTGGCTCCCCGGCAGCTAAACGTACGCGTTTTCGATAGCAGTCGTCACCGCTGAACCAAATCCCCATCCCCATCCCCCCGAAAGGAATCCCCATGAAAATCACCCTCTACGCCCACGGCAAAATGTCGGAATCCTTCTACGGCGACGCCTGCGCGGCGTACGCGCAGAGACTCCGCCCCCTGTGGCCGCTGACCGTCATCGAAGCGGCGGAAGCGCGCCTGCCGCAGAATCCCTCCCCGAAGGAGATCGAAACCGCCCTTGCCGCCGAGGCAAAAACGGCACTGGCGAAAATCCCCCGCCGGGCATACGTGATCGCGTTGTGCATCGAGGGGAAACAGCTTGACTCCGTCGAACTATCCCGCGTAATGGAAAATGCCGCCTCAGGCGGCGCCGGGGAAATCTGGTTCGTGATCGGATCTTCCCACGGACTCTCCCCCGAGATGAAAGAACGGGCGGATCTGCGCCTGTCCATATCGAAAATGACATTCCCGCATCAGCTTGCGCGGGTGATCCTGTGCGAGCAGATCTACCGCGCGGCGAGTATCGCCAAAGGTACTGCGTATCATAAATAAGGGGGGTTCTCTGGGGCTTCGCCCCAGACCCCACCGCCTTTGAAAAGGCGGGCGAAACTTTTTATACTGAGTCAGCTGAAACTCGTCAGTTAGAACTGCGCTTCGGGCGCGAGCATTCGCGCCGCCGGAATCTGCACAACCTTCCCGGCTTCATTTGCATTGGGGTGCAGGGGGCTTCGTCCCCTGCCGGGGCCCGGGGCAGAGCCCCGCCGTACCCCCGTACCCCCATTCCCCCCTCCCATCGCCATCACTTCCTCAAAAAGGATTCGTATATATGAAACATCACCTCTACCATATCACGCGGCGGGCTGTGCCGCTGCTTTTGCTGGCGGCGATCTGCGCCGCGGCGTGGCTGTATGCCGACGGCGTCTATTCCTTCACGTTCCTGCAGGATGAAGTACCGCTCCCCTCTGTTTCCTCGCCTCTCCCCAAGGAGGACTCCACCTCCGCCCAGAGCGGAAAACCTGCCACCCCCGCAGATACAGCCGAGCCGCAGGGCTTCACGCCGATCCAGCTGCCGCCGCCGGATTCCCTCCGGACCGCGCTGAACCGCAACGATGTCATCGCCCTGTGTAAAGGCTACAGCTTCTCCCCCTATACCGCCTCCTCCCTTGCCGTGGACGGATTCGTTCTCTCCACCGAACCCTATGACGTGTCCCACTCCATCTTTGCCAAAGCGGACGGATTTCCCATGCTCCCCGATACGCGCTCCTATTACGACGGCTATAAAACCATCGTGAATTATGTCCGCCCCGATGAGAAGAGCGCACCCGTCCCTCAGTATTCCTATAAGGAAACCGAAATTCTCGCCGTGCAGCTGTATATGGGACTCGTCCTTGTGGATGACGGATATACCGTCCAGCTGTATAACTCCGACGGTACCTTCGCTTTCTCCTATACCTACGGCGAATATTCCCCCGCCTATACCCGCGATAAAAAAGGAAATCCTGTGTTCACAAAACGGGAAATAGGTGAGGACGGTGCCTATTACGATGCCTGTTATATCCCCGGCGAGGCGGGCATGATCCCCTCTGATTACGATGATGAGCTGGATGGACGGGGTCTGTATTTCGATTATCCTCCCTCCTACGGCATCGCCGATAATAACCTGATGCGCCTCGCAACCCGCCAGACCGTGATCAACAGAGATGCGGAGGGCGTCGAAACCGTGGAGGAAAAGACCCTCTGGGCATTCGCCTATTCCCAGTACAGCCGCCTGACCGGCTATAAATTCACCGGCGCGTTCGACTTCAGCGAAGACCTTGCCGCTGTGCTCAATGAGGAGGGTCACCTCTATTACCTGGGCAAATACGGCTATCAGGCGTTCAACACGCTGAAAAATTACTATTACTACGAACGCTACGTCACCGAATACCTCCTGCCGCCCCTGACAAGCGGCATCGAATCCCTCGGATTCTATTACTACGACCACGGACTGGTCCGCGTGCGCCGTCAGGTGGTGGACTGGTACGGCATCACCTATATCGATACCCTCCGCGTTGCGGTGGATGAAGACGTGCTGATCAATAAAAAGGGCGAGGAATTTCCGATCCCCGCCGGATTTGATATCGTCGCTTACTCCGACGGCGTGATCCTGCTGGAGAAGGACGGCAAATACGGCTATATGGATCACACGGGACAGTGGATCACCCAGCCCATCTTCGAGGTCGCAAGACCGTTCATCGAAGGATGCGCCGTGGCGGGATTCCATGACGGCACCACCCTGATGATCGATACGGCGGGGAACGTGGTGATCCCCGCAGGACAGTATTACCATATCTCCGACGTGTCCAGCGGCGTCGTGTCCGCATGGAACGGCAAGAATTGGGAGATATTTCATAAGATGGCGAGGTTCGGGTGAGGCGCGTGGATTTGCGCCCTGCGGCATGCCGCTTTCGTCAGAAATAATTGTTCGTCAGACAAGGGGGGGACTTCGTCCCCCCTTGCCCTCCCTGCGGGGCGCCGTCCCCTACAGGTTTGCGTTATTGCCCTCATCAGCGGAAATAGAACAGAGGACCGTCGGGGACGCCGGTCCCTACAGGTTAGATTAAAATACCGCATCACCAATGTTCGGACTGCGCTTCGGGCGCGAGTATTCGCGCCCAAAGTCTGGCAATCCATTTTTGCGGCGCAAGCACTTGCGGCGCTGTACTCTAAAATCCGCACAATCTCCCCGGCAACATTTGCCACGGGATCCAAGGGCACAGCCCTTGGCGGGGCTCCGGGGCAGCGCCCCGCCGTTCCCCGTTCCCCCGCATCCCCAATCCCCTCCATCACTTCAAGAAAGGCAGATCCCCCATGCAGAAATCCTTCTGGCGCACGGCACTGATGCTGGCGCTTCCCATTGCGTTTCAGAATCTCCTGACATCCTGCGCATCCATCATCGATACCGCCATGATCGTCCCGATCGGCAATACCGCTGTGGCGGCGGTAGGCGTTGCGGGACGGCTGACGTTCATGCTGAACGTCATGTCCTTCGGCTTCTCCTCCGGCGCCGCTACGCTCATATCCCAGTATTGGGGGAGCGGCGATAAGGCGGGTATCCGCCGTACATACGGCTTTGCGTTCACCTTCTCCATGATTGTCGCCGCCCTCTATACGGCGATCCTCCAACTGTTCCCCGGCACCGCCGTCGCCATATTCGGTCCTGAGGAGGACGTCGCCGCCCTCGCCGTGGAGTACCTGCGCATCGTTTCCGCCGCCTTCCCGCTGATGATGTTCTCCCTCGTGGGATCAGCCGCCATCCGCGCTGCGGAAGCTGTCTCCGTGCCCCTCGTCGCCTCCATCCTGGGCGTCGTCACCAATACCTCGCTGAATTTCTGCCTCATCGGCGGCAATTTCGGCTTCCCCGCACTGGGCGTGCGCGGCGCCGCCATCGCTACCTTTGCCTCCGCCGTTGTTCAGACACTGGTGGTGCTTTATGCCATCACCCTCGGTAAAAATCCCCTGCGGGCGCATCCGCGCGAATATTTCGCTTTCTCCAAAGCCCTCGCACGGAAATTCATCAAAACCGCCGCACCGGTCTTCTTCAATGAAACCATGTGGGCGGTCGGTACCAATATCTACGCTATGGTCTACGTCCGTCAGTCCACGGAGGATTATACCGGCTATACGCTCTTCTCCAACGTGGAGCAGCTGTTCTTCGTCTTCTTCGTGGGAATCTGCCACGCCACCGCCATCATGGTGGGTAAGGAAGTGGGACGCGGCGGCAGGGATACGGCGTTCCGCACGGCGAAGAAATTCCTCATCCTTGCCATCTGTATGGGATTGGTGGTAGGCGGCGCGATGATTCTTCTGCGCAATCCCCTTCTGTCCCTCTTCGATATAGAGACGCAGGGCGCCTTTGATACAGCGTCGGAGCTGCTTCTTGCATACGGAATCATCCTGCCCCTCATCCTGCTGCCGTATATGACCATCTGCGGCATTTTCCGCGCCGGCGGCGATACCCGCGCGGGCTTCGTGTTCGATGCCATTTCCATGTACGGCTTTGGAATTCCGACAGTATGCCTTGCGGGGCTGGTGCTGCATCTTCCCTTTGTGTGGATCTATGTGGTGATGACCCTGGCGGAGAATATCATCAAGACTACGCTGTGCATGCGGCATTTCTTCTCGAAAAAGTGGATTATCAGGCTGACGGATTGAGGGGCGGCGGTGCCGCCCCGGTGCTGACATACTCTGCTGTGCAGCCTTTTCCGCGGCTAACGCCGCGGCGTGGGGGGAGGGGAAAGGACCATCTCAGACGGCGAAGTTCCTTTCCC
>SVTS01000107.1 GCA_015063645.1 Oscillospiraceae bacterium | reverse complement strand
GCCGTATGACTGTGCGCGGGGGATGTTTCTGTCCCTGCCGCCGGAGGAAGTGCGGGCGGCTTTGGATGCGCATCCGGAGGTGCGGCTGGTGATTCTGACCTCGCCTACCTATGAGGGCGTACTTTCCGACACGGCTGCGATTGCCGGGATCGCGCATATGAAGGGCATTCCGCTTCTGGTCGATGGGGCGCACGGCGCCCATCTGGGACTGTCGGCGGATTTTCCCCGGAGTGCGGTGCAGGACGGCGCGGATATCGTGATCTGCAGTCTGCATAAAACGCTTCCGTCCCTGACGCAGACAGCGATTCTGCACGCAGGCGGAATGTATGTGGATCAGGCGCGGCTGGCGCATCAGCTGGCGGTGTTTGAAACCAGCAGCCCGTCCTATCTGTTTCTGGCTTCCATGGACGGATGTGTCCGTGCCTTGGAGGACGGTGCGGTTATGGCTGACTGGTCCGCGCGCCTGAAGGCGTTTGATGATGCACTTGGTGAAGGGGAGCATTTGCAGATTCCGTATCACGGGAATATGGCACAGAATATCCCGGATGTGTTCGCCTATGACCCCTCCAAAATTTTTGTCACCGGCACGGACGGTGCCGCACTGGCGGATTATCTGCGCCAGCAGGGAATTGAGCCGGAGATGGTCACGCCGTCCGGCGTTCTGCTGATGAGCGGTGCGGGGGATTCGCCGGAGATGCTTGTCTCGCTTGCCCGCGTGATACGCGAAGCGGATAAAGTTCTGCCATCCTGCACGGCGTCGGAGATGCCGTTTTTTGCGGATACACCGGAGACGCATCTTCCGCCGGAGGAAGCATTGGAGATGCGGTGGGAATTTGTACCTCCGGAGCATGCCGGCGGCAGGGTCGCCGCCGAATATCTGTGGGCGTATCCGCCGGGGATTCCATGCCTGCTTCCCGGTGAGAGAATTCCCGCGGATTTCTCCTCCCATATCGGCGGCATCGACTGGCACAGTACCCGGGGGAAAATGCCCGCGCAGATCGCGGTGCTGACGGAGTGAGAAGAAATTTTTTGAAAAAAACCGCGCCATCTGCCCGAATCCTCTTGACAGAAATCCCCGGATGGTGTATACTATTCTAAGATTATGATTTCATTTAAGGAGATACAACAATGAAAAGAATTGTTACTGTTAAGACCCGTGATCTGAAGAAGTCCGCTAAGACCGGTGGCTGCGGCGAGTGCCAGACCTCCTGCCAGTCCGCCTGCAAGACTTCCTGCGGCGTTGCTAACCAGAGCTGCGAGAAGAAGAACAAGTAATTCAGACAAACTGAAAAAGAGGTCTCATAAGTGTATTATGAGACCTCTTTCCATGTGAGGATATAATGATTCATCAGTATAAATTAAACGGATACAATATCGTTCTGGACGTGTTCAGCGGTGCTCTGCACGTGGTGGACGAAGTGGCGTATGATATCATCGGTATGTACGAAAGTGCTTCCGAGGAGGAGATCATCGCCGCCATGATGGCAAAATACGGCGAGCGCGAGGACGTGAACGAGGACGAGATCCGCGAATGCCTCGCCGATGTGGCTTCGCTGAAGGAGGAGGGAAAGCTCTTCTCCGAGGATATCTACGAGAATATCGCGAAGACCTACCGCCCCACTCATTTTACGATCAAGGCGCTGTGCCTGCACGTGGCGCATACCTGCAATCTGAACTGCTCCTACTGCTTCGCCAGCCAGGGTAAATATCAGGGGGAGCGTGCCGTGATGAGCCTGGAAACGGGCAGGCGTGCCATTGATTTCCTGATTGAGAATTCCGGTACCCACGTGAATCTGGACGTGGATTTCTTCGGCGGTGAGCCGCTGATGAACTGGGACGTGGTCAAGGGCATCGTTGCCTACGGTCGTGAGCAGGAGAAAATCCACGGCAAGAACATCCGCTTTACTCTGACCACAAACGGCGTGCTGATCGATGATGAAGTGATCGATTTCTGCAACCGGGAGATGCACAACGTGGTGCTCAGCCTGGACGGACGCCCCGAGGTGCATGATCGCTTCCGCGTCAATTATGAGGGTAAGGGCAGCTACGAAAAGATCGTACCCAAATTTCAGAAATTTGTGGAAGCCCGCGGCGATAAGAGCTACTACATGCGTGGTACATATACCCACCATAATACGGATTTTCTGGCGGATATCCTGCATATGGCGGACCTGGGCTTTACGGAACTCAGCATGGAGCCCGTTGTCTGCGCACCCGGCGATCCCTGCGAGCTGACGAAGGAAGATATGCCGATCCTCTTTGATCAGTATGAAAAGCTGGCTGTGGAGATGATCCGCCGCAAGAAAGAGGGACGTCCCTTTACGTTCTATCACTACATGATCAGTCTCGAAGGCGGTCCCTGCATCTATAAGCGCGTTTCTGGCTGCGGCTCGGGCACGGAATATCTGGCTGTAACGCCGTGGGGCGAATTGTTCCCCTGCCATCAGTTCGTAGGCGATGACAAATACAGCATGGGCGATATCTATAAGGGCGTGACCAACACCGCCATGCGGGATAAATTCGCCTGCTGCAACGCCTATTCCCGTCCCGGCTGTGCCGATTGCTGGGCAAAACTGTACTGCGCCGGCGGATGTGCCGCCAATGCGTATCATGCCACAGGCGATATCGCCGGTGTGTATGAATACGGTTGTGAACTTTTCCGCAAGCGAATCGAATGTGCGCTGATGGTCAAGGTCGCTGAGATGGAAATGGAAGACGGCGAAGAATAAAGTGAATAATAAGGGATGAATCCTTGGATTCATCCCTTGTTTCATTAATGCAGCACTGCGTAATTCTGGCGGTACAAGTGTGCTGCGGAGGCATGAGCCGGGAGTTGCCTTAAAATACTGCCAAAAAAATTTTTTCACTGTCCTAACCGTTTTGCTTTATCTGCGACTGTATATATGAGGGCGCCTGAAACGGAAAAGGAGTTATTATGGATCGTATAAAACTGGAACAGCTGATAACGGAAAATATGAAGTCCATTTTCGGTTTTGCTTTGACAAGACTCGGCAGTGTACAGGAAGCTGAAACACTTGCCAGCGATATCCTTTATGAAATCATCCGCTCTGCGGAAAAACTGAGGGATGAAGCGCGTTTTTTTGGTTTTATGTGGAGAATAGCGGAGTATACCTATAAGGACTACCTGCGCAGAAAATCAAAAAATGCAAACCGTATGGAGGAACTCGATGAAAATATTGCCGATAAATCAGATTCTGCGTTGGATGAAATCATAAAAAACGAGGAACTGAACCTTCTCCGACGCGAATTATCTTTGCTGTCCGCTCAATACCGCGACACAACGGTTTTATACTATATTGAAAAACTCTCCTGCTCCGAAATTGCGGCAAAACTGCAGATCAGCACGGAAATGGTGAAATACTATCTGTTCCGTGCCAGAAAAATCATCAGAGAGGGCATGAATATGGAAAGATTATTCGGCGAAAAGAGTTACCGTCCGGGGGTTTTTGAGATTGATTTCTGGGGAACAAAAGCGGGAGATGATCTTGAATACCGTGATTTCCAAAACAGAAAAATCAAGGGTAATATTCTGCTTGCAGCATATTACAGTCCGGCAACACTTCAGGAAATCAGCATCGAACTCGGTGTCGCGCTTCCGTATCTTGAGGATGAGATCAGACTGCTCACGAAGCGGGGATATCTTGCCTGTAATAACGGTAAGTACTTAACGAACATTCCGATTTTTACACAGGAATGTTCGAATACAATCGACACAAAGTTAAATGAGCTTACCATGGAAACTGCCGGAAAGTTCATCGTGGCTGCAGATGAATTTATTCCGCGCTTTGGCGATCGGTTTGCCTGTGAGAATCTTGCGCATTGGCAGAAACTTCTTCTGTGCATGCATTATTCATTGATTGACACCGAACAGGATCTCAAAAAGAATTTTGGTGAATTGCCCGAAGACGGTCCGTATTCACTTGTCAATGGAGGCGGTGGACACGGTATTATCTGGGGCAGGAATTTTGAAACATCAACGTCCATGCATGATAGACTTCCCCAGGGGATCCAGGGCATTTATAACGGCTGTCAGTCGAGTGATAAGCGCGGAAGCGTGATTGCAATAAATTTTCGTCAAACGCTGAATGTACAGCATTTTGAATCTGCCATGACTGACCCGGTGGTCTGTACTGCGAAGGGCAGATATAAGCATTTGCCGCAGGAGTGGCAGGAGCGCATGATTTCATCCGGATATGTGCAGAACGGACAGCCGAATTTCCCTGTCTGGACAATGGAGGAATACGAAAAGATGCGCCGTATACTGGGTGAATGCATTGCAATTGTTTCGGAGCTGAATCGCAGAACCTCGGAAATTGCCGCGAGTGTAACTGCCGATTTTGCTCCTGTACATATCCGAAAAAACGCAGAATATGTGGGAGCGTTTGTCTATCGTTTCAATTCTCTCGATAATCTGACGAGTGCACTGTTCGATATTGGATGGCTGAAAGCCGTTTCCGGGGCGGATAAGCCCGCGCTTTGCGTTGTCCGATACTGAAAAACATCGGTAGGGAGTTTTAATCCCTACCGATGTTTCTTACAGATCCAGTATATAATACGCATTTTCCGTTCCCTCGCACATGGCAGACAGGGTCAGATAGCGAATGCCGTCAACCACGGCGTCCGAGCCGGGATGATAGTGCCCCTGGATCACCATCCGCACCTTGTCGCTGTGCCGGGCAATGATTGACCGCGCTTCGGCGGCATTCAGTACCAGATGCTCCGGCTGATGGGTGATCGTCGGATCCAGATTCTCGTGTACCAGAACCACGCAGGGAAGCGTGCTTTCCGCCAGTTTCTTATCCAGATATTCCAGCTGCTGCCGCGGCAGATTGGAGTCTGTCCAGAGTTCCCCTGCCACGTCAAAGCGGCGCATATCCGAGCGGTAATTGGCATCCAGAAGAATGAAACGTATCCCTCCCGCTTCCAGCGTGTACGGAGGAATGGCAAATCCGCCGTGCTGAAGCATGTCTTCTGCCGTTGCCAGCAGATAATCGTGATTGCCCGGTACCAGATAGAACGGGATCCCATAGCTGCGGATCATGCCGCTTAATTCGGCAATGCGAGCGCAGACGCTCTCTCGCGTATCCTCATCCGTCGTGTCGGTGAGATCTCCCAGACAGAAGCAGATCTCCGCCCCTGCATCGCGGAAGGCTTCCATGGCTTCGATGATTTTGCCGCGGGAGAGGGAGGGACGGCGGGAGCCGTTTATCTCCGTCGGGCTGCAGTGGGGATCGGTGAAAAATGCGACTTTCATAGATTTCTCCTGTTTACAGTTCGTGGATGTTCCGCTCCAGCACAGCCTGCCGGAGTGCGGGGGTAAGGTTGGTGAAATAATCGGAATATCCGCCGACACGCACGATCAGATCGCGGTGCCTGTCGGGATTTATCATGGCGTCCTGCAGTTCCTCGGCAGAGGTACAGCTGACCTGCACCTGAATGCCGCCCATAGCGAAATAGGTCGTGATCAGCGCACGCAGGGAAGCGCCGACGAATTTTTTGTCCAGTGTCAGATTCAGCACCGAAATGCCCTGCGCCAGATGCTGGGGCAGGCGTGCGGCGCTTTTCAGCATTGCCGTAGGACCTTCTGTCGCTTTGCCCCGGAGTGCGGCAACGGAATCACAGGTGGGCATGCCTTTCTTTCGCCCGTCGGGCGTGGGTCCGACAGCTCTGCCTTCGTATTCATACCGCTGGAACTGATGCTCGGTGATGATACAGCCGTCAATGAAATCCACGGGCTCCTGATCATGGTATACGTGATATCCCCGGGAGGCAAAATCAGCGGCAAGGGCATCAACCTCTTCGTTGTCCGTGCCGAAGCAGGGACATTTCTTCAGATCCGCATACAGCAGGGGATCCTCTGCTGTGAGTTTCTGCAGAATTTCCTCGGGCGTGTATTTCTTCTGCCGGTAGACCAGCTCGCGGATCGCCGCAAGGGAATCCACCGTGTTGATCAGCCCGCTGTCTGCGGACTGGATCCATGTGTAGCGGGCACCGCCGCCGTTGAAATCCTTGCCTTTTTCGATACAGTCATCGGTGAGAAGCGTACGGATGGGGTTTGGCAGATACTTTGCCATGTACAGATAGCGATCGATGATTCGCTTCTTCAGGCTTTCGTATCCCTCCACGGATGCGGCGCAGACCTTTTCATAAAACTCCTCAAATGTCGGCGTCTGTGCCAGCTGCTCGTGCATGACCGTTTCCAGAATCCGCAGAAGCGGAACAACGTCATCGGTTCCGCCTGCGCGGGTCAGTCCCTGCAGATTCGTCTCCGTACATCCGCATCCGCAGAACAGCACGAGTTCCTCATCGGGGATCTGTGGGAAGCGCGCTTTCATCATATCGTGAATGCCCCCGGCGTTATAGAAGGAGGGATGTGTGCATCCGGAGCGGAGATTCTCCACGGCGATCTCCCAGAGATCGTCAGGCATATCCTCCCGCACCATCAATTCCAGCATGGGACGGCGGCGTCCGCGTATGGCATACAGAGCCTGCCGGGTGATTTCGTTATAGACCGTACCGACCGTGCAGGACCAGGTACCCACCGTGTCGATGTTGGTGAACAGCTCATGGATGATATCCGTGTAATCCTCGCCGGCGTACAGATGCTCCAGCCCCTCATCGAGACAACCCAGATTATCCGCGCCGTCCAGATAGAATACCACGTTCCACGCCACAAGCCCCTCGTAATAATTTTCCGCAGGCGCGAAGGGAACTTTATCAAGCGCACTGATCAGCCGCTCAGGCGCATGGACGGAACGCAGATATGCAGCGCAGCGCCGCAGATAGTTCTCCATGCCGTCCACAAGACACAGAAGTCCGTCCCGGAATTCCCCTGCGGGCTGTGCCAGAATCCGCTGCCGGTAGGCGGTAAGTCCTTCCCTCAGAACACGCCTGTAATTGGGCGCGGCATGCGTCCAGCCGCCCGGCATATGGCTGATATCGTGGAATTTCCGCAGTTCCGCCGCCGCTTCGGGACTCTTCTTTGTGAGCAGATCCCAGTTTACCTCATATGTTTTGGCAAAATGCGGCTGAACGGCACAGGATGAGCAGAAGAATTTCCGTCCGTGCGGATACAACTGTTCGCCCTCTGTGTAGGCGGCGGGTTCCAGCGTCTCAAACCAGCGCGCATTGGCGATGGCGTGGCGATAAAAGTATCCTTTGTCCGGCTCCTCAAACAGCCCTGCGGCATACGGCTCTCCGATACGCGCAAACAGCGCGGCGATCTCGTTCATGGCAATCCGTCCTTTTCATGGATTTGTCTCATTATAACACGCACCGGTCGCCTTGTCAATCACATCCGGGGGAAAAACTGTTCAATCTCTTGACCCGGCAGGAGATTTGTGCTATAATCTATATCGGTTATGCGGGTATGGCGGAATTGGCAGACGCGCCGGATTTAGGATCCGGTGGGCAACCGTGCAGGTTCGACCCCTGTTACCCGTACCAGTATCTCTTTTGTGAGATTATTCAGTATGCCGCGAAGGAGTGTGTACCATGAACATTTCTGATATTGATCCGAATTTCAAGCAGCTTGCCTGTCAGGATGAAGGGATCCGTTATTACAGTTGTATGGAGGATCCGATTGAGATAAACGGCATGTATGCTCCCCGTGAGACCGGGAAATTTCTCCGTATGCCGGAGGAGTATATCCACAGCGAAGGACTGATTCCCGGTGTGCGGAAGCTGATTCATCACAGCGCGGGCGGCCGTCTGCGGTTTGCAACCGATTCGCCCTGCGTGGCTGTTATGGTGGAGCTGACCGACGTGCTTTCCATGGCTCATATGCCGCTCAGCGGCGCGTCGGGCGTGGATATCTATCTGGCAAGACGCGGCAGTCACGATTACAGATTCCGGAAAGTCATTATGCCGTATAAACTGACAGAGGATAAGGACCGGCTGTATAAGGGAATGCTGCGGTTCTCCGGCTGTGATACCTATGCGGAGCATGAGGTGATGATTCATCTGCCTCTGTATAACGGCGTTAAACAGGTGTATGTCGGTATTCAGGAGGGATGTTCGCTCTTCGCACCTGTCGCGTATGATGTACAGAAGCCGGTTATCTTCTACGGCGATTCCATCACCCAGGGCGGCTGTGCCTCCCATCCCGGCAATAACTATCCCAACCACCTGAGCCGCTGGCTGCACTGTGATTTCATCAATCTGGGATTCTCCGGATCCAGTGCCGGTGAGCCTGAGATGGCGGATTATATCGCTTCTCTTGACAGCAGTGCCATTTTTGTCAATATGGAACTGCGTGCCTATGATATAGAGGTGTTCAGAAGTGCGTATTATCCCTTCTACGCCCGTCTGAGAGAACACTGCCCCAATACTCCTATCATTCTCGCAAGCCGAGGCGCATTTCCCAAGATCCATAAATACGGACCCGAAGTCCGCGATTTCGTGCTGTCCAACCGGATCATCGTGGATACATGCCTGCGCGGATGGAACGACGGCGATGAAAAACTGTATTACATCGACGGCGAGACCATGTTCGGCAATGAGGATCAGGACGCCTGCACCGTAGACGGTACACATCCCAATGATCTGGGCTTCTACAGGATGGCGGAACGGATTCGTCCCGTGCTGGCAAGAGCACTGGATGATGCGCGGTGAAATAAGTAAAACAGCCTTTGCGTTGCGCAAAGGCTGTTTTTTGTTGTTTTGTCGGGATGTGCAGGGAGATTTTCCGCCTTACCGCATCAGATACTTTTCCATCCCCTCCGCGGCTTTGGACACGCGCAGATAATCGTTCGTAAGAATCACATCGCATCCCATCTCGATATAGCGGCGGGCTTCATCCGGATCATCCGTGTAGAACATGTTCACCACAATACCGTGCTCATGCGCGCGGCGGATGGTTTTTTCCATGTAATCCGGCTCGTAATGCTTGAAGTGCGGCTTGAAAAGCTGGATTTTTTTCGCATCCGCAGCCAGTGCCTTGTCCACAATATCATAATGCCAGTCACCGGCACCCGCACAGCGGGCGATCTCGGGGGCGGTATCCCGGAACTGTGCCAGAATGGCAGGATTGCCGCTCATGATGTAGCAGTATTTCACGCAGTCATATTTGTAGATCAGCCGCACGATTTCGTCCACGGTTGCCTGCGGCAGAGGATTTGTGTCATCCTTTGCCTTTACATGTACGTTCATCACCGTATGGCAGGAGAATTTCGCCAGAATCTCCTCAAAGGTCGGGATCTGCAGACCGGTGAATTTCTCGCTGAATTTCGATCCGAAATCCAGTGCTTTCAGCTCTGCCAACGTATGCTCGGTCACATGCCCCGTACCGTTTGATACGCGGTCCAGAACCGGATCGTGGATGGAGACGATCACGCCGTCGCTGGTAGACCAGAGATCGAATTCGATCTCCTCCGCCCCCAGTGCCACCGCCGCGCCGTAGGCGGGCAGACTGTTTTCGGGTGCCGCTTTGCTCCATCCGCGGTGCGCACAGATACGGGGATATGCCATGATCTCGTCATGGCGGACGATAGCGGAACCGGCTGGACGGTATTTCCACGGACGGCGTCCGTCATCGATATAGGTGTGATGCGGTGCGGGCGGATTGCCGAAGCCTGCGGGCTTCAGATACCGCTCATGGGGATCGATCTCCGCACAGAGCATGCCGGGCTGGCTCTTCAGATTGCCCAGAATCTTCCCCTCGGGAGTGACGATCATGCTGCTTCCGCCGTTGGGAGAATCCTCTCCCAGACTGACGGAGGAACGGATCAGGTAGGCATTGGTGTTGTACGCGCAGAACTGGCTCATGATCTCCAGCGCGGCGTGACTGTCGCTCCGCTGATGAGCGCAGGAGATGATCACATCCGGATTGTGCCGCGCGATGTTGGGGAACAGCTCATAGAAATACGCATCGTAGCAA
>SVTS01000106.1 GCA_015063645.1 Oscillospiraceae bacterium | reverse complement strand
GGTCGATATACTTAACCGCATCAGCGAAGCGGCCGTATGTACCCTTGGACTTTTCGTATGCTTCGTTCGGCTCCATGCCCTTCTTGATGAAGTCGGTCATCTTGCCGAGGGATACGAATTCATAACCGATAACCTGATCGTCAGCGTCGAGAGCCATTCTGGTGCAGTAGCCTTCGGTCATTTCGAGGTAACGAACGCCCTTGGCCTTGGTGCCGTACATGGTACCGACCATGGATCTCTCACCCTTACCGAGGTCTTCCATACCTGCGCCGATTACGAGACCGCCTTCGGAGAAAGCAGACTGGGAACGGCCGTATACGATCTGGAGGAACAGCTCGCGCATAGCGGTGTTGATAGCATCGCAGACGAGGTCGGTGTTGAGAGCTTCGAGAAGGGTCTTGCCGGGCAGAATCTCAGCAGCCATAGCCGCAGAGTGGGTCATGCCGGAGCAGCCGATGGTCTCAACGAGAGCCTCTTCAATGATACCGTCCTTAACATTCAGGGACAGCTTGCAGGCACCCTGCTGAGGTGCGCACCAACCCACACCGTGTGTGTAGGCGGAAATGTCGGTGATCTGCTTTGCCTGGATCCACTTGCCTTCTTCCGGAATCGGAGCGGGACCGTGCTTGGGGCCCTTGGCAACGCAGCACATGTTTTCTACTTCGTGAGAATAAACGAGTTCGCTCATAGAAACTGTATACTCCTTTTTAAAAAATAATCACAATTGCCGGGGCAGATTCCGCATTGCGCACAAAATGCCCGTACATATCATATTATAGCGCATTTTCTGTCGGATTGCAAGAGGTATGCGGGGATTTCTGCAGAATTTTATGCGGCACACGCCGGATGCACACCTGTCCGCCGCGCAGCGGAGATCACAAAAGTCCCTTCATAATACAAGCCTCGCCCTGCGTCAGTGCGCACATGGCGCGCTTCACGCCTTCCTCAAACGGCTCGGGATGCGAATTCTCCATGGCGTAAGCGCCCGTATATCCTGCGGCGTCCAGCAGACGGCGGCAGGCGGCAAAATCCACTGCGCCCGTGCCGGGCAGGGTATCGCGGAAATACTTTCCGCCTTTGGAGATATAGCATTTTTTTCCGTCCGCCGGAGGCGTATCCGGGAAAGTATAATCCTTGACGTGGACGTGCTTCACATCCCTGCCGAACTTCTCCAGAATCGGCAGAACAGATTCGTCCGCGAAATATGTGTTGCCCAGATCGGCGCAGATGCCCACGTTGGACGTCAGCCGCTTCATCTCGGTGAAGAAAGTGCCCAGTCCCGCAAGACCGTTGAAATACATGCCCTGCGGCTCGTACAGACACATGACACCCAGCTCTGCCGCCCGTTTGGCGACGCGCAGAGCCACGGGCAGAACCGCCTCCATTGCCTCCTCATAGGAGGGACCACCCGGAATGGGGGCAAGGGACAGAAGCAGCGTGTGGTGAAAATAGGGAGAACCTGCAGCGGCGGCAACGCGCAGATGCGTCATCAATGCTTCCTCGGCGGCGGGATTGTTCCAGACGGTGATGCCTACGGAATAGCAGGCGGTGTGCATGCCGCGGGACTGCAGAACCTGCTTCATGTGAGCCGCTTCTTCCACCGTGGCGGGATAGCGGCAGTCCATGCCGCCGAGCGGTTCCACGGAAGTGAATCCCAGCGCACGGGCATAATCCGCGGCGGCTTCAATGCCGTCCTTTTTTGCTTTTCCGGTAAAGTAATTGTAATAGGCAAAATCCATGGTATGTACCTCCATGTGTGTTGACTGTATTGTAGCACAGGACAAAATTTCTGTCAAGCGGTGTGCGTCAATCGCGGGGATGACGGGGGGTAAATTCCCGACCTGTTATCAGATAATCAATGGAAACATCAAAATATTCCGAGAGACGAAGGAGCATCTGAATATCCGGACTGCGTTTGCCTGTTTCATAGTAGGAAAGTGCTTCCCGGCTGATGCTCAGATCCATTGCCACCTTCAGCTGGCTGTACCCTTTTGCTCTCCGTATCATCCGGAGTCCTTTCATGTATTTCATCCTCCTCTGCGGGTATCTGTTGACAATAGTGTAACATTGTGTTACAATTCTTATGTAACAGTTTGTTACATAATGCAAAAAACGGAGATTTACATGAAATACCTGAGAAAAATTTCCCTGATGCTTTCTTTTGCCAGCCTGTTGATCGGGCTTGCGGGCGGTATGTTCGGAGGAGTGTGCGCCGCCGTATTCGGCTGGATTCTGGCGGTGCATGCGGACGGGGATACGGAGATCGCCGCCGCTTCTTTGGCTGCCGCCGCTGCCGCGGGGCGATATCTTCTCGCGGGTGTATCGGCACTGGGCGTTTTATTTTACCTGTAAGAAAAAAGAAAATTTCTGTGCACCCTTTACATCCCCCCGAATCTATGCTACAATAAACCCAACACCAATATGTGTAAAGGAGTACGCTTATGTCCATCAAACTTCCGCATTATTATGAAGATCCGAAAACGCTGCACGTCGGCTGTGAGGAGCCGCGGGCGTATTTTATCCCCTTTGAAAGCGAAGCTGCCGCTGCTTCCGATAACCGGGCAGACAGCCGCTATTTCAAATCCCTCTGCGGCGAGTGGAGTTTCCGCTGGTATTCCTCCGTCTCCGAAGTCTGTGATTTCACCGATGCTTCCTTCAGCACGGACGGTATGGAAAAACTGACGGTTCCCATGAGCTGGCAGGTGGCGCTGGACCGCGGCTACGATGTGCCCAACTATACCAACATCAACTATCCCTATCCTGTGGATCCGCCGTATGTGCCGAATGAGAATCCCTGCGGTCTGTATGTGCGTGACTTCACGCTTCCCGCATGGACGACCGGCAAGAAGATTTACCTGAATTTCGAGGGCGTGGACTCCTGTTTCTATCTGTGGGTCAACAATACGTTCGCTGCCTACAGCCAGGTCAGCCACATGACCAGTGAGATCGACATCACTGACTATGTGCGGGCAGGGAAGAATACCCTGAAGGTGCTCGTTCTCAAGTGGTGCGACGGCTCCTATCTGGAAGATCAGGATATGTGGCGCGTATCCGGTATTTTCCGCGAGGTATATTTGCTCTACCGTGATCCTGCGCACATCCGGGATATTTTCGTCCGTCCTGAGCTGAGCGATGATTTTGCTTCCGGTTCCTTTGGTATCGAACTGGATAAAACCGGTGAAACTGATCTTTCCATGAAACTCCTCGATCCTGCCGGTAAAGTGATCTACGAGGGTGCAGAGACGGATTCCATTGCAATCGCAGACGCCGTTCTCTGGAGCGATGAGGATCCCAAACTGTATACGCTGTATCTGTATGCCGGCAGTGAAGTGATCCGCATCGACTGCGGTCTCCGCCGTGTGGAGACCCGCGGCAAGGTGGTATACATCAACGGACAGAAAGTGAAGGCAAAGGGCGTCAACCGCCACGACAGCCACCCGCTTCTCGGTCATGCCACACCGTACGAGCATATGCTCCGTGATCTGTACATCATGAAAGAGCACAACGTGAACATGGTGCGCACCAGCCATTATCCCAACGATCCCCGCTTCACCGCGCTGTGCGATAAACTGGGTATCTATGTCTGCGATGAGGCGGATATCGAGACCCACGGCTTCGGCAGAGGAGGCAATGTGGATCAGCTGACCGACAGTGAGGAGTGGACGGAGGCGTACATGGACCGTGCCCGCCGCATGCTGGAGCGGGATAAGAACCATCCTTCCATCATCATGTGGTCCGTGGGCAACGAGTCCGGCGTGGGGCGTAATCACCGTGCTATGGCGGAATATTTCCGTGACCGCGACGGCTCCCGCCTGATTCATTCCGAGGGCGCGACCAGCCGCCTTTCGGGCAATATGAGGAGCGAGGACAAGGCAAAGCAGAAGGATGTGGTCTGCGACTATATCACCATTGACAGCCGTATGTATCCTGCACCTGCCGCCTGCCTGGAAAATTATATCAAAAATAAAAATGTAAAGTATCCGTTTTTCCTCTGCGAATACAGCCACGCCATGGGCAACGGCCCCGGCGATCTGAAAGCGTACTGGGATGTGATCTATGCCCATGACGAGTTCTTCGGCGGATGCGTCTGGGAATTTACGGATCATTCCGTGACGATCACCGCGCCCGGCGGCGTGAATAAGTATCTGCATCCCGCCTACACCTACGGCGGTGATTTCGGCGATTATCCTCACGACAGCAACTTCTGTGTGGACGGTCTCGTATGGCCTGACCGCACGCCTCATACCGGTCTTCTGGAACTGAAGCAGGTGCTCAAGCCCTTTGAAATCACTGCCGGCAATGAGGAAGGCGTGATTATCGTCAGGAACCTGCGGTACTTCACCGATCTTTCCGATCTGGAATTTTACTGGAGCGTGGAGCGCGACGGCGTTTCCGTGGCATCCGGCACGGTCACCGTTCCCGCCGCTCCCCAGAAGAGCCGCCGCGTGACGCTGTATACCCCGGACGGCTGTCACTGCGGTATCCGCACGCTGAATATCAGCGCCCGCCAGAAGCATCCCACTGCATGGGCGGATGCGGGCTATGAAGTGGGCTTCACACAGCTGATGCTCACCTCCGAGGAAGCGGTAACGCCCGCAATGCCCGCCGATCCGGTGGACGTGATCACCACGGACGATTCCATCGTGATCTCCGCCGGCGAGAGCGTTTATACCATCAGCCGCACAAGCGGTCTGGTCACCTCCATCCGCGATAACGGCATGGAGATGATCACGAAGCCCATGCTTCCCACGATCTGGCGTGCTCCCACCGATAACGACCGCAATATCAAGAACGAATGGATGCGCAACGGCTACGATAAGATGGCAGTTCGCTGCTGCTCCGTCTCCGATGCGGTCTGCGATGGGGAAAAGGCTTCCGTCACCGCGGAATTCTCCATGGGCGCACGCTCCATGCGTCCCGTCCTGCGCGGATCTGTCACCTATACCGTGACTGCCGCTGAAGGCATCACCGCCGCATACGATATGAAGGTACGGGAAGGTCTGCCGCCGCTGCCGCGCTTTGGTGTCCGTCTCACCATGCCCGAGGGCTGCGAGATGATGCAGTACTTCGGCTACGGTCCTCACGAGAGCTATGCCGATAAGCGTGTGGCATCCCGCCTGGGGCTTTTCGCATCGACTGTTCAGGAGAATTATCAGCCCTACGTTCGTCCGCAGGAGAATTCCGCGCATGGCAGCTGCCGCTTTGCGCAGGTTTCCTCCGTCGCCGGTCACGGACTCTTCTTCTACGCAGATTCCTTCTGCTTCTCCGCATCCCATTTCACACCTGAGCAGCTGACTGCAGCAGCCCACGCCTATGAGCTGGTTCCCAATCCCGAAACAACCGTGATCGTGGATTATAAGCAGGCAGGTATCGGCTCCAACTCCTGCGGTCCGCAGCTCGCAGAGGAATTCCGCTTCAGCGAAACCGAATTCTCCTGGAGCATCCGTATTCATCCTGCGTTTACTGCCGATGAGAATCCCTTCAGAGAGATGCGCAAGGCATAAAAGAACCGGTTATTCTCTCTTCTGACGAATCATATTTCTCAGTGCGTTCAGTGCGTCGCTGAGCCCGCCTACTTCGTCGATCAGCCCGATCCTCGCCGCTTCCGCTCCGTCGATGATGGATCCCACATCCGTGGCGATTTCATCCGGACGGAGCAGAAGCCGGCGGAATTCCGCTTCCTCTACCCGGGAATGCGCCGTGATGAAATCCACGATCCGATCCTGCATCCGCTCGAAATAATAGTACGTCTGCGGAACACCGACCACGGTTCCGCTCATCCGTACCGGATGGATCGTCATGGTCGCGGACGGCACGATAAAGGATCGCCTGGCGGAGACCGCCAGCGGCACCCCGATGGAGTGACCGCCGCCCAGCACCAGCGATACGCTTGGTTTTGCCATGCTGGCGACCATTTCGGCGATTGCCAGACCGGCTTCCACATCGCCGCCCATGGTGTTGAGTACCATCAGCATGCCGTCGATTTCCGGATTTTCCTCAATGGAGACGAGCAGCGGAATAATGTGCTCGTATTTCGTGCTTTTCTGATCGCTGGGCAGAATATAATGTCCCTCGATCTGACCGATGATCGTCAGACAGTGCAGGGTCTCGCCCTCACCTTTGGAAATGACCGCACCGGTTTTCTCAATTTGCTCCAGAATATCCTGTCTGTTTTCGGCGTCTGCCGAAGTATTCTCTGCCGAAGTCTGCTTATCTTCCATGAAATACCCCCATATTTTGTATAGATACAGTTTACCCGGCAGAAAAACAAATATACTCTTAGGCGCACGCCGAAATTACAGCACAATATCGACAAGTGTATAAAAGGAGACTGTTCTATGAATTCAGCCCGAATCCTTCGTTACAGTGAACCCGCACAGAACTGGAATGAGGCTTTGCCCCTCGGCAACGGACGTATCGGCGCCATGATGTATTCCGGAACTGTTACCGACCGCATCAGTCTCAGTGAAGATACTCTCTGGTCCGGACATCCGGATCCGGATGCAAAACCCTATGACACCTCTACCCTGCCCGAGATCCGTAAACTGATCCGCGAAAAGAAATACAAAGAAGCGGAGAAAATGGTCTCCGACGCCATGCCGAACGCACACAGTCAGGGATTTCTGACGGCGGGCGAACTGCTTCTGGATATGGCTCCCGCTTCCGCAAGAGCCAACGCCGCGGATTCCCGCCCCATCCGTTACAGCCGTACTCTGGATCTGGACAGCGCCGTGCTGACAGATTCCTTCTTCCTGCCGACACAGCGGATCGTTCCTGCGGTGGAGGATGCGGACGTTCCCGGTACGCAGATCACCCGTACTTCCTTTATCTCCGCGCCGGATCAGGTGCTGGTCTACCGCGTAAAAGCTTCCGGAAACTGCTATTTCACCCTTTCCGTCAATAGTCCGTTCCGGCATACCGTGGAGACAGAGGGCAATACCCTGATTCTGGACGCTATCTGTCCGCCTGTCGCCAATAAATACGAAAACGATATTCACTATTCCGAGGATGAGGAGAGCATCCATTACCGTATCGCGGCGCGCCTTATCCCCGACAGCGGCGTGATCTACAGCGCAGGCGCATCGTTCTGGATGGAAAATGTGCCCGCATTCACCATGCTTGTGACCGTTACGACTTCTTTCAACGGCTATGATAAGATGCCCGTCAGCGAGGGCAGGGAATATAAACAGAGCGCCATCGACATTCTGGATGCCGCCGCGGCAAAGACCGTGGAGGAACTGCAGGCGCGCCATATCGCTGATTACAGCGCACTTTTCTCCCGCGTTTCGCTGGAACTGGGGGAAGCGCCGGATTCGCTTACCAATGAGCGTCTGATCCATCCCGAGAATGATCCCGCACTGGCGGCTCTGCTGTTCGATTTCGGTCGGTACCTGATGATCGCTGCTTCCCGTCCCGGCACCCAGTCCATGAATCTGCAGGGTATCTGGAACCGCTATCCCATTGCACCCTGGCATTCCAACTATACTATGAACATCAACACCCAGATGAATTACTGGCCGGCGGAGGTCTGTGCCCTCAGCGAGTGTCATGAACCGATGCTGAGACAGGTGAAAGAACTTGCCGCCCGGGGCAATACCATGGGTCTGCGCGGTTGGGCATCCTGGCATAACTCCGATATCTGGCGGTACAGCCTGCCGTCTACCAAGGGTGTTCAGTGGGGCTTCTGGCTCATGGGTGGATTCTGGTCCTGCCGTCATCTGTGGGAACACTATCTCTATACGCAGGATAAGGAATTCCTCCGCGAAGCCTATCCGATTTTCACCTCTGCCATGGATTTCCTCATTGACTGGATGGTCGAAGGGGAGGATGGCAGACTGACCACATCTCCCTCCACATCCCCCGAGAACAAATTTGCCGATCGGGACGGGAATTCTTCCGTGGCTGAGGGCAGTGGTATGGATCTGGGCATTATCCTGGATCTGTTCGCCAACGCACACCGGGCAGCAGAGATCCTCGGTGAGGATTTCTCCGACTATGCCGCCGTTGAAGAGCGGGTCTCTCCGCTGAAAATCGGCTCGGACGGACGTCTGCTGGAGTGGGGCGAGGAACTGCCTGAGGTGGAAAAAGGACACCGCCATGTATCCCATCTGTACGGCGTATATCCCGCCGAGGTGATCAAAGCGGATACCCCCGAATGGAACGCGGCGCTGGCTTCGCTGGATTACCGACTTGCTCACGGCGGCGGACATACCGGATGGAGCAACGCGTGGATCGCCTGCCTGTTTGCCCGTTTCCGTGACGGTGAACGCGCCCACGGATGCATCCGGAACATGTACGCCCGCTCCATCTATCCGAATATGTTCGATTCCCACAATCCGTTCCAGATTGACGGCAACTTCGGCATCACCGCCGCTATCGCGGAGATGCTGCTGCAGAGCCGCGAAGAAAACGGCGAATGGGTGCTGGATATACTGCCTGCCCTGCCTTCCGCATGGAAATCCGGCAAAGTCAAAGGACTCCGCGCCCGCGGCGGATTTGTCGTGGATATCGAATGGGATGAAAACGGCGTTCGGACCAACGTGGAGAACCTCTGCGGCAATCCGTACCGTCTGGTGAAGCCGTAAAATGATCCGAAAAGGGGGCATGTACAGTGAAAATAACACATTACGAGGTTCTGGGAAAACTGCCCGACCTGTTTACCTTTGATGATGGGAGAAAGGTGCGTTCTGTCGCCGACTGGGAGGAGCGCCGCAGGGAGTTGTACAAAACCGTTGTGGAAATGCAGTACGGTCAGCTTCCGCCGAAACCGGAGATTCTGGAGATCACTCCGCTCATGCGCCGCTTTGAAAAGGGCATGATGAGTATTTATAAAATCACGGCGGGAACCCGCGAAAAGCCTGTCTCTTTCTCGATTTATTGCCATATGCCCGGCGGAAACGGACCGTTCCCCGTGGTGATCGACGGAGATCTCTGCTACACCTGCATGCAGGACGCAGAGATATACAATAAATTTGTCGAGCGCGGCATTATGCTGGTGGCGTTCAACCGCTGTGAGATCGTGCCCGATATCAAAGATGCTCCCCGCAAGGGGAATCTGTACGAGACGTACGAGGATCTGCAGTTTGGTGCGCTGGCGGCATGGGCATGGGGCTTCAGCCGTACATTGGATGCGCTGATCGAACTCGGTCTTGCGGATCTGTCTTCCGTGACATTTACCGGTCTGTCCCGCGGCGGCAAAACGGCGCTGCTGGCAGGTGCTTTGGATGAGCGTGCCACCATCGTCAATCCTGAGGGATCGGGTTGCGGCGGCTCCGGCTGCTATCGCATCCACATGCGTGCCCTTGAGGAGGACGGACAGGAAAAACGTGAAGAGCCGCTGGATGTCATTGTGAATGCTTTCCCGCATTGGTTTGTTCCGGGACTGAAGGAATATTCCCACCGCGAAGCTGAACTTCCCTTTGATCAGCATTTTCTGAAGGCGCTTCTCGCACCGCGTGTGTATTTTGATTCACAGGCGCTGAGCGATGTGTGGTGCGGCCCGATCAATACTTATATGACCGCGGCGGCAGCCCGGGAGGTCTGGAAGCTGTACGGCAAGGAAGAAAACGTGCTCTGGTACTGGCGAAGCGGCACGCATGCCCATCTTCCCGAGGATTTCGATCGGCTGATCGAGGTCATCGAGCGGGAGCGGCACGGAACGCCCCTGAGTGATGTGTTTATGAAGCTTCCATTTGAGGAACCTCAGCCGATCTTTGACCGGTTCGATTCTGAGAGAGAATAAGAGAACGGGGAGGGACTTTTTACAAAAAGTCCCTCCCTGAATCCCTCCTCAAAAAACTTTAAAAAAGTCCCAATTCGGTGTTGTGTTCCCGGACGATGATAGGTGGACGATAAATAAGAATTTGGCGAGGTATATTATGGAGTACAAATTGTTGGAAAAGCAAGATGTTGAGTTGATGAAATATTTTGTTGATGATGATAATACCAAATATGATGAGGTTATTCTTAATACAT
>SVTS01000105.1 GCA_015063645.1 Oscillospiraceae bacterium | reverse complement strand
GCTGTCTATACCGTATTCCAGAAAGAATGTCGGATCCGCCGCATTCACAGCACCGTATCCCAGAACAGCTTTGCCCTGCAGAACACCATTCTCCACAAAAGTAAGGGAGAACTTTTTCAGCCGCACTGAATCCCCGTCCAGATATTCACCGGACAGCGGAACGGATTCCCCGTCATCCGTTTTCAGCACGAAGGTGCCATCTTTTTCTTCCAGACGATCGTTCAGCGCAGTAAATTCATTCTGCGGTGAGAAAGCACTGCCGTCCGCTCCGCTGACCAGAATTGCTGCATCTGTGATCAAGCCGATACCGTCCGTTATACGGAAAATCACCAGCGCGTCATCGATGCCGTCGCCCGTATAGTCCGCACAGCGGATCAGCGGCGCATCCGGACCGGCAAGGGCTGCTGCTCCGCCGAGATGGATTTCCGCCGTCTGTCCGCCTACCGTAATGCGGAAGGAACCGCTCTTTTGCTCCGTATCCGCAGGAACGGAAAGCTGAACCGCACCGTTTTCACCGCCGGAAATATATTTTTTCCATTCTTCCTTGCTCAATGGCAGGAGCTTCAGCTGATCTCCTCTTATCTCTACGGAATATTCGGATGTACCGACATACTGTTTATATACGGATACGCGGATGCCGCCCACATACGGATTCCACATGGCACTGCCGCCCAGTGCATCCGTAAGCTGTCGGTTCAGTTCATTCCCATCCACATAACGGATGCCGCCGGCGTACTCATCCCAAATATAGCCGTCTCCGTCCTGCATGGTGATCAGTTCTTTTTCACCGTCGCCGTCGATATCCGTTTCAAGGGGATCCATCCCCCCGGGGGCACCTGTAAACTGCAGAACACCGGAGTCATCAAAATAATATACCGACGTCCCTATGGTTGTATACTGAAAGCCGAACACGAATGCCCTCTCTCTCAGTACCCCGGGACAGGTGTCGAGAAAGGCGCCCATAACGGGAATGCCCTCCCCTGCCGGCGGATCTGCCGCCACACGGAACCAATGGGCACGGGCAAAGGGGATATCCGCTGCGGCATATTCCCCCTCAACCCATCCGGCAGCATAACCATCGGCTGTTTTTGCAATAAAGACCGTATTGCCGCCAACCGTGATCGGTGCGGAAGTGGGGAATTTTTCCGTAGTCAGTCCGGTGATCCGATCGACGGATACATCAAAATATTCTGCGGGAGTGATCATCTCCCTGCCGTCATGCCAGATCAGATCAATCTCATACATGGACGTGTCGCGCAGATACATATCTGCAAGGGAGAATCCGTCCTCCGTCCATTCCCAGACGAACGTATATATGCCGTAGGTCATTGTACCGCTGTATTCGTACCGGTCGGAATTCTTCAGAATTCCCCGCACAAGGACACGGTTCTCCTCTGTTTCCGTACTTATCTCCATAAGACGGAACGAACTGTTCCAGAGCCCCGTCTCCAAAGCAAAACGGTAGGTCTGCGCTGCCTCATCCCGCTGGACAACCTCATATTCCGTCGCAGGATAGTACGCCCAGTCCTCATAGCCGAATACACGGCGCGTCAGCTCTTCCGCCTCTTTCATGGGAAGCGACATATATCTGCCGTCATCGCTCACGGTAATTGATGATGCGCAGGGATGCGCTGCATTCCCGCGCATGGCGGTGAGCGAATACACCAGCCGGTCCGCGTCTACCTTAGTGAAGGTGTAACCGTCCGTCAGCCAGTCTTTTGTCATTACATAATCCACGATCTGCTCAGTCAGCGCGATAGCAGTTTCCGCCGCAGTTTCGGGCAGAAGAATTTCTTCCTCCGTATCCCCACCCTTCTCCGCGGGATTTTCCACACGGCAGGCAATGATCGTTCCCGCCAGCAGGCAGATCACCAGACAAAGCGCGATCAGGGGAACGCCCCGGCGGCTGCCGGATCCGTTTATAATATTGAGGAAACGAAGTTTTACAGCACGGCGGCGGGGATTGAAATGCGTGGTCATACTGCCGTGACTTGTGCTGCAGCGGCGTACGATTTCCAGCATCACCCCGCCGTAATCGGAACGGACAGTATCGCTGCATCCGCGCAGAACTGTTTCATCACAGGAAAGTTCCATCTCCGTTGCGCATTTCTCCGCGGCATAGTGCACCAGCGGATTGAACCAATGCAGTGCGCGCACCGGAACCGTGATCCCTTTGATAAACAGATCCCCACGGCGGCAGTGCGTAATCTCATGCAGAAGCGTACCCGCCAGCACTTCCCCGGACAGCGCTGTTTCCGGCATCGCTATGCAGGTGGAAAACCATCCGAACGCGCAGGGACTGCTCACGCGAGGGGATACGATCAGACGCGGCATGCGCCGGATTCCTTTGGCACGGCAAATCTGTTCAAAGAGCTTCTGCATCACGCCGTCTGCCGCCCGTCCGCTGCGGCGCACCGAAGAAGTAAACCGGATATACGTCAGCAGATGCCACGCCAGAAATACTGCCGCGACTGCGGCGTAGATTCCGCCGATCAGACGAAAAATCTGTTCCGCAGAAAGCGGAGGATGCGTCTCAGCAGACGCGGGAGCTTCCGCACCGCTGTCCGCCGGAAGCGTCTCCGCCGGCATCTGCGGCGGAACGGTTTCCGGGATGACCGCCGGAGCTGTTGTCACCTGCGGTGATGCCGGAGGCACAACTGTATCCGATGGAACAGCTTGACCAAGAGATGTATTCCCCGGATAGGGAAACTGCGGCTGTGTCTGTACGTCGGCAGATACATCCGGGAAATCCCTCTCCGCCTCTTCTTCTGCCCTATCGATTTCGGTGGAAATCGCAGGCACGGGAATTTCAATCAGCGCAGGAAGGAATAACGCCCCAACCGGAACAGCCAGCCGCAGAAGGACCACGGTCCACAGGATATAACGGCACTGCGCCGTGAATTTGCTGCCCCAAAGCCGCAGTATCAGGGTAAGAATCAGGATCACCGCACTCATGGAGAGTGTGATTTCTACCAGATTCGCAAGAAACAGTGTCATTATTTTCCTCCGGATTTCTTGTCGCGAAGCAGCGCGGTCAACTCCTCAATATCATCTTCACTGAGTCCGTCTGCATCCAGCATGGATACGATCATCTTCTTGGCGGAACCGCCGAAAAAGCGGTGCAGAAATGAATGCTGCTCACCGCTGCGGTACTCTTCCTCCGTAACTGCAGGGGCATACAGATGTGCATAGCCTGATTTATCCACCTGAACGAAGTTCTTTTTTTCGAGACGCTCCAGCAGAACGTGTACCGTTGCAGATTTCCATGTGCGGATGCCGGACAGCCGCCGCACGATTTCCCCGACGGTCAATGCTTCCTCCGCGTGCCAGAGCGTAAGCATTACATCCAGTTCCGCCTCAGGCAATCTTTCCCAGTTTTTCATACAATCCTCCTCAGACAAATGTCTACGGTTGTATTATAGCACACTCGCAGACATTTGTCAACGATTTGACGCAAACTTCGCAGACAAATGTCAACGGTTATACAGAGCTTCTGCTGTATACTGACGAATCGGATGCATGAATGTTCCGACAAAAAAAGAAATCCTCCGATATCGGAGGATTTCCGGGTAGTGTATTTATCTTGCCAGATCGTTCACGATAGCATAGAGCTCAGCGAACTCAGCCTTCTTCTCAGCGATAGCGGCATCCATAGCGGCGATTTCCTCTGCGGAGAATTTCTCCAGCATGCCCTCTTTCAGTGTGCCCTTATACTTGCGGTCGAGGCACTGGGAGTACAGGATATCCACAGCTACGATCTTGTTGTTCTGCTGGCACATAACCAGATTGCTCTTGCCGGCGAGAAGCTGATCCACAGCGGCAACGCCCAGTTTGGTGGCAAATACACGGTCGGTCAGCGTCGGAGTACCGCCGCGGACAACGTGTGCGAGACGTGCGAACTTGGTCTCCACGCCGGTCTCAGCCTGAATACGCTTGGCAAGACCCTCGGAGAAGTTCTCAACACCCTCGGATACAATTACGAGGAAGCTGCGCTTACCGTCAGCGCGCAGAGTACGGATCTTCTCCATGCAGGCAGCCTCATCAAAGGGGCACTCGGGAATCACGCAGGCAACTGCGCCCAGAGCCATAGCGGTATTCAGAGCAATATCGCCGGCGCCGCGACCCATAACCTCAACTACGTTGCAGCGAGCGTGGGATTCACAGGTATCACGGAGGCGGTCAACCATCTCAAGAACGGTGTTCATTGCGGTATCAAAACCGATGGAATTCTCGGTAGCAGTGATATCGTTATCGATGGTACCGGGAATGCCGATGGTGGGAATGCCGCGTACAGAGAGGTCGGTAGCGCCGCGGAAGGTGCCGTCGCCGCCTATGGCAACGATACCGTCGATGCCGTGCTTCTTGCAGGTTGCAATAGCCTTCTGCATACCCTCTTCGGTCTTGAACTCATCGCAGCGGTCGGAGTAGAGGAAAGTACCTCCCTGATAGATAATGCCGGTTACGGCACGGGGCTTCAGCTCGATCATATTATCATTGATCAGTCCGCTGTAGCCGCCCTTGATGCCGACGACTTCCACGCCGCGGGCAAGAGCCGCACGGGCAACGGAACGGACTGCTGCGTTCATACCGGGAGCGTCACCGCCGGAGGTGAGTACGCCGATTTTTCTGAATTTCTTTTCCATGTTGTTTTCTCCTCGCTTTATAATCTGTTATGTTTGAACACAGGTAATGTTTGCAATTCACATTATATTATTGTAATACATACACGCAAAAAAATCAAGGGGCAGGACGAAAATTTTCACAAAATACAGCCTTTTCCCCGGATTATGCAGAGAAAAGGCTGTATCTGTCAGTTTATTCTTATTCGCTCCGCAGAGCAACGACGGGATCTTTCTTCGCCGCCACTTTCGCGGGAATCAGACCGGCAATATAGGTGAGCAGCATACTGATCACCACCAGCGCAACACCGCCGACCACAGGCAGGGAGGCAAGTCCCGGAATATCCGTGATGATCTCCAGAACGATGCTCGCGATGATATCCAGAATCACAGTCACGATGATTCCGATGGCACCTGCGACGAAACCGACGCTGATCGTCTCCGCATTGAACACGCGGGAGATATCCTTCTTGGATGCACCCACCGCACGGAGGATACCGATCTCCTTGGTACGTTCCAACACAGATATATAGGTAATAATACCGATCATGATAGAGGAAACCACAAGTGAAATCGCCACGAACGCGATCAGAATATAGCTGATGGCGTTGATGACCGTGGTCACGGAGGAGAGCAGCAGACCGATGTAGTCGGTGTATTGGATTCTGTCCTCTTCTTCCACGGATTCATTGTACGCATCAATAATAGCGGACAGCGTTTCCTTGGCTTCAAAATCCTTCGGGAAAATCATAATCATAGACGGATTCTCCGGGTCGGACACGCCGAGCAGAGCGAGATTTCCCTCATAGGTGGCATCGGTGGTCTTCGGCTGCATAGCGGAGGCAAACATCGCCAGAATCTGCTCGTCGGACATGCCGCCTGCCTTCATCTGTGCGATGCTGGCTGTATACTGCGCACCCTCTTCAGCAGGCAGAGAGGCGATATACGCCTGCATGCTCTCCATGGTGATCTCCACTTTCTCCGGTTTCTCGAAGGTGATGCCGGTGAACACATCCACATCAGGATTCTCTTTCTGTGCGCGGACGATTTCGCTCTTGTTGACCTCATCGATCAGATGGAGCATCAGAGAAGGCATATACCCGATGGAGCCGCTGACCTGTCCCATATTGGAGCCTTCCGACGGACGGATGATACCCACCACACAGATCTCTTCCGCTTCGGCGAGTTTTTTCTTCATATACGCATCGTCATCCCGCTTATCTTCCCAGCCGGAGGCGGTCTTTTCGTAGTAATCCGTATTGAGCAGCAGACGGAAGGAGAGATTCAGAATATCCTCATAGGAAAAGCTGACAGCTTCACTGACAATCTTCTCTCCGCGCATCAGTTTCTGGAAATTCTCCTTTACTTCCGCCTGATCCTTCAGACCGAGAGCGTACAGCGTATAGTCGCTGACCTCGTTATCCTTGCTGACGATCAGCACAACTTCATTATACGCCTCCGGCATACGTCCGGCGATCACATCATACTGCTTGGCAAGAAGTTCCGGGTTATCCATCATCTCTGTCCACACATCCATACCGGCAGAACCACCGGACATCTGCCCCATGGATCCGCTCATCTGCTCATTCATCGCACCGGAGCCCATATTCTCAAACACAGTGGACGGTTGTACCTGTACGATCTTTTCCGATGTATCGGATGCATAGACATGCATCGTGGTGGAGTAGGAATATCTGATATCACTTACCAGAGACGGAACATCCGGATGGGTTTCCAGATGCTTCATAAATGCTTCCAGATTATTGGTTTTTACCTCGCTGACCATGCTGTTCAGCATTTCGGACATAATGGTATTGGAATAGATGCGGTCCAGCTCATGCTCTTCCCTGTTCTCCCCCAATTCCATCAGGGACATCATCATGCCGGAATAATCCATAGTGGCTTTCGTCAGCTGGATCGGATAGCTGGACAGCGTATCCTCTTCCACACGGTCGATATACGCCTGCACACCGGCGGAAAGTGAAAGGATCAGCGCGATACCGATTATACCGATGGAACCGGCGAAGCTGGTCAGAAGCGTGCGTCCCTTTTTCGTCATCAGGTTATTCAGTGAAAGCCCCAGTGCGGTGGCAAAGGACATGGATGTTCTGGATGTCTTTCCTGCTGCGTTTTCCGGTTTCTTTTCCGAAGTCCCGTCATAGGGATTGGTGTCGCTCTGTATTTCGCCGTCCAGCAGGCGCACGATACGGGTGGAGTACTCCTCGGCAAGCTCGGGATTATGGGTAACCATGATGATCAGACGGTCTTTGGCAATCTCTTTCAGGATCTCCATGATCTGCACGCTGGTAGCGGAGTCCAGTGCACCGGTGGGCTCATCCGCCAGCAGGATCTCCGGATCGTTGACCAGTGCACGGGCAATGGCGACGCGCTGCATCTGTCCGCCGGAAAGCTGATTCGGACGCTTGTGCAGCTGATCCCCCAGACCAACCTGCTTCAGGGCATCTTCTGCACGGCGGCGGCGCTCCGATTTCGCCACGCCGGAGAGCGTCAGCGCCAGTTCCACATTGGCAAGCACAGTCTGATGCGGGATCAGATTATAGCTCTGAAAGACGAATCCCACGGAGTGATTGCGGTAGCTGTCCCAGTCCCGGTCGGAGAATTCCTTTGTGGAACGCCCCTCGATTACCAGATCGCCCGACGTATACCGGTCCAGTCCGCCGATGATATTCAAAAGCGTTGTTTTACCGCATCCGGACGGTCCCAGAATGGAGACAAATTCGCTGTCGCGGAAATCAATGCTGACCCCTTTCAGCGCGGTGACGGTGGAATCCCCCGCCACATAATCCTTGGTTATGTTTTTTAATTTTAACATATTGAAATCCTTTTTTATTAATTCTCATACAGTATACTCTCCCTATA
The DNA here is from genome assembly GCA_015063645.1 of Oscillospiraceae bacterium. GTDB lineage: Bacteria > Bacillota > Clostridia > Oscillospirales > CAG-272 > SIG701. The sequence goes on along the minus strand of SVTS01000105.1, from coordinate 2,558 downwards.
TTAACTTCATATGAAGTTTCGATGTGATAATATTGAAATTTCTGAAAATTTTGTTAAGAGCCTCTGTCATCATTCCCTGTCTGCCCATTGACAAACACACCCGATTTGCGGTATAATGATAGGTAGTGAATTTATAAGTAAAGGACACCGTTATGTATAAGGACAAAAAAGTGGTTTTCTCCGGCGTGCAGCCCTCCGGAACCCTGACCATTGGCAACTATCTGGGCGCGATCAGCAATTTCAAGAAATTCTCTGATGATTACCGCTGCTATTACTGCGTAGTGGATATGCACGCTATCACAGTACGGCAGAATCCGGCAGAACTGCGCCGCCGTACCTATGAGACGCTGGCTCTGTATATGGCATGCGGACTGGATCCTGCAAAGAATGTACTGTTCGTGCAGAGCCACGTTTCCGGTCACGCGGAGCTGGGCTGGATTCTGGACTGCTACACCATGTTCGGCGAGCTGGGCAGAATGACCCAGTTCAAGGACAAGAGCGCCAAGAATGCAGACAACATCAACGCCGGTCTGTTCACCTATCCTACGCTGATGGCGGCAGATATTCTGCTTTACCAGACCGATCTGGTTCCCGTTGGTGCGGATCAGAAGCAGCATCTGGAGCTGGCACGAGACATCGCGATGCGCTTCAACGGTATCTATGGCGACACTTTTGTTGTCCCTGAGGGATACATTCCCCAGAACGCGGCAAAGATCATGTCCCTGGCTGAGCCGACCAAGAAGATGAGCAAATCCGACGAAAACGAAAATGCGGTTGTACGCATTCTGGATCCGAGAGACGTGATTCTGCGCAAGTTCAAACGTGCCGTCACCGATTCCGGCAGTGAAGTCCGCCGCGGCGAAGGCAAGGACGGCGTGGAGAATCTGATGTCCATCTACAGCGCATTCACCGGCAAGACCATGGACGAGATCGAGCGCGAATTTGACGGCAGGGGATACGGCGATTTCAAGGCAGCAGTGGGCGAAGCCTGCGCTGACAAGCTGACCCCGATCCAGGATGAGTTCAACCGTCTCATGGCGGATAAGGCATATCTGGAAAAGGTCATGGCGGAAGGTGCCCGCGAAGCGGCACACGATACGCTGCGCACCATGTCCAAGGTACGCCGCAAGGTTGGCTTCACGGAAATGCCCCGGTATTAATATATCTAACGCAGGAGAAATACAATGAAAACAAAAGCAGTAAGACTGTACGGCAAAATGGATCTGCGTCTGGAAGAGTTTGAGCTTCCGGCGATCAAGGACTGCGAGATTCTGGCAAAGGTTGTTTCCGACTCCATCTGCATGTCCTCGTACAAAGCCGCATCCCAGGGTGCGGATCACAAGCGTGTCCCCAACAATGTAGCCGAAAATCCCGTGATCATCGGTCACGAATTCTGCGGTGAGTTGATTGAAGTGGGCGCCAAGTGGGCGGACAAGTTCAAGGCAGGGGATAAATTCGTTATTCAGCCCGCCATCAACTACAAGGGTTCGCTGGAATCCCCCGGATATTCCTACCCCTACATCGGCGGCGATGCAACATACGTAATCATTCCGAACGAAGTCATGGAATGCGGCTGTCTGCTTCCCTATGACGGCGATGCATTCTTCTACGGCAGCCTTGCAGAGCCGATGAGCTGCATCGTAGGCGGTTTCCACGCCAACTATCACACCAAGCCCGGTGTATATGTGCACGACATGGGCTGCACACCACGCGGCACGATGGCAATTCTGGCGGGAGCCGGTCCCATGGGACTCGGTGCGGCGGATTATGCCGTGCACGGCGGCAATGCTCCTTCTCTGCTGGTTGTAACAGACATTGACGATGCACGTCTGACCCGCGCATCCCAGCTGCTGACGGTAGAAGATGCTGCCGCACACGGCACGAAGCTGATCTACATGAACACCGCAGGTGTGGATGATCCGGTGAAAGCGCTCCGTGACCTGACGGACGGCGAGGGCTTCAACGATGTATTTGTCTATGCGCCGGTACAGTCCGTGGTGGAGCTGGGCGATGCGATTCTCGGACGGGACGGCTGTCTGAACTTCTTTGCCGGTCCGACCAACACGCAGTTCTCTGCGATGTTCAATTTCTACAACGTACACTACGGTGCAACGCACATTGTGGGCACCAGCGGCGGCAACACGGCTGACATGCTGGAATCCATTGCACTGATGGAGCAGAAGAAGATCAATCCCGCGGGCATGGTCACGCACATCGGCGGTCTGGATGCCGTTGCGGATACGACGCTGAATCTGACAAAAATCCCCGGTGCAAAGAAGCTGATCTACACGCACATTGAGCTTCCGCTGACCGCCATTTCCGATTTCGGAAAGCTGGCAGCCGAGGGTGGTAAGAACGCCGCGCTGTTTGCAGATCTGGACAAGATCTGCACAGAGGCAGGCGGTCTGTGGTGCGCCGCAGCTGAGAAGCGTCTGCTGGGTGAATAAGTGAGAAAAATATGCGGGGGAAACTTTTTGAAAAAAGTTTCCCCCGCGCCCCTTTCAAAAACTCTGCACGGTTACAGAAAAAAGTGAAGCGCATTTTTACCAAATGTCATT
>SVTS01000004.1 GCA_015063645.1 Oscillospiraceae bacterium | reverse complement strand
GCCCCCACACCCCCAACCTCCTTGCCTCATGTCAAAAGATTCGCTTTTCCATGAAATATTTATGCAGTGCATAATCCGCACAGGGGAAATATGTTGCCAAGACTGCGGTTTTGTGATATACTATACCCGTAAATTTTTCATTAAGAGGTGTATCATGTCTGTTACCCTTTCTTCTCTGATCCGCGACGGCGGATTCTTCTGCCCGCACTGCGGAAAATTTCACGATATTACCCTGAAAAACGTAATCAATGAGCGCGGAGCCGTGCGCCGTCTGCCGCAGGTGCTCGCCGCCCGCGGCATCAGCCGACCGTATCTCCTTGCCGATGTCAATACATGGCGCGCCGCAGGAGAATCTGCCGCTTCCGCACTGCGCGATGCGGGGATCACTTATTCCTGCCATATCTACAGCGAAAATCATCCTCTGCCCCATGAGCATACCGTGGGCGGTGCTCTGATGCACTGTCCGCCGGACGCGGATGCTATCGTGGGCATCGGCGGCGGCGTGATTGGCGATACCGCCAAGATTCTCGCCTCGGCGGCAAAAGTGCCGTATATCTATGTGGCTACCGCGCCTTCCATGGACGGATACGCATCGCCCACTTCCGCTATGGAGATGGACGGACTGAAAGTCTCCCTGAATACCGTCTCCCCCGAAACGATCCTTTTGGATACGGATGTGCTGACAGCGGCGCCCCGGTGGATGATCCTCTCCGGCTACGGCGATATGGCGGCGAAATACGTCAGCCTCGTTGAATGGCGGCTGGCGAAGATTATTCTGGATGAGTTCTACTGTCCTGCCGTGGCGGATATGATGCGGAGCGCGCTGGACGCGGCATCGGAGAATATCGAAGCGGTTCTGGCTGGCGATCCCGATGCGGCAGGCGTGCTGGCGAAGGGACTGATTATGGCGGGACTTGCCATGCGGTGTGCAGGCGTTTCCCGTCCCGCATCGGGCATGGAGCATTATCTCTCCCATATCCGGGATATGCGTTCTCTGGCTTTCGGTACTCCGGCGGAGCTGCACGGCATCCAGTGCGGTGCGGCGGCGCTGGATGTAATCCGCGCTTATGAACATCTGAAAACGACCAGACCCGACCGGACAAAGGCGCTTGCCGCCGCAGAAGCCTTCGACTGGGATGCCCATGCCGCCTATCTGCGCGAAAACGTGGGTCCCGGCGCGGAAGCCATGATCGCGCTGGAAGCGGTGGAGCATAAATATGACAAATCCGCCCATGCCCTGCGGCTGGAGCGGATTATCGGAAAATGGGACGAGCTGTGCGCCGAGATGAATACGCTGCCCGATTCCGGGGAGCTTTGCGCGTTTATGAAGAAGATCGGTTTCCCCGCAGGACTTGCGGAGATCGGCGTCGGTGAGGAGGAGCGGCAGATCCTCTTCCGCTGCGGCGCGGATATCCGGGACAAGTATGTGCTGACGCGTCTGCTCCGGGATTTGGGTCTGCCTCTGACAGAGTAAGGGACACTTAAAACCTCCGCCCGTGACGGAGGTTTTAAGTTTTTTTCAAAGGATAATGAGTATTATTAAAAACAAGTGTGATTTTTTGTGTTTTGCTATTGCAATACCGTACAAAAAAGTGCTATAATTATAATATCCTTATAAAATATTAGTAAAAGGAGAATTATCATGAACGCTAAGCGTATGATCGCGATGCTTCTCGCCGCGCTGATGCTGGGAAGCACTCTCGCCGCGTGCTCTGACACACCGGCGGAGACCACCGATACCGGTACCACCGCTGTTGTGGAAACCACTCCCGAAGTGACCACAGAGCCTGAGGAGACCAAGATCCCCTCCGGTCTGCCCGAAAAAATGGATCTGAAGGGGCAGACGTTCACCTTCTACGGCAAGACTGAGACCGGTGTGTACGCGGAAGAAGAGACCGGCGACAAGGTCAATGACGTTGTTTTCGCCCGCAATCTGGCTCTTCAGGAACAGTACAACTTCAAGATCTTCCAGGAGAAGCTCAAAAACCAGACCAACCCCACCAAGGATATCCAGGCTTCTATTCAGGCAGGCGATGATACCTATCAGGTCCTTATCGACGGACCCGGCAACTCCCTGCGCAATTTCGTAACCAATATGCTGCTGGTGGATATGACCACCATGAAGTATCAGGACTTTGAGCAGCCCTGGTGGTTCCAGGAGCTGAACGACTCCGTATCCCTGGCCAACAAGCTGTACATGACCGCCGGTGCCTTCTCTCTCTCTGCCCGCAGCTGGCTGTACATGGTTATCTGCAATACCGAGCTGATGAAGGCCAACGGTCTGAATATCGCCGACTATTACCAGATGGCGTATGACGGCACCTGGACCAACGATGAGTTCATCAAGATGATCAAGGTCGGCGCAGCCGATCTGAACGGTGACGGCGTCCGCGACCACAATGACCGCTGGGGTCACCTCGGTGAGGACTACGCAGGCTACTGCCTCGCAGTCGGTGCCGGCTACATGATTACCCAGAAGGACGAGAATGACAGGCCCATTGTTTCCGCCGCTACCGAAGAGGGTGTCATTCTGTGGGATAAACTGGTTAATAACATCTTCGCCAACGCGAATAACTACCTCTGCATCCGCAATATCAAGAACGTATCTTCTATCTGGTCCGAGATGACCCGTATGATCCAGAACGATCAGGCCATGACCTGGATCACCACGCTGGGCAACGCATATCGCGAATATGAGATCGACTACGGCATCCTGCCGATCCCGAAGGGATCTCTGGATCAGGAATCCTACTACCACACCGCATCCAGCTACAACGTACCTCTGATGGGCGTGCCGATCACGGCCAAGAACCTGGACGAGATCTCCTTCGTTCTGGAAGCCATGGCATACACCTCTTACTACGATGTACTGCCTACCTTCTATGAGGATTACCTCGAGACCAAGCTGGTTCGTGACCGCGAGTCCGTGGATATGCTCCGTATCGTCCATGACACCATCGTTCTGGACGCCGGTGCCGTATACGGTTGGGGCTACTACCTGAACGAGATCTACAAGGTAGTCAATACCGGTACCAATACTCTCGTTACCTTTGATGCATCCAAGAAGGCATCCACTCAGAAGACCATCGATACTGTGATCGAAAGAGTCAAGGCCGGCAACGAAGGCTGATAAAAAGAATATTCCCGTTTTTTGCCGTGCACCGCAGGTCTCTGCGGTGCACGGTTTTTTATGGTAAAATGCGAATTTCTGTTGACAAACTGTTCGGAAAGTGATAAACTAAAAATGCATAATCTGTACTATTTATTGTATCATAGGAGGAATTCATCATGAAGAAGATTATGGCACTGCTTCTCGCCGCTCTGATGCTGGGAAGTACTCTTGCCGCGTGCTCCGAGGCTCCCGCCGAAAGCACCGATACCACCGCACCCGCAGAAACTACCCCCGAAGTGACCACTGAACCCGAGGAAACCAGAATCCCCTCCGGTCTGCCTGAAAAGATGGATCTGAAGGGTCAGAAGTTCATCTTCTACGGCAAGACCGAGACCGGTGTCTATGCTGAGGAAGAGACGGGCGAAACGATCAATGACCTCGTTTTCGACCGCAACCGCCGTCTGCAGGAGCAGTACAATTTCACGGTTTATCAGGAAATTCTGAAGAACCAGACCAACCCCACCAAGGATATCATGGCTTCCGTACAGGCTGGCGATGACGCTTACCAGGTTCTCATCGACGGTCCCGGCAACTCGCTGAAGAACTATGTAACCAACATGCTTCTGGTGGACATGACCACCATGAAGTATCAGGACTTTGATCAGCCCTGGTGGTTCCAGGAACTGAACAAGTCCGTATCTCTGGCAAACAAGCTGTACATGACCGCAGGTTCCTTCTCTTTCAAGACCCGTGAATTCCTGTATCTGATCTTTGTCAACAAGGATCTGATGAAGGCGAACAATCTGGACATGAACACCTACTACCAGATGGTGTATGACAATAAGTGGACACAGGACGAGTTCATCAAGCTGATCAAGAACGGTGCCGTTGATCTGAACGGTGACGGTGTCCGCGACAACAATGACCGTTGGGGTCACACCGGCGAGGACTACGCAGGCTACGTTCTGGCAGTTGGCGGCGGTTACATGATCACCCAGAAGGACGAGAATGACAAACCCGTTATCTCTGCCGCTACCGAAGAGGGTATCACTCTCTGGGACAAGCTGGTTAACAACATCTTCGCTGACGCGAACAACTACCTCTGCATCCGCAATATCAAGAACGTATCCTCCATCTGGTCTGAGCAGACCCGTATGTTCCGCAACAATCAGATTCTGACCTACATCGCTACTTTGAGCAACACTCACCGTGAATTTGAAGTTGATTACGGTATCCTGCCGATTCCGAAGGCTACTGCGGATCAGGAGAGCTACTACCACACCTCCTCCGGTTATAACGTGCCGATGATGGGTGTGCCGATCACCGCAAAGAATCTGGACGATATCTCCTTCGTTCTGGAAGCAATGGCATACGATTCTTACTACGAAGTACTACCTGATTTCTATGAGAACTATCTCGAGACCAAGCTGGTACGCGATAAGGAATCCGTTGACATGCTCCGTATCGTTCACGATACCATCGTTCTGGATGCAGGCGCATGCTACGGCTGGGGCGGCTATCTGAACGAGATTTATAAGGTCGTTAACCAGGGTAAGAACACTCTCGTTACTTTCGACGCTTCCAAGAAAGAAGCTGCTCAGAAGACCATCGACGATCTGATCGAAAAGGTCAAGAAGGGCAACGAAGGCTGATAAATGACACAAAAGAGCATCGGAATAATCCGGTGCTCTTTTTTGAAGCACCCCGGTGGTGTGAGAGGATGGAGCAATTATCGGCTGGGAAGCGGACAGATGTGAGACAGAATATGTATTTCCGCTGCAGTATTTGAAATAAAATAAACACTTTTGCGGCAATGACTGTGCTATAATATATATGCAGATATACATATATAAAGGAGAATTTCCATGAATATCAGAAAAATTACCGCAGTGCTTCTGGTATCCGTGATGCTTGGCTCCGCACTGACCGCATGCTCGGCGCCGGATGCGGACGATACGCCGGAAACCTCCGACAAAAGTACGGAATCCACCGCTCCCGCAGTCACCGAGCCGGAGGAGACCAAAATTCCCTCCGGTCTGCCCAAGGCGATGGATCTGGAGGGGCAGGTGTTCACCTTCTACGGCAAGACCGAAAAGGGTGTATATGCTGAGGAGGAGAACGGCGAAAGCGTCAACGATGCGGTCTATGCGCGTAATCTGGCGCTGAACGAGAAGTATAATTTTGAAATACTTCAGATCTCTCCCACCAACCAGGCCACGCCCACCAAGGATATCCTGCAGAACGTGCAGGCGGGTGACGACTCCTATCAGGTGCTGATCGACGGCCCACGCAACAGCCTGATTTATTACGTTTCAGGCAATCTGCTTTACGATATGAATACCCTGAAGTATCAGGATTTTGATCAGCCGTGGTGGTTTCATCAGCTGAACGACTCTCTTACACTGATGAACAAGCTGTTCATGTCCGCCAATGCATTCAGCCTCACCTCCCGGCAGTGGCTTTATCATCCGATCGTCAATATTGATTTGATGAAGGACAACGGTCTGGATATCAACAATTACTATCAGATGGCGTATGACGGCACCTGGACGCTGGACGAGTTCATCAAGCTGATTAGGGTCGGTGCCGCCGATCTGAACGGTGACGGCGTCCGCGACAACAACGACCGCTGGGGTCACAGCGCCGATGACTACTCCGGCTACTGTCTGGCCGTAGGGGCGGGCTACCTGATCGCTGACAAGGATGAAAACGATATTCCCTACATTACCGCCGCTACCGAGGAGGCCATTAACCTCTGGGATAAGCTGGTGAACAACATCTTTGCCGACACCACCAATTACCTCTGTATCCGCAACATCAAGAACGTGGATCACATCTGGACGGAATCCAACCGCATGATGCAGAACGATCAGCTCCTGGTGCAGATTTCCATGCTGGAGGACGGTTGCCGCGAGTATGAGATCAACTACGGTATTCTGCCCATACCGAAGGCGAATGCCGAGCAGGAGAACTATATCCATACCGCTTCCTGTTTTAATGTTCCCATGTTCGCCGTGCCGATCAGCGTAAAGAATGTCGATGATGTCTCTTTTGTGCTGGAGGCAATGGCATACGAATCCTACTATAACGTCTTGCCCGTATTCTACGAGGCGTATCTGGAATCCAAGCTCGCGCGCGATGTGCAATCCGTGGATATGCTGGAAATTATCCACAATACGCTGGTGATGGATATCGGCTCCGTGTACAACTGGGGCAGCTATCTGACGCAGATCTACAAAGTGGTTAATCAGGGAAAGAACACCCTTGTGACCCACGATGCATCCAAGCGGACAGTCGCCGCAAATGCAATCGCCGATCTGATCGCGACGATCCAGGCCGGAAACCAAGGCTGATAACAAGCAGAGCATCGGTTTTTCCGATGCTTTGTTTGTTTTTGGTTCTTTCTTTGTTGATTTTTTGTATTGTAATTCACACATATCGATGCTATACTATAACCAGTAATATTATATTACAATTTTTCCACCAGAAAGGGTTATATCATGAAAAAGTTCGCTGCATTTCTCCTCTGCGCTCTCATGGTAGTTGCCATGATGGCTCCCTCTATCGCTGCTGTTCCGTCCGCCGATGCCAAACTCATCGAGTCCCTCGGCAAGAAGTCTTCCGACTATGTTGCTCTCGATTGGTTCGGCGAGATGAACGCTTATTACAACTCCAGCGATACCACATATGGCAATGTTGTAATCAGCAAGGCAAACAGCGACGCTTCCAATCTGCCCAACTACATCGCATCCAAGACCTTCACCCAGAAGGAACTGCCCGTTGGCTCCATCATCATCGTTGACGCAGGCTATCAGTACCGTCCCGAGGGATGGGTTAATGCCGATCTCTCCAAGGATGACGTCGCCCGTCCCGGCAACGTAAACACCAATGTTGTTGAAGTTACCAAGGAATGGTGGGGTACTTTCGCAGTTCGCGCTTTCAACCTGTCTGTTACTCCTACCCGTGCCGTAACGGAAGGCGATAAGGCTGCTCTCCGCATCTACGTACCTAAGCCGGCTGAGGAGACCACCAAGGCTCCCGCTGCAACCACCAAGCCCGCTGCAACTCCTGCGGCTCCCGCTACCTTTGACGCAGGCATCATCGTTGCCGCCGTCGCAGCTGTATCTCTCGCAGGTACCGTTGTTCTGAAGAAGAAGAGATAATTCAGTTCTTACATATCAAAACAGCACCGGTTTCCGGTGCTGTTTTCTTTATGCCATCCAAAAAACCAATTGGGCTTGACAAATCTGCCGATGTGTGGTATTATTAATATTGACATCAAATATTATAATTAAGGAGAGTAATACCATGGCAACCAAGCGTATTCTTGCAGCGATTCTGGCATCCCTGATGCTGATTCCCGCAATGGCAGCCTGCTCCGATTCCGGCAAGCCTGCCGATACCACCGCTTCCACAGAATCCACCGCTCCCGTTGAAACCGAACCCCCGGAGACCGAGCGCCATGAGATCAAGGACGATCTCCCTGCCGATCTGAAATTCGACGGCAAGACTTTCGGCATCTATATCGGTACCCAGGCTGTTTTTGATGACTTTTATGCCGGTAAGGAAGAAAAAGCCGGTGACGTTGTTGTCGAAGCTGTTTGGGAAAGAAATGCAAATGTTGAGGACCGTTTTGGCGTCAAGCTGAATATGGTTACCGAAAATAAGAACTATAAGGAAATCCCCGCCGCAGTTTCCACGCTGATTCTGGCAGGAGATGCAACATATGATATCTACGTCGGCTCTCAGTACGGTATGACCTCCCTCGTTTCCCAGAAGATGTTCGTCAACGGCTTTGAACTTCCCCACGTGAATTTCGATCAGCCGTGGTGGATGAACAACTTCATGGATGAGATCTCCCTCGGCAAGGACTACCGTTTCCTGCTCGCCAGCGATTATAATACCCAGACCATCGCATATATCCGTGCACTTTTCTTCAATAAGGTTCTCTATGAAAAGCTCTACGGCGATCCCAACGAACTGTACAAGGACGCTCTGGACGGCAAGTGGACGCTGGATAAGCTGAACACCCTCGTTTCCGGCGCGTACTCCGATCTGGACGGCAACGGCGTGGTGGATACCACTGACCAGCTTGGCTTCATCACTAATCAGCTTCTCTCTACTACCGACGGCTTTGTTTACGGTTCCGAGGTTCCGCTCACTACCCGTGATAAGGACGGCTTTATTCAGTTGAACATGATCAACGACGAAGCCATCAAGCTGCTGGATAAGCTGAACGTATTCTTCCACCAGCAGGCAGTCAATACCAAGTCCGGCGGTAAGGAAGTTCAGATTTTCACCGAGGGAAGATCCCTGTTCATGGGCAACGGTCTCCTGAATAACGCTACCGGTATGCGTGACATGGAGGATGACTACGGTTATCTGCCCAACCCGAAGATCTATGACGAGCAGACAGCATACCACTCCGTTGTACATGACACCAACCATCTGACCGGTGTTTCCATCACCTCCAAGGATCTGGCATTTACCGGCGCAATGCTGGAAGCTCTCGCCGCTGAATCCTACCGCCGCGTAACTCCCGCATGGTATGAATCCGCACTGAAGCTGAAGTATGCCCGTGACGACATTTCTTCCCAGATGATCGATATGATCAAGGATTCCATGTCCACCAACTTCATCTTTGCTTATAACTCCTCTCTCAACAGCATCGCTCACGTGTTCCGTACCCTGATCACCAATAACTCCTCTGACTACGTTTCCACCGTACAGTCCAAGCTGCCTGCCGCTGAGCAGAAACTGGCTGAACTGATCAAGACCTTCAAGGGCGAATAAGAGATACGCTGGGGGAACCCTTTGAAAAGGGTTCCCCCAGACCCCTTTCCCAAACTTAATAAAAAAGTACAGCTGAACTTTTTCGTACACGTTCAGCTGTACTTTTTTATATAAAAGTTTTTGGGGGCTGGGGGATTTTTTCAAAAATCCCCCAGCGTTTCCCCTTTACGCAATCGTAAACTCCGTGCCGTTCGGCGTGTCCTTCAGCGTCACGCCCATCGCGCTCAGCTCAGCGCGGATCTCGTCCGCACGGGCGTAATTCTTCGCCTTCTTCGCAGCCGCACGCTCGGCGATCATCGCCTCGATCTTCGCGATCAGCTCGCTGTCGCCGGCAGGCGCATCCGTCTCTGCCTCCGCGCGCTTCGCGTCTGCCGCCTTCAGCAGATTCAGCGACAGCACCGCGTCGAACTCACCCAGAATCTGTCTCTTTGCCGCGTCGGAGATCGGTGCCTTCAGCACATCGTATACCGCCGTTACCGCCAGAGATGTGTTCAGATCGTTGTCCAGCGCTTCCTTGAAGGATGCGCGTACAGCGGCTTCCGCATCCGCGTTTGCCGGCTCCTTCTTCGCCGGATCCAGCGCGGCGATCTTCGCGATCAGCTTGTCATACGCCGTTGCGGCATTGTCCAGCCCCTCCCAGGAGAAGACCAGCGAGCGGCGGTAATGGGACTGCAGACAGAAGAAACGGTATACGATCGGATCGTAGCCCTTCTCCTCCAGCAGGGAAACCGTCAGGAATTCGCCCTTGGATTTGCTCATCTTGCCGCTGTTTGTGTTCAGATGCAGAATGTGGAACCAGTATTTGCACCACGGATGTCCCAGATACGCCTCGGACTGAGCAATTTCGTTCGTGTGATGCGGGAACGCATTGTCGATGCCGCCGCAGTGCAGATCCAGATACTCGCCGTTGTGCTTCAGGCTGATGGCGGAGCACTCAATATGCCAGCCGGGATAACCGATGCCCCAGGGGCTGTCCCACTTCAGTTCCTGATCCTCAAACTTGGACTTGGTGAACCACAGAACAAAGTCCGCCTTGTTCTTCTTGCTGGTGTCCTCCTCAACGCCCTCACGGACGCCGACTTCCAGATCTTCCGCCTCAAAATTGTTGAAGACGTAATACTTTTCCAGCTTGGAGGTGTCAAAATACACGTTGCCGCCGGAAATGTAGGCGTAGCCCTTTTCCAGCAGTCCCTGTACCATCTGAATGAACTCCGGAATGCAGCCGGTTGCCGGCTCAATCACGTCGGGCTTCTTGATGTTCAGCTTTTCACAGTCAGCGAAGAACGCGTCGGTGTAGAATTTCGCGATCTCCATGACGGTTTTCTTCTCGCGCTTCGCACCCTTGAGCATCTTGTCCTCGCCGGTGTCCGCGTCGCTGGTCAGATGACCTACGTCGGTGATGTTCATAACGCGCTTTACGTCGTAACCGTCGTAGCGGAGATATTTCTCCAGCGCATCCTCCATGATATAGGAACGCAGATTGCCGATGTGCGCGAAATGATACACGGTCGGACCGCAGGTGTACATGCTCACCTTGCCCGGCTCGTGGGGAATGAATTCCTCTTTTTCGTGGGAGAGAGAATTGTAGAGTTTCATAGTGTCGTTGTTCCTTTGTATTATTGTTTTATTTTTGATAGCTGTAATTTTTGTGCAGCGCATGGCAAGGGGGGCTCTGCCCCCCTTGACCCCCCGAGAAGTCAGGTTGCGGTCGGGGGCACAGCCCCCGACACCCCCGGCGAATCAAGTGAAGTTGGTCGGGGGGACAGCCGGTGCTGCCGCCCGCGGATCAAATGGAGTTGGTTTGGGGGTACAGCTCCCGATATCCTTCGGTGAATCCAATAAAGATTAGCGGTAATTACCGCTTCAGCGGTGTTCGGACTGCGCTTCCGGCGCAAGTATTTGCGCCGCAAGTATGGCAAGCCAAATCCGTGCCGCAAGTATTTGCGGCACCCAAACCCGCACAATCTCCACGGCTTCACCAGCTGCGGGGTGCAGGGGACTCGTCCCCTGCCAGGTGCAGGACAGAGTCCTGCCGGGGTCCGGGGCAGCGCCCCGCCGTTCCCTCCCCCGTCACTCCTCCTCAGCCGTCCGCCGGAAAATCAGATATCCGCAGATCAGACAGAGGGCGATGGAAACGAAGTAGAACGCCAGCATCAGCGGCATGTTGAGGGTGTCGCCGAAGGTCCAGTTGACCAGATATGAGCCGAAGTTAAAGCCCATGTGACAGAAGATCGGCGCGAGAACCGAATCGTTCACACGGAGCATCAGCAGACAGAGCAGAATGCCCAGAAGCCCTGCGTAAATAAACGCAATGATGTGCCCGTGTACCGCACCGAAAATCACGGCGCATATGCCTACCGCAAGAGAGACGGACATCGCACGGCGAAGCCGCGTGAAAATCAGCCCGCGGAAAATCACTTCTTCCAGAATCGGCGTAACCACCGCAATGCTGATCAGCTCCAGCCATAAAGGACCGCCGCCGTAAATCAGCTCCGTGCTCCGGTTTTCGTTGAAACTCTCAATCATCGATTCCGGGATCGGCAGAAATGTCAGCGTGATGCTCACAAAGAACTGCGCCGCAATGCCCAGAATAAGCGCCATCGCCAGCGGCGGCAGCGAAGTCCCCGTGAGATGCATCTCGTCCAGAGGATTTTTCCGGCGCAGATGATAGAAGAAAAACAGAATAAGCAGCGTCAGCGCTCCGCTGAGAATCAGCAGAATGTGGATGTTCTTGGAGAGCGCATCCATCAGCGTCTCTGTCAGCCGCTCCATCAGATCACCGTCTATCGCACCGCCGCTCAGTCCGAGACGGAATGCCTCCGGCATCAGAAGCGCAATCTCATAAATGAACATCACCGACGTCTGGACAACGAAAAATAAACCATAATACGCCGCTGCTTTCAGCAGCGCGATCAGCGCCAGCTTGCCGCGGGACGGCGGCTGGGGCAGGGGAGTGCCGCATCCGAGACAGAATTTCGCGCCCGGGTAATTATCTCTTTGACAGTTGGGACATTTCATTGTGCATCCGCCTCCGTGCCCGCTTTTTCCAGAGCGTCAATCTTTGCCTGCATCTCCTCAAGCCGTACGCCGATCCGGCACAGTGCCTGGGATACCGGGTCGGGAATGTGGGTCTGGTCCAGATCATCCACCTTCTGACCGGCACGGCGTACCACTCTCGCGGGAATGCCCACTGCCGTGCTGTTCTCCGGTACTTCACCCAGTACCACCGCGCCTGCGGCGATCTTGGAGCCGGATCCCACGGTGAAATTGCCCAGCAGCTTCGCGCCGGCACCGACCATCACATGATCACCCAGCGTGGGGTGACGCTTGCCGGTGTCCTTGCCCGTGCCGCCCAGGGTCACACCCTGATACAGCGTGCAGTAGTCGCCGATGATGGCGGTTTCGCCGATGACAACGCCGCTTCCGTGGTCGATGAATAATCCGCGGCCGATCTGCGCGCCGGGATGGATCTCAATGCCCGTCAGCAGCCGTCCGATCTGGCTCATCGCACGGGCGGTGAAGCAGAATCCTTTTTCATGCAGCGCGTGCGCCGCACGGTAGATCAGCAGAGCGTGCAGACCGGAGTACAGCATCAGTACCTCTGCCCGGGAACGGGCGGCAGGGTCACGCTCGCAGATGATGTCGATGTCCTCTTTGATCTCCTCGGCAGTACGGAGAACGGAATCCCACAGCCGCTTGGCTTTCTCCTCAGCTTCGCTGAAAAATGCGTCCGCCGGAGAGGAGTATTCGCCCGTTTCCTCAAAGGCATCCTCGCTCAGAGGCTCGTCCCTGAGGACGTTTTCCTCTTCTTCCGGCTCCGGATCGGGCTTCATAACCCGGGTGTGGAGCTTCACCCCGTCGCCGATGTGCTTGATGCCGCGGAATGCGTCCACTGCCTGCACAACCGTGCCGATGGTGTCCTCTCCGAGGCGACGCAGACCGGGCATGCGGAATTCCACATGAATGCGGTAATGCTTCATACTTTTGTACCTCAATTCAATAAAAAAGACCGCGAACCGTCCCAAGAGGCGACGGATCGCGGTTCCACTCTCGTTTGTACTCTGTCCCTTAACGCGGGAAACGTGCCGCGCTACAGTATCGCACGGCAGGCTCACGGAGGCACAGCCCGGCTGACTCCACCGCTGCTTGCAGCCCATGACAGCGGCTCTCTGGGGGAGCGGATGCCGGATTCTCACCGATCAATGCCTGTATAGATATTATACTATACAGGCAGGCATTTGTAAATAACGGAAGTGTAAATTTTTAATGAAAGTTCCTGTGGGGCAGCGCCCCGTCTCTCCCCGGAGTGCGTTTGTTTGCTTATCCGAAGCACTGCACGATCCGCCTGGCGGCTTCCTCGATGATGCTGCGCGGAGCGGCGACGTTGATGCGGAGATAGCCCCCGTACGTACTGCCGAACCAGTTGCCCGGATCGGGGGCAACTCTTGCCTCGCGTACCAGCGTGTCCATCAGCTCCTTGCCTGTGCTGTACGCGGAAAAATCCGCCCAGAGCAAATACGTCGCTTCGGTCTGCGCCAGCCGTACCTTCGGCAGATGCTCACGGAGGTAGCTGCACAGAAAATGCATGTTTTCCGTTACATACGGACACAGCTCATCCACATAATATTCCGCCTCGTTGTACGCGGCGGTGATCACCTCGGCGGAGATGAAGGATTCCGTGGGAATGTGCAGCGCGTGCCAGAATGCCTGCACCTTCGCCCGCTCGTCCGCGTCGGGAATAATCATATACGCTGAGTGCGTGCCGGCGGTGTTGAAGCTCTTGGAGGGGGATCCCAGCTGGCAGATGCGGCTCCTTTGAGGCGCGGCGGAGAGGATCGGCGTGAACTTCCGTCCGTCCAGTACAATGTCCGAATGAATCTCATCGCTGATCAGAAATACATCGTTCTCTGCGCAGACCCGCGCGATCCGTGCAAGCTCATCGGGCGTATACAGACGTCCTACCGGATTGTGCGGACTGCAAAGTACAAGCACTTTCGCGGATTTATCCGCGCAGACCGCAGCGAGATGATCAAAATCGATCTCGTAGCGGAGGATGCCGTTTTCTTCTGTCTCAATCAGCGGATTCTCGATCAGCTTCCGCCCCATGTTCCGGGGAACATCGTGGAAAGGCGTGTACACCGGCGTCTGAATGATCACGCCGTCTCCCACATCCGTGAATGCGGCAACAGCGGCGGAAATGCCGGCGACAACGCCGGGCAGCGGCAGAATCCACTCCGTGGGCACGTCCAGATTGTGCCGCTTCTTCATCCATCCCGCAATAGCGGCATAAAATCCGTCGCCCAGATAGCGATATCCCAGAGCGCCGCAGTCATACGCACGGCGGACTGCCGCAAGAATCTCCGGTGCACAGGAAAAATCCATGTCCGCTACCCAGAGCGGAATCACATCGCCCACAGCGGCTTCGCCGAACGTGCGGGACATGCCGTCCCATTTTTCACACCGCGTCCCCTGACGCGGCGGCATTACATCAAAATCCATCATAACTGTCACCTATAAAAATTTTCGCCCGCCTTTTTCAAAAGGCGGCAGGGTGTTGGGGCAGAGCCCCGACTCGCCGCCCGCAGGCGGCGAAATCCCCCTCGCCCACTTTTGCAGGCGACATCCATTCTCATTTTCCTACACAGAACCGTGCAAAAATTCCCGCAACAATCTCCTCATCCACTGCTCTGCCGTCTACGCCCCGGATCTCGCTGAGCGCATTCTCGCACAGCATGCAGACCGCATCCAGCGGCTCGCCTGCACACAGCGCAGTTTCCGCTTCCGACAGCGATGTGTATGCCCGGTGGAGCGCCGCCTGCTGGCGGGCATCCCAGATCACGGCATCGCTGGATACGTCCAGCATGTCCGTGCCGGCGGCACGGGCAACAGCGGCGCGCAGCGCGTCCATCCCGTCTCCCCGCTTCGCGGAGATGCGGATGACGTCGTCGGCAACGCCGCCGAGAAATTTCTCCGTCTCACCGTCGCCGGCGGCAGGCAGATCGCTCTTGTTCATCACGGCAATAATGTGCGCGGCAGGCGCGCTTTCGCGCACGTCCCGTGCCAGCGTACAGAAATCTTCATGCAGCGGTTGAGATGCGTCGCATACCAGAAGCACCAGCGCGGCCTGTGCAATCTTCTGCCGTGCCCGCTCCACACCGATCATTTCCACCGTATCCGTGCCGTCACGGATGCCGGCGGTGTCTGCCAGACAGAGCGTAACGCCGCCCACATCTGCCTGCGCGGACAGCACGTCCCGGGTGGTGCCGGGAATATCGGTGACGATGGCGTCGTCACTGCCCAGCAGGGCATTGTACAGCGAACTCTTGCCGCTGTTCGGCAGTCCCGCAATGGCGGTGGGGATTCCCTGGGCGATGGCACTGCCCGTCTTATAGGTGGCGGCAAGCCGGTCAATATCCGCCATGGAGGCGCGGATCACCCCGGCGATCTCCCGCTCGCCTTCATCGCCGATATCCTCGTCGGGATAATCAATGGCGGCGTAGATCGCGGAGAGAACACGGCTCAGTGCATCGCCGATGGGATCCAGCGCACGGGTCAGATTGCCCCGCACGGCACCGGATGCCAGCGCACGGCGGCTTTCGGTATCGGCATCGATCAGAAGCCCTACCGCTTCCGCTTCCGTCAGCGTAAGCTTGCCGTTCACAAATGCCCGGCGGGTGAAATCGCCCGGACCGGCAGGCTCCGCTCCTGCGGCAAAAGCCGCGGCAAGAGTCGCACGGGTCACAGCAACGCCGCCGTGACAGCTGATCTCAGCGGTATCCTCACCGGTGTAGGACGCGGGCGCGCGGAAAATCACCGCCACACCGGTGTCCAGAATTTCCCCTGTGTCGGGAGAGATGATGGAGCCGAATACGGCGCGCCGCGGCGGCTGATCCGACAGTTTTCCGCCCTGCAGGGGGATAAACATCCGATCCGCAACTGCCGCGGCTTCCTCGCCGGAGATGCGGATCAGGGCGACGCCGCCCTTCCCCGGAGGGGTGGATACGGCGGCTACGGTATGGAACATGAGTGATATATAAACCGGGGAAACCTTTTTTGAAAAAAAGGTTTCCCCGGACCCTTTCCAAAAAACTTTAATAAAATTTTACCAATAAAAGTTAAAGGGAGGCCGGGGGATTGTGAGGCTGCGCCTCTTTCAAAAATCCCCCGGCGCATCCCCCTGCCTTAAATTCCGTATTTCACAAATGCATAACGGGTGAGATAAGCGGCGCACTGACCGTCTTTCCACTGCTTCTCAAAGGAGAACGTGACCGGACCTACGCTGAAGGGCTCCACGTCGGCGCGGTGATGCGGGCCGGCGGTGTTGCGGAGCGCATTGACGATGCGGATGCGGAGCGTGTTGTCGCCTTCACGCAGATATTTTGCCAGATCCAGCTCGTTGTTGAAGAAGACCATGCCGGCATACGCTTCGTTCACCCATACGTCCACAGCGGCAAATCTGCCATCCGGACGGAAGACGGTTGCGTCACCCGGCTTCCAGCCGACGGTGCATTCCGCTTCCACGGCACCGCCGTAGAAGGGCAGTCCGTCGCGGACCATGTCCCGCACGGCGATCTCACACCGGGGTGCGATGATCGGGAATGTGCCGGTGTATTCGATGGCGGATTTGACGGTGTCGGTGCACTTGCTTAGATCCATGCCGATGCGGAAATCACCGCGGACGTAGACGCATTCAATCTCCGTATCGAAATTCAGACAGTTGCGCAGGGATTCCATAACGTCGCCGAAGAGTACGTCATAGACCAGCGGCTTCTGATAATAGTCGTATTCCAGGACGATGCCGTTCACGCCAACCTGCAGGAGGGATGCCACATCCGCACGGCTGAACGCCTTGTCGGGATGGAGATAACCGTTCGCCTGTACCTCGACACCGTTGACCCGGACGCTCTTCACGCCGGGATTCTCCCAGACGATCTCCGCGGATGCGGGAATTACGTCTACCGTGAAGGGATAGCGGAGGAGCAGATTGCCTTCGTACTGCTCGCGGAGCAGCTCATCGCGCACCCGCTCGATGGGACGGTCTTCCGTCCAGCTTGCGCCGCCGTCCTTCGAGATGGCTGCGTAGTCAATGGTCAGAGCATTGGTCAGCGGAGCGGACAGCTTCCAGATCTCCGGCAGAGCCATGGCGGGCTTTGCGCCGAAGGATGCGGGAATCGGCAGCATCTGCGCGTCCGCGTCCTCGATGATCACGATGGAATGGGAGGCGGGGAAGTCCAGTGCTACGGTGAGGGAGTCGTCGGCATTCTTCTCGCCCATCAGCGGGAATTTTTCCAGTGTATCGGTGGAGACGCCTGCCGCGCCGGCGCAGTTTTTGATGTTCATGCGCACGCCGTAGTGATCAGCAGCGGTAATGTTGGCAGTGAAGATGATCTTCCGTCCGTCCATTACGCGGATGCGCTGACGGAGTGCGGGCACGATCCCGCCGTCAAGCGTGGTGATCACATCGGAAGCGGCGGCGATCTCCTCAAAGGAGGTGGTAGAGGACAGATCGGACAGATCGGCAGCTCTTGCGTCGATCTCGCCGGGAACATCGCCCGCGAACCAGATCTTGCCGCCATTTGCGGCGAATTCACGCAGAAGCTTTACGGTGTTCGCCGTCAGCGTCTCCATTTTGGGAACGATGATGTAGTCATAGGAACACAGACCCACGCGGATCTTTGCACCCTCCACGGATGCCATCGTCTCCATCATGCCCTCGTCACCAAAGTGATAGGGAACCTGTGCGTCGCCCAGCTGTTTCATCAGTACCCGGAGATCCGCATCCAGCTGACCGCAGGAGCCGTGACCCAGGTGGCGCTTGTATACGCGGTATGCCGCACGGACAGGATGGATCACCAGCGTGGTGGAATATTCCTCGCCGGCACCGAGCAGTGCACCCAGATTGGTGAAGTGACGGTCGAAATCCACCATCTTGTCATACCACGGGCTGTGCTCGGAGTAGTGCAGGGGATAATCGCGCTTGCGCTGACCGCGCTCGGAGTACGGATACAGATGCTGGCACATCAGATTGACGCCGCCGGCGTACTGCATCTCGGCGATGCGCTTGAGTTCACGGGGGCTGACATCCCAGCCGGCGCAGGCAAAGGTTTCAGAAAGTGCCTTTTTGCGTCCAAGCTGTGCGCAGGCGGAACCAAGCTGCTTGCCCAGCAGATCCGTCTGGATATCGCGTCCCAGATAGTCTACGCCCGGAACGTGCTCGTACTGATAGAAAGGCATAACGCCGCCGCAGCACATGACCTGTCCGCCAAGGGAACCCTCGTCGATGGCGTGACCGGTCTGCTGGCAGCCGTTTTCCTCACACCAGTCGTAGATCTGCTTGGCGAAATTCTTCATGAACAATTCATGCAGCAGCAGATAATAATCGTAGCGATACGCTTCGCATCCCTCGAAATCCCAGAACACGGCGGGATAGATCTCTTCGATGGAGTAGCCGAAGCGAGCCATGAATTCCTCGGGCAGCTTTTTCGACCACGGGGAGGCGTAACGGTAATACTGGGGTTCATCGGTGAAGAATCCGGGCATCACGCCGCCGAAATCCTCGCCGACACGGCGCTTGTATTCCTCGTGGGTAACTTCGATAAATTTGGCGATGACATCCTGACGGAGTACGTCCACATAGGAGGAATCCGCACCCTCGCGGACAACGCAGAACGGTGCGCTGTCGGCGGCAGTCGCCTTGCGGCACTTGCCGTCCTCGATTTTATATACGCCCAGAACCGCGCTGTCGGTGGGATAGGTATCCTCTTCGGCGTGGGTCAGATAGCGGGCAAAATTGTCCTCGTCCTTCAGAAGCAGACCGCCGGCGAATCCGGAGGGCCAGCCGTTTTCGTCATAGCTCCAGGCATCCATGCCCAGCTTCTTTGCTTCGTCCACGCAGGCATTGATGCATTCGAACCATCTGTCGGAGAGATATTCGGTCTCCAGACCGCCGCGGGCATGCATGAAGAAGCCGTTCATGCCGATTTTGTCCATGGCGCGGATCTGCCGACGGAGTTCCTCCGGCTCCAGATCATCGTTCCAGCTCCAGAAAGGCACGGAGCCGTAGGATTTCGCGGTTTGCTGAATCGCGGAAAGAGTCTTATCGTTCATGGTAAAATCTCCTTGCAGATTGATGTATCATCATTGTATCATAAAGTGCGCTTTTGCGCAAGGGGGATGGGGGAATTTTTCTGCGTTCGGTGCAGCTGTTTTTGGGTGACGTATCCATATTTTACTGCACGGATTTCAGCCACTCGGTGGGCGTCATGCCCGACTCGCGGCGGAACATGGTGATCAGCGCGGAATCCCGGGAGAATCCGCAGGCGTCGGCGATGATGGACAGCGGCATGCCCTCCGTGAGCATGCTTTTTGCACGCCACATGCGGATTGCGGTGGTGTAATCGTGCACACTCTGTCCCGTCACGGAGTGGAAATCCTGTGCCAGCTTGCTTTTGCTGATGAAAAACTGCCTCGACAGACTGTCCAGCGTCAGATTATCCTCGATATGTCCCACGATGTACAGCATGACCTCCTGTATGTACGGCGGTGTCTCCGTCTGCGGAGGCAGATCCTCCGGGACAAGGGCATTGACTTCATACAGAAGAGCAGCCAGCAGGCTTACACAGACATTCTCCGGAGCATCTTCTTCCCACAGGCGTCCCATATGCCCGATCAGCTTATCCAGATATTCCATCTGCTTCTCATCAGTGGGAATGGTGCATGCGCGCACGTTGCTCAGCTTGCCGAGGGAGCAGATGTTTTCGTATTTCTTCAGCATTCCCGGATGAAAGTATACGTTGGAACGTGTGTACGGTCTGTCATCCAGCGTCCGTACGGAGTGGAGTACCAGCGGTGCGCGGAAGGAGAAAAACGGCGTGGTCGTGTCGATAATCTTGCCGCTCACGGTGTGGCGGATAGATGCATGTGAGTAGCAGAAGTTCATCTCATAGTGCTGGTGCGCGTGCTCTGTGCTGATCGCATAGCCTGTGTCCGTGTGCGCCGGTGTAAAACAGACGGTTGGAACTTCCATCGACCAGAACGGGATATGGGATTTGATCGGATTATTTTTCTTCACATTGTTTTTCCTGTTTTTTAATAGATTTATGTATAGATTGTAGCATAATTTGCGCGATTTGTAAACTATGCGGGCGGAATTTATGCTATAATTTTTTTACCCGGAGTACAGAATTCCGGATTATCCAGAAAAATATTCTATGGGAACGAATGGAAAGGATTACGCTATGAAGAAAATCATATCTGTACTGCTCGCGCTTCTGATGCTTGTGCCTGCAATGGCCGCCTGTTCGGACGATTCCGGTACTCCTTCTGCGGATACCACCGCTGTTTCGGGAGAGACTACCACGGCAGCCGAAACGGAAGAGGAAAACGAGCGTCTGAAAGTCAAGGACGATCTGCCCGCCGATCTGAACTACAAGAACAAGACCTGGCGCGTGTATGCTTCCACAAAATCCAACGGTACCAAGTTCGTTATGGGCTCCGAGGAGCTGAAGGGTGACCTTCTCAACGAAACCGTATGGGCACGCAACCTCGCTGTGGAAGAGCGTCTGAAGATCAAGATTGAATGCAACGGCTTCGACGATTCCTACAGTGACAACCACCTGAAGATTTCCGCTCTGATCATGGCGGATGACAACACCTACGATCTGTTCCTCGGCATGGACGTTTCAGTGCCGTATCTGGTTCCCCAGAAGGTATTCGTCAACGGCTATGATCTGAAGTACGTCAACTTCGACAAGCCGTGGTGGTTCAACAAGTACATGGATGACATGGCACTGGGCAAGACGCACCGCTTCCTGCTGGTCAGCGACTATAATACCCATGTATTTGCGTATACCCACTCCAATTTCTTCAATAAGAATCTTTATCAGGATCTCTATGGCAATCCCGATGATCTGTATCAGAAGGTTCTGGACGGAAACTGGACGCTGGATTACTTCAAGCAGCTGGTACAGGGCTCCTATAAGGATCTGAACGGTAACGGTGCTGTGGATTATACCGACCAGCTGGGCTACTATGCCTCCTCCCTCAACTCCACCTCCGATCCGTGGGTTTACGGCGGTCACGTTTCCCATACCAAGCGTACCGATGACGGCTTCGTTGAGCTGACCGTCGGAAGCGAGGATTCCTACGAAATCATCAACCGTCTGAACGCGATCTTCCACGGTCCCGGCTCCCATGTCGATGCTGAGCATTCGAGAACCGACGTCTTCAAGGCGGGCAACGCCCTCTTTGTGACCGGTATGCTGTCCACCGCCGCAGGTCTGCGCGATATGGAAGACGACTTTGGCTTCCTGCCCTTCCCCAAGACCTCCGATACGCAGGAGAACTACAAGACCCAGGTTGCCGCAACCGCACAGCTGAGCTGCGTTCCCGTTTCCTCCGATAATATCGAGATGACCGGCGCGGTTCTGGAAGCACTTTCCGCACAGTCCTACTACTACGTTACTCCCGCATACTATGAATCCGAGTTGATGCTGAAGTATGCCCGCGACAGCCTTTCCACGCAGATGATCGACCTGATCCGCGAAACGATGACCTCTGACTTCATCTATGCGTACAACTACGCGCTGAACCGTATCGGTCATGTTCACCGCAAGCTGATCGTCAACAACGATGACAGTTACATGTCCAAAATCGCTTCCACACTTCCCGCTGCACAGAATCTGCTGGAAGAGTTTGTCAAGGCGTTCAAGGGTCAGTAAGACAAGGCACAGTTTTCAAAAATGTTCCTTCCCGGGTGAGTGATTTAACTCTTTTATAGATGCAGCCACGCGGTGGAAAATAAAAAAAACATAAAAGGAGAAAAACATGAAAAAGCTCACCTCTCTGGTACTCGTACTGCTTATGATCGCATCTCTTGCAGTAACGGTATTCGCAAACGCAGACGGCAACAAATGGGGCGATATCCCGCTTTATAAGGGCGAGATCAAGCTCGACGGCAAAATCGACGAGATCTACTCTCAGGGTCTGGCTGTAAAACTTAATAAGACCACCTCCGGCACGCCCAAAGCTTCCGGTGTTGCTTACCTTCTCTGGGGCAACAACAAGCTCTACATGGCAGCTGAAGTAACCGACCCCGAGATCGTTCCCGTAGACACAGCCAAGAACATCTATGAGAACGAAGCCATCGAATACATCGTTGACCTTCTGAACAACGGCAGCACCAAGAACGCCTACAAGGTCATGGTCAGTGCACAGGATAACCGTCTGGATTTCCGTTATGCGGCAAGCGCGAAAAACGCACAGTCAGCCTGCACTATGACAAAGACCGGTTACATTGTTGAAGTTGTATACGACCTCGCAGAGGCTGCTCTTGTCGCACCCAAGGCCGGCGTTAACCTCGGTATCAATATCGTTATTGATGATATCACCGGTGGGGGTACCCGCAACTCCGTTGGTCCCGTTCACAAGAACAACCCCGGCACAAATGAGACAAAGAAGTATGACTATGTTACCCTTTCCGATAAGGAAGTAAAGGTTGAAGCAGCTGCTACCAAGCCTGCAGAGACTACCAAGCCCGCGGCACAGACCCAGAAGCCCGCTTCTTCCACCACCGCTCCCGCAACCTTTGATGCATTCGCTGTCATCGCTGTTGTTGCAGCAGCATCCCTCGGCGGCGTTGTGGTTTCCAAGAAGCGTAAATAATCGGCTGCTCTGTCCCGAGTCCGCATAACTTTCCCGCAGAAAAAACTGCCGTACAGTATTGTGCGGCAGTTTTTCCATTTAATCTCAGAAATTTCCTGAAAAACCCTTGCATTTTCTGGGGTTTTGTGCTATAATTTCCCTTGTCATTTTTTACAAGTACTGCAAGTAAGGGGTAATGGTTACGGAAAAAGTCAATGTGGAAGCCCCGGAATATTTCCGGAAATTCCGCTGCAAATGCGGCGACTGCCGTACCGTCTGCTGTCAGGGCTGGCGGATCACACTCAGCGAGGGCGAATACACCCGCCTGATGCAGCTGCAGTGCAGCGGAGAACTGCGCGGAATACTGAATGAATCGTTTACCGTTTTTGATACGCCCACGGAGGCGCGGTACGCTTTTATCACCGCCACGGAGGGCGGAAAGTGCCGGGTTATGGACAGCGAAGGCTGGTGCCGCCTGCATAAAGAATGCGGCGAATCGGTGCAGCCGGCGGTGTGCCGCCTTTTCCCCCGATCCGTTAAACCGGGGGATGTCACCGAAGCGGTGTGCTCCGGTGCCTGCGAGCGGGTGATTGAGATGCTCATGGAGACGGACGGGCCGCTCCGCTTTGTCACGGAGACGCTGGAAGTATCCGCAGCGCCGCCTGATGCAGGGATGGACGAGGAACAGCGATCCCGCCGCCGCCGCTGTATGGAGATCTGGCAGGAAGCCGGCGTGCCGCATACAGAGCGCCTCAGCCGGATCGGTGCCTGTATCGGCGAGCCGTACCGGGCGGATGCGGCAGAACTGTACGCACACGGTCTTTTGCTGCTCAGGGAGTTGGGACTGCACAGCGGCAGCCTGCATGCACTTGCGGAGAGGATCACGGCATGGGAGGCACCCGCGGATGCGGAGAGCCGCGCGAAGGAGCGGCTGCCCGGAATGGAGCGGTATCTGGAAAATATTCTGGCGAACCACATGTACTTCGTCCAGTTTCCCTATGCGGGGGACGGAATCCCGCCGACGGAGGCGTGGGACGGTCTGTACGGCGTGTACGCGCTTCTGCATGCTGTCGCCGTTCACGCGGCGTGTACCGGAGAGAATCCGGAGATTGCGTTTGCTGACGGAATTGCCGCGGCACTGCGCTGTGCGGAACACACGGATTTTTATCACAATGCCCATATTGTTCTCCGCGGCAGGCGGAGATAAATACAAAAATACCGCAGGCTCCTGTTTAACGGGAGTCTGCGGTGCTTTTATGGGTGGATTATTGGACGGAAACAAGCCTGATGTACAGTCCGGTTTCAGCGGAGAAGAAGAATCACGGGATGCATCGGATACAGCGGCTCGGAGATGCGGATCATGCCGTCTTCCCGCAAAAAAGTGCAGGGACGCACGTCTCCCTCCGGCGTCAGTATGCCGCTCTCCCTTACCGGATCTGCACAGATCAGAGGGATATCTTCCAGCGGATCCAGGGAGAGATTGAACAGCGCGCAGAGCAGCGTTCCGTCAGGCAGAAATCCCGCTTTCATGTAAATTTCCAGATCTTCCGGATAGTACACCGGAAGATTTCCCGTGCGGGCGAGCACAGAACAGATTTGCTTTTTTCGTGCGCTGTTCAAAAAAGATACGCTCCGATCGTAGTGGAACGCCACATCCGGCGTGCCTGAGAATACGATGACCGTGCCGCCCCGGACGTTGCGGTACGAGGTGACTGCCGGATACATCGCCTGTTTTGTGCCGTCACCCGGCTGATACAGCGCGTCGGAAAGAGTCTCTGTCTCCGTGGAGAGAGGAACAAGCTCCATCCCGCCGAATTGCCGGCGGATATCGGTGCCTGTGACACGGATGTGCTCGGCGGTGATCAGTCCGCCTGTCCACTCTCTGACATCGGTGCCGATGTCATTTCCGAATCCCCGGGAGATGAGCATCTGCGCCGCACTGGCAGAGAGAAAGAGCGTACCGCCGAGGAGTGTGCATATCTCCTCGTCTGTAAAACCCGGTACGGCGGCTTCGTCAAGGAAAACGGCACCGCCTGCCTCCTTGGATGCATACATCGGCACGCCGTAGCGTTCCAGCACCTTTGTTGCCCAGCAGCTGAGCGGCGTCTGGAAGATGTTCGCCGTGCGGATGGAGAAATCCCGCGTTTGAGGCACGGGAATACGGCATCCGGTGAAGCGGCAGCCGTCATACAGCTGTGCCAGTTTTTCATAAAATCCCCGGTGTTTCGCCAGAATATTCCGGTAAGCGCGTCCCGCGGAGAGATCAAAGCCGGAAGAGTCAAGAGATGTGATCCACCCCTTGACTCCTTTTGCTCCCTCAAGGATTGTGCCGGTCATGTGCGCGTGCAGACGGGCGGCACTCACCGCGTAACGATTGTGGGGACAGGTGTCCCCTTCCGTGAGAAACAAATCGATTTTTCCGCGCAGATGCTCCCGCTGTACGGCGGCACGGAGCATATATCCGCTGAAGTAGCGGGAGGTCTCCGAGCCGAAACAGCCGTTGTTGAAGCGCGCCGCCGTGGGATTGCCCCGTCCGGCGAACGCCTCCGCCATATGGAGCGGGCAGCTGCATCCCTTGATGCCGACGCGGTACAGAAGTCCCATATCGTCGTCGATCATGATCACAGAGGGATGGCGTGAGGCAAGAGTGCACATCTGTTCCCGCAGATACGCCTGCAGGTTTTTGTCATAGGGACAGCACTGGCACTGGAAGACGATGCCGTCCATCTGCGTTTTATCGTAGGGCTTGTATACGTCATACTGTGTTCCCGTAACAAGCCCGATTACCTTCTGGAACGGATGGGGACGGGAGGGGGAAAGACGTGCCCCAGCGTGGACTGAACCAGCACACCGTGCTTTACTCCCATTTTATCCAGACGCTCTCTGAAGAGATCATAGGTGCGGCACTGCTGCTCTGCTTTCGGTTCGGGAGGTGTGCCTTCCGGGGCAAACTGCATCATCATCATGGCGCAGTCCGCGATGCCCCGCTTCTGCTGATCGAGCAGATCCGCGCAGATTTCCTCTATGTATGCCGGGTTCATGTTGGCTATGGACAGATTGAGAATCGGTTTTCCCTTTTATGCCAGCGTGATTGTACGTACTGCCTCCGCCATTTCCGCTTCGCTTACAGCGGTGGAAATGTATACCTTGCCTGCCAGTGTGATTGTGCCGTCAGCGGCTTCCATTATTTCGCCGCCCGGCTCTTTTTCGATTCTCAGATCCGGCAGAGTCGGCAGGGTCAGTGTACCCTCGCCGGTTTTGTGCCAGAGCACCGCGTATCCGCGTCCGTCCAGCGTAAAGGAGAATGCCGCCGCAGCCTCATTGCCCTGTGCCGCGCCGTCGATTACGTTGTACGGCACAAGCGTGTAGCCGCCCTTGCCGTCAAGCAGCAGGGTGTGCTCCTGGGCGGGATCCTTCAGCATTTCTTTGTCGGCGTCCGTCAGCAGATTCCGGGCGCGGACATCTTCCCAGCGGCGCATGACTTCCAGAATATCGCCCACGCGGGGGTGCTTCGCCATTCTGTCCAGATAGCCCTTCATGGTGACGGGGCAGTTCCATGCCGCCGCACGGCTGGTGCCGAATTCGTAGTGATCGGGCTGGGTGTCATCGAAGAACGCCCACCAGCCGAAGTTCAGACGGGTGAAATCCTGCGCCATGCGGGGCGCTTCCTCGAAGGGGAATTCGATGATCTTCTCTTTGAAAATATTCATGCGGAACTGGTCAAAGGCGTTGCCGCCGCTGAGCATGTGCCAGCTGAAATGGGATTTTGCCGCGCCTTCGCAGAACAGCGGCTCTTTCCCCAGCTTTTTGTAGATGCGGTACTGGGCGTTGGGAACGTGGAAATCGAAAGGAGCGTTCGTGCCCTCCGAGCCGTCATAGTAGATGAACGCAAAGCCCGCGTCGTACGCCTCGGCAATTTTGTCCGCGATCTCGTCCTGCAGATCGGTGTTCTGATCCAGATACAGACTGGTAGCGCCGAATTCGCTGATGTCCAGAATGCCGCCGATCTCGCCCAGCGGATGAGCGACCACATTTGTCTTCAGATGACCGCGTTTGCATCCGGTGAAGCAGTAGGGATATTCCGTGGAGTATCCATCATAGAAGATCAGCTCGCCGCCGAATCGGAGCACGCGTACTTTCTCATGCATAACGCTGTCCTCGGGATTCTCCTGCACATATACGGTGGTGTCCTCCTCACTCAGCGGACGGGCGAGGGTAAAATGCCGGGTCAGATGTAGGCGGTGATCCGCCACCGGCGTGACGAGACGGCTCTGCAGACCGATATGGGTGTGGAGAATGTGGAATCCGGGCGTGATGCCCGCCGCTTTGATTTTGTCCAGCATCTTTTTGACATCAGCGGCACCGTTCGGATAGCAGTCTTTGTAATCGTAGTCGCCCAGACGGGAGTATCCGCTGCCGGTATAGAGGCAGGTGTAATAGATCAGCATCATGCGGAAACCGCCCTGCTTTGCGCGGGCGATGTGCTCATCCACGTTGTGGGGCCCCATATCGTGTACCCAGTACATGGATGCATTCAGCGGGGAATTGCGGCGGTTCTTCACGCCGTGGGGCAGACCGTAATCCTCCTCCAGTGCATCGATGTTATCCATCAGTTTGTCGGATGCGCAGGCGATCAGCGCGGCTTCCGTGCCGCGGATCTTCACACCCTGTACGGCATCCGCGCTCATGATGCGGAAGCCGAGGCGTTTTTCGGCATCGATGCGGGCATAGGGCGAGGTTGCCAGTACGTTTACGGCAGTTTTATTATCCCACGCCACATTCAGCCATTCGCCGAATTTTTCGCGGTTCTTTACGGGCAGCTGGAGAATGCGGAACTCCGCCACAGGCGGCGGGGTCATGCACAGACCGCCGAACGCCCCCTCGGGAACAATAAAATCGGCGAGTTTGAAGCCGATGTACTGAGGCTTTACGTTAAGAGTAATCACCGCCTCGTAGCCGATCAGCTCAAAACCGACGATCAGAGAATCGCCTTCCCGGCGGATGCGGTTGGCGGCAAAGGTCATGCGCTTGTTGGGATGCGCCAGCTTGATTTCGTTGTTGAAGGGACGGTGCTGCGTGACGGAGCACAGCGGCAGCATCTGGGATGCGTCCACACATTCCTCGCCTGTGGCATGGCAGATGAGGGAGCGGACAACGGCATCACTGCCGACGGTAAGACAGAATTGTTCGTTTTCAATGCGGATGAAATCGGACATGGTGAAATCCTCCGGAAAATAAGATGGCGGCGCGGAGATGCTCCGCACCGCCTTACAGGGCTATTATACAGGATGAAAAGAGAGATGTCAAGGGAAGAAGAAGCGATTTATCTCCTTATTCTTCAAAGCATCCGTACGCTTCCAGCACAACTCTGCCAAGATCGTACAGATACCGCTCGGCGGCATCGCGCAGTGCCAGCGGTGCCGATGCCAGGCGGGAATCCCGCTCGCATACGCGGCGCTTTGCCGCAGGGGTGAAAATGCCGCCTACCTCAAAGGTGAAATATCCCGTGTAGCCGATGTCCGACAGCCCGTTCATCACGGAATCCAGATTCAAAGTACCGAGGAACGGCAGCAGGTGGGAATCCGCATTGCCCATGTTATCCTGAATATGGAGGGCGCGGATGTGGCTGCCCAGCAGGCGCAGAGCCTCATCCTGGGGCATATCCTGCATGTTGGCGTGTCCCACGTCCCAGACCGCGTGGAAGAGGGGATGATTCACGCATTCGATCTGCGCCAGCAGATCGGGAGCGTTGTCGATCCAGTACATGCCGTCCACGTGCATTTTGTTGAAATTTTCCACGAGGATGTTTACGCCGTATTTTTCGGCACGCTGCAGGATCGGCAGGAAAAATTCTCTGTTTTCGGCGAACGTTTCCTCCGGGGAAATGCCGGGGCGGTAGCCGGAATGTACCACCAGATTGGGGATGCCCCACGCGCCGCAGGCGTCCACGCAGCGGATCGTATCCGCAAGAAGTGCGCCGTCGGGATCCACCAGCGGCTTGCCCATGGGCGCGTGCGCCTGAATCAGGGTGATGCCGATATCCTGTGCGGCACGGGAGATTTCATCGAAATAGGCGAGGTAATTCTCGCTGTACACGCCGGTTCGATTCCGGTAATCACTGCCGAAGCTGTAATCCGCGAAATGGAATCCGGCGGCACGGATATGGCGCAGGGATTCAGTCTGGGAATGGGTATAGGAAAAGAAATCGCCTGTTGTGGTCGCGAGTTTCATGATGTGTCCTCCTGTATTCAGACGGTGTCGTCCATGCATACGAACTGCGTTCCGTCCGGCGCGGAAATACCTCCCCGGAGGCAGTTGTCAAACCGTCCTGTGTTCAGATAATGTTCCACGACATATTTTGCGCTGACGGGCATTGCAAGCGGGAGCGCGTCCGTGAAAGGAATCCAGCGGAGCGTCCCCTCCGTGGAATGGAGATCACCGCTGACGCCGTCTTTCAGACGGGCAAAGAAATAGTAATTCTGGCGGATCTCGCCATTCACATACCGCAGGGTGATGTAGCGGAGGGCGAGGTCTTCGATGTCCGCCTCTGTCAGACCGATTTCCTCCCGCATCTCCCTGAGCAGACAGGCCCGGGGATCCCGCATCTCCCCCTCTTCGAAATGCCCGCCGGCGGCGCCGGTCCAGACATCGCTGACGACCCTGCCGCCCTGCCGGTAGAGCAGAAGAAAGGATTCGTCACGGATCAGATAGACGGATGTCATGGGGCGGATGGATGGGGACATGAGCGGCCTCCTTTGATAGTAAATATATGTGAGAGCAGATGCTGTCATATCGCAAAGTGAAGTATGCCCTTGCGGGCAAGTGAAGAATTGCGCCTGCGGCGCAACGTGAAGAGATGTGTTCCGCATCAGTGCGAAGCGCCATCACGTGCCCGCAGGGCACACTTCACGTGCAGAGCACGCTTCACGTTCCGCGCAGCGGAACACATCACTGCGCCAAAACAAAAAATCTCGTCGAAGACGAGATTTTTTGTTTTGGCGCAAAGGGAGGGATTCGAACCCTCGGTCGGTTATTAGCCGAACACACGATTTCCAGTCGTGCGCCTTAGACCAGCTCAGCCACCTTTGCATGTGTGCCGCGTCTATGGAACATTTACTATTCACTTGACAGCTTCAATATTATATCACGCTTCCGAAAAAAAAGCAAGGGGTTTTGCAAAAAAAGTTCAAAAAAATTTTACCCCGGCGGAAACGGGTTGATTCCGCCGGGGTATGGCATCAAAGATCAAAATCCACAAGGAAGGTCTGCCCGTGGGCATCGCTGTAATAGCACTTTCCGCCGTAAAACTCAATCCACTCCGCTTCTACGGTATAGCCGTAATCCGGCAGGTGCATATGGCGGATCTGTTTCTTCTCTGCGGGATCGATCACGCGCAGTGCCGGCGGGATCTTCTCGTTGAATCCCTCGGAGGAGTAGATCAGACCGCCGTGGCAGCAGGCACCCTGGATATACAGGTGATACTCCGTATCGAAGAAGCTGAGGATATCTTCCCGCCCCAGCGTTACGGAGGGGATGCCGAATTCCGGATCCGGGACGGAATCTGCCAGACGGGGCAGTTTGAAGGTGAAATACCGGGCGGTGTGATCCGCGTCGCGCATGGTGAAAACGTGCAGCAGATTCTTTTCCGTATCCACCACGAAATTGCCGTAGGGGCGAACGTCGTTCGTCCCCTCGGCGGAACGCCAGAGGATGCGGTCATCGGTGAAGCCGATGCGGATGATCTGCACCAGGGTCATGGAGAAATCCGTGCCGGATCGCTGCATGCGGTAGACGCAGCAGACGCCCTCCCGGCGGTTTTCCTCTTTGGCGTAATTGTTATAGAGATTGGCGTACATCAGCGGGAATTCGTCTCCCCTGGCATAGAATTCCGAGCCGAAGCAGACTGCATTGAAATGAGG
The DNA here is from genome assembly GCA_015063645.1 of Oscillospiraceae bacterium. GTDB lineage: Bacteria > Bacillota > Clostridia > Oscillospirales > CAG-272 > SIG701. The sequence continues at coordinate 35,279 of SVTS01000004.1, read as the reverse complement.
AACCAGCGGATCCTCGCCGGAGATACGGAATTCCGCAATGCGTGCGAGAGACTGCACGCCTGCCGTAAGACCGCGGGCATCAAAAACGCGGCAGAGCCCTTTTCCGTTGAAACGGAAGAGATAATCGCCGTAAATCGCGCCGTCCTGCGCGTGCATATCCATTTCGCAGACAGGGATGATTTTCATGGGACGCCCTCCTTTTCCGCTGAGCGGGGGTGGTGATGGGGTTATTATAGCACAGATTGTCCACAGTGTCAACAGATATCTTTTGCTGTGCAGCTTTTTGCGCGGCTGACACCGCGCGGAGGGCAATTCACCCTCTCCTCATTTCCCTGGCTCAGCGGAAGCTGACAATTCCTGCTCACAGATAGGCGCGCATCTGCTGTCCCAGTGTTTCCTCCATGTGAATCAGCTTTTTCGCGATGTCCTTGGCACTCTCATCGGCGGCTTTGTACTCATTGAGATAGCGGCTGAGGGATTTGACACCCATATCACAGCCGTCTGTCATCAGATCCGCGATGGTGTTGTCGGATTCGTGCATTTTCAGCATGACGTTGGTCTTCATCCACGACATGCTCTTGGCGATGGGATTCGGTTCTTTCCCCTCGTCGTGGAAGCGGTGGAGTGCAGCTTCGATTTCTCCCTCCAGGGAATTGTGTTCCTCTTTGGAGTGAACGAGATGGGCGCGCATTTCCTCGGAGCGGACGAAATCCAGCACGTCATCGATGGAGGCTGTGCCCATTTTGACGCCAGCGTCGCATTCGCGCAGCAGGCGGACGGTATCCTGTTCGATCATGATTGTAATTCCTTTCTGATTGATTCGTGGGTAGTTTGTGCAGTATGGCGGGATTTATGTGCGCGGAGCGGATTTTTTTGCTGAATTTTCCGCTGCCCTATTGCAAATACGTCCCATTTCTGCTACAATGACCATGTATGATTACCGCATAATATCCTTACATACAAAAGGAGATTCTGATATGATTACAACAAGGCTGAGTGACAGTCAGTTCTTCACCGAATGTGTGGATACTTCCATCCCGGCGCTGGCATCTCTGCCGGCTCTGGCGGAGGCAGGCGATTTCGCCGCTGCGCAGAAGATCTTTGCCGATTATGTCCGCGGTGTACTGAATCCTGCGAGATACATTGCACCGGAGAAGGAGAGCATCCTTGCCCGGCGGGATTCGCTGATGGAGTCGGCGGAGAAAGTCATGGGACACACGTTTGTATCCTGCGGCGTTGCCCACACCTTTGACGGGAAGATCGACTGGGAGCTCAATCCTACTTACAACGCCTATAAAGAATGGCCCTGGCAGCTGAACCGCCATCCCGAATGGCGCACACTGGCGCAGGCATACATCGCCACAGGCGATGAGAGATACGCCGCCGAATGGTCGGCGCAGATGATCTCCTGGGCGATTCAGGCTCAGGTGCCGGAGAACGCCAGCGGGTATTCCACCGTTTGCTGGCGCACCATCGAAGCGGGCATCCGCATGAGCTGCTGGATCTTCGCGCTCCATGCGTTCCTGCATTCCCCCTCTTTCTCCGATGAGGCGCTGACCGTCTACTGCAAATCCCTCTGGGAGCACGGCTGGCGGCTGAGGGGATTCAACACTGCCCGCAACTGGCTGATCATGGAGATGCACGGTCTCTCCCGTATCGGTCTGTTCTGTACTTTCTTCAAAGACAGCGCGGAGTGGCTGGAATACGCCCATATGCGTCTGAAAGAGGAGCTGGACGTACAGGTCTATCCCGACGGCATGCAGAACGAGCTGTCCATGGGCTATCACCATGTGGTGGTTTCCAACTATGAGGGAACGCTGGAGATGTACCGCCGTGCGGATAAGACGCCGCCTTCCTATCTGGAAGAGGGTCTGTGCAAGATGTATGACTGCTATCCCAAAACGGCACGTCCTGATCTGTTCTGCCCCACGATGAATGACGGCGGACATCTGAACGCCATGAGCGCGCTGAAGAAAGCATGGGCGCTGTATCCCGACCGCGAAGATTACCGCTGGTTCGCCACGGAGCGTGCGGAGGGATGTCCGCCTGCATGCAGCTCCCTGCTGATGGAATACGGCGGAGCCGTGATCATGCGTGACGGCTGGGATCCGATGGGATACTGGGCGTACATGGACGGATCCCCCTTCGGTACCGCGCATCAGCACGAGGATAAACTGAACGTACAGATTTTTGCCCTAGGGCACGAATTGATCACAGAGGCGGGACAGTTCGCGTATGACTCCTCCGAAATGCGTAAATACGTGCTTTCCACCCGCGGTCACAACACAATCCGCGTGGACGGAAAGGATCAGGCGCGCCGCGGCTTTGTGGCGTGGGAGCCGGAGATGATCTCCCTGAAATCCGACACGAAATTCATCCCGGGCGAGACCCGCGATACCGCCGAGGCAAGTTACACCGAGGGCTACGGGGCGAATCACATTCCCGTGACTCACACCCGCCGCTTCATCTTCCTGAAAAACGAAGCGGGGCTGCCGCCGATGTTCATCGCGGTGGATCGGCTCGCCGCGGCGGATGAAGAGACGCACACCTACGAATCCCTGTGGCATATGCACGACAATCCGACAACGCTGTCCGGACGCAGTGTGAACAACGTCTGTGAGGACGGCGTAGGCATCACGGCAGTGATGTCCGCCGGCAGCATGCGGATTTTGCGGGGCGAGCTGACGCCTGAGTATCAGGGCTGGCTGCCGAGACACTACGGTGTAAAGGATCCGGATCACAAGCCGATCCCGACCGTGCAGAACCGCGGCGTATTCCAGGGAAGCATCCGTCTTGTGACGGTGCTGTGCCCGTTTGACGGCAACGCACCGCGGATCACTGCAGTGGAAGCATGCACGGATGTGGCGTCGACATCGATCAGACTGACGCTTTCCGACGGAAGCGTTAAGGAAATCGAAGAATAAAGCGGAATTGATACCCCCGGATTATCCAACAGGAAAATTTATTAAACAGGAGATATATACCCATGTCTGTTATTTCTTATCGTTTGGTTTCATCCCTTGAGAAATGCTTCTGGGATCAGGAAGTGGAATCCTTCCCCGAGCTGAAATCGGCCTCTGCCCTGCAGGGTGAGCGCTATTCTTTCCAGCTGATCTGGCGCAGTAATAATGAACGTCTGGATCACAAGCAGGTCGTGTTCTGGCGCGTGGAATCCCCCATCGCCGATGCTGTCAGCGCTCAGGTTGTGGAGAGCGTTCCCGTACGCTTCCCCGCATACAAGACCCGCTACGACGATGACTATCTGCGCCGTACCCCCGATCTCTATCCCGATCTGATGATCCCTGCTCCTGCCACCAAGCAGCTGTATATCGTTTACGCTGACACCCGTTCTCTGTGGATCGACGTGAACGTACCGAAGAATCAGCCCGCAGGCGAGTATCCTATCCGCATTTATCTGGTCAACGCCAACGGCGAGGAAGTGCTCTCCGAGACCTTCACCCTGACTGTTGTCGGCGCGCAGATTCCCGCACAGACGACCCGCCACACCGAGTGGTTCCATGCGGACTGCCTGGCTGATTACTATCACGTTCCCGTATGGAGCGAGGAACACTGGCGCATCGTGGAGAACTTTATCCGCACCGCTGCGAAGAACTCCATCAATATGATCCTGACCCCCGTATTCACGCCTCCGCTGGATACCGCTGTGGGCGGAGAGCGTACCACCGTACAGCTGGTGGACGTTGTCCGCACCGAGGGCAGATGGTTCTTCGGATTTGATAAGCTGGGCAGATGGATCGACATCCTCAACCGCTGCGGCGTTGAGTATATCGAGATCAGCCATCTCTTCACCCAGTGGGGCGCGGGTCATGCTCCCAAGATCATGGCGACCGTGGACGGCGAATACAAGAAAGTATTCGGCTGGGAGACCGATTCTCTGGGCGAAGAATATACATCCTTCCTGGATGCATTCCTGCCCGCACTTCTCCGCTACCTGAAGGCCATCGGCGCGGATCAGAGATGTGTATTCCACGTCTCCGACGAGCCCGGTCTGGATCATCTGGAACAGTACAAGAAGGTTCGTGCCGTTCTGGATAAGCATCTGGCAGATTACTACATCATGGACGCGCTGTCCAAGTTTGATTTCTATCAGACGGGCGCTCTGTCCCATCCGATTCCCTCCAACAACCACATCGAACCCTTCCTGGAGGCAAAGATCCCGGGTCTGTGGACCTATTACTGCTGCTCTCAGGGCGTTGGCGTATCCAACCGCTTTATCGCAATGCCCGGCTACCGTACCCGCGTTCTCGGCGCGCAGATGTTCAAGCACGATATCGTGGGCTTCCTGCAGTGGGGCTACAACTTCTACAACAGCCAGTATTCCATCAGCAATATCGATCCCTATCACTGCAACGACGGTGAATACTTCTTCCCCGCAGGCGACGGCTTTGCCGTATATCCCGCTCCCGACGGAACGGCATATGAGACGCTCCACTTCATGCACGTTGCACAGGCAATGCAGGATATCCGTGCCTTTGAGCTGGCGGCTTCCCTGTGCGGCAAGGATGCCGTTCTCGCCGCAATTGACGAGGGACTCAGCGATAAGCTGACCTTCTCCTGCTATCCCAAGAACGCGAACTATCTCCTTTCTCTCCGCGAGAAGATCAATGGCATGATCGCCGCTGCTCTGTAATAATTCCAGTTATAACTGAGGTAACGATATGGCACTTACGACACAGAAAATCCGTGCGGATTTCTGCGTGGTCGGCGGCGGTCTTTCCGGACTCTGCGCCGCCGTTGCCGCCGCACGGCACGGTATCGATACGGTTCTGATGCATGAACGTCCCATGCTCGGCGGAAACGCCTCCTCCGAAATCCGCATGTGGGTTTGCGGAGCGCAGGGCGAGGGAAACCGCGAGACCGGTTTGATTGAGGAGCTGCAGCTCTCCAATCTGCACTACAATCCCTATAAAATCTACTCCCTGTGGGATGCGCAGATGTATGCTCTCGCCAAGGCGGAGCCCCATCTGACGCTTCTGCTCAATACCTCCTGTATGGACGCGGAGACGGACGGAAACCGCATCGTCTCCGTCACCGGCTGGCAGATGACCACCCAGCGCTTTATCTGCGTGGAGGCGGATCTCTTCGCCGACTGCTCCGGAGATTCCATCCTCGCGCCCCTGACCGGCGCGGATTTCCGCATCGGCCGCGAAGCCGTGGCGGAATTCGGTGAGGAGCTTGCCGTGGAGGAAGCGGACAGCAAGACGATGGGCATGTCCTGCCTGCTTCAGGGACGTAAGCTGGATCATCCCGTGGAGTTTATCGCGCCCGCATGGGCAAAGAAACTGACGGCGGAGGATCTGAAACGCCGCCGTCCCCATCTGGAACGCTCTTCGGAGAATTTCTGGTATCTGGAATTGGGTGGTGACCGGGATTCCATCGGTGATTCGGAAGTTGTGCGCGACGAGCTTGTGGCGCTTGCCTACGGCATGTGGGATGCGTTCAAGAACAGCGGCGAATTTCCCGATGCGGCAAACTGGCAGCTGGATTTCCTCGGCTTCCTGCCGGGTAAGAGAGAATCCCGCCGTATGCTGGGTGACGTTCTCATGACGCAGAATGATATCATGGCAGGCGGCAAATTTGAGGATACGGTTGCCTTCGGCGGCTGGCCTCTGGACGATCACGATCCCCGCGGATTCAATAATCCGGGTAAGGCAAACCGCTCCGTGCAGCCCGGCTCTCCTTACGGTATCCCCTACCGTACCATGTATTCCCGCAACATGGAGAATCTGTTCTTCGCCGGTCGGAATATCAGCATGACGCATGTGGCAATGAGCTCCAGCCGTGTTATGGCGACCTGTTCCGTCATCGGTCAGGCGGTGGGTACCGCCGCGGCAATCGCGCGGAAGTACGAAACCTCCCCCCGCGGTGTGTATGAATCCCATCTGGATGAGCTGCAGCAGACGCTGATGTACGACGACTGCTTCCTGCCCTGGTGCCGCCGTACTGTCAGTGAAGCGGCTCTGGCAGCCGAACTGAGCTGTGACGACGCCGTTTCCGGCGATATCCTGAACCTGCGCAGCGGCATCGACCGCAATAACGCCATCTACGGCGAGGGTGAACAGGGCTTCACCATGGGTATCGGCGCCTCCGTGGAGTATCATATGGATGAGCCCACGGAAGTTTCCCGCGTCCGCGTGATTTTTGACTCCGATCTGGATCGCATCACCCTGCCGGGCGATAAGTGTGAGCGTACCCACTCTATGCGCGGTGCCAGCCTGACACCGGAGTCTCCTGTGATGTGTATGCCGAAAACGCTGGCGAAAGTGTACTCGCTGGAGATCGAAACCGAAAACGGCTGGGAAGGCGTACTCTTTGAGACGGAAAATCTCCGCCGTCTGGTTACCGCTCCCGTGTGCCGCAAGGTTACCGGCATTCGCCTCGCCGTTATGGAAACCTGGGGCGCGGATGACGTGCATATCATGTCCTTTGATTTTGAATAAAGCCTATAAAGCAAAATACCGGAAACTTCAGTCTGAAGTTTCCGGTATTTTTTTCCTCTCCCGCCATTCACCCGGCGTCATGCCGGTGCGGCGGCGGAACATGTAGATGAACGAGGATTCCTGTGAGAATCCGCATCTCTCCGCAATCAGCGACAGCGGCATGTCCTCTGCAAGCCACAGCTTGGCATGGGCGATGCGGATGGCGGTGACATATTCGTGCAGAGAAATCCGCGTGGCGGCGCGGAAGTCCGCGCATAGCTTGGCACGGCTGACGAAGAATTTTTCCGCCAGCGCCTGCGTGCTCAGATTTTCTCCGGGATTGTCCACGACAAAGCGCAGGAGCTCCTGAATGTAGGGGTGAATCTCCTGACCGTGTTTGCCGGTGCTCTCCTCCTCCGGGATGAGTCGGTCGATTTCCGTCAGCAGGGCGGAAAACAGTCCGATCCACGCATGCCGGGGAAGCGGTTTTACTCCCTTTGTCTGCAGCCGATCCAGAATCGGCTCGAATTTCTGTATCTGCTCCACACGCAGAGGGAGCAGGCATTCGGTCCGGTCACGAAGACGTCCCATATCGCAGATGCCGCCGTATTCCGCCAGAATGCAGGGATGGACGTTCAGGGCAAACCGTCGGTAGCCGCCCGGATTACAGGCGTGCACGGTGGAGCCGGAATGCAGAATATACGGCGCACGGTAGGAAATGCTCGGCGTATCCACTTCGTATATGTTTCCGTTGAGCGTGTACCGGGTAGGGATCGGAGAGAAGTTGAAAAGAAACTCCATATGATGATGAGCGTGCTCTCCGTCCATGGAGAAGCCCTCGGAGACCGTATAGCCTGCCGTATACTCATTTACCTCAATGTCCCAAAAAGGAATACCTGTCATTTTATCCTCCGGATTATACAGTTTCTATATTTATTATATCATATTTCAGACAGAATGTACACTGTTTTCTTGCCTTTTCTGTTATAATATCCTCGGATACTTAAATCTTTGTATCAGGAAAGGAACACGATTATGAAGAAGACATTATCCCTGCTTCTTGCGCTGCTGATGCTGGCGCTGCCCGCCTGCGCATCCGATCCGACTCCTCCTGCAGAGGATACAACAGCTGCGGCAGATACCACTGCCGTTGTCACCGAAACCACCGAGCCGGCAATCCCGAATGATAAACTTCCCGCCGATCTGGACTACAAGGGCGCGACCTTCCGTGCATATACCCGACTGAAATATTTTTATCACGGCGAGATGTTCATCGCGGAAGCCAACGGCGAGACGCTGAACGATGCCCGCTTTGACGCGAAAATCAAAGTAGAGGAACGACTGAAAGTATCCTTCAAAGAGGATTATTACGGTCTGGTGGACTATACCGATAACGATGCGCCCCGGAATCTGCTTCTCAGCGGCGACGCTACCTACGATATTTTCAACGGACGTCACGTGAATATGTTCAACTACGCTGCCGAAGGTCTGGCACAGAAGCTTACCGATATTCCCAACGTGGATCTGAGCGCACTCTGGTGGGATGAGGAATTCTCAAACGAAGTTACCCTGGGCAAGGAAAAATATTTTGCCCTCGGCGCCTATAACCTGACTACATACGATTCCATCCATATGCTCCTCTTCAATAAGAAGCTGTATGATGATCTGGGTGTTGAGGAGAAGCGTTTGGGCGGTAAATCCGTTTACGAAGTGGTCCGGGATGGAAAATGGACGCTGGATCTGTTCAAATCCACGATCACGGACGTCAGCGCAGATCTGAACGGCGACTCCAAGATGACGGAAGTTGACCGTTATGCATATGTTACACCTTCCAAGCAGATTATGCCCTCTTTCCTGCTCGGTATGGATCAGTATATGCTGAAGAAGGATGAAAATAACTTCCTGTACAATAATATGGAAGGAAATGAGAACTTCTACAACATGTTTACCGCCATCATGGATATGATGTGGGACAACAACAACTGGCATCCTACCGTTGCATCTACCACCGATGCGCAGGAGCAGGCAGAGTATGATATGTTCAAAACAGGACTGGGTATGTATTGTGACTCCACCGGCGGCAATGTAAGCAGCTACCGTGAGATGGAAGTTGACTTCGGCATCCTGCCCTATCCTAAGCTGAATGAGGATCAGGAAAACTACCGTGCGCGCAGTGAGTATCCTGAGTTGTTTGTGATTCCTCAGGTGAACAACCGTCAGGCGATGACCGGCGCAGTACTGGAAGCACTTTCCTCTGAGTATTACCGTTCCGTCCGTCCCGTGTATTTTGATCTGTCCCTGGAGGGACGCGATACCCGCGACAGCGAATCCGCCGACATGCTGGATATTATCTATAACAACCGCGTATTTGACTTCGGCGACACGATTTTCTGCTCCGAGATCCGCGACGGTAAGCTCCGCTTCATGCTCGTGGAGAAGAACTATGACCTGACCTCCGCACTCGCCTCCATCGCACCCAAGGTAAATCAGAAGATGGATACCCTCAACGAAGGCTTCGGCAAAAAGTAATCCAAACATAAACGGGAAGATTCCATTCGGAATCTTCCCGTTTTTTATGTATAAAGTTTTTTGAAAGGGGTCCGGGGAAAATTTTTTCAAAAAAGTTTCCCCCGCGTCTCTCTCATTCCCATTCCGCAATCAGCCCGCCGGCGACAATCATATCCCCGTCGTACAGCACCGCGGACTGTCCCGGCGCCGGTGCGCGTACCGGTTCGTCCGGCTCAATCAGCAGCTGATCTCCCTCCGCACGGACCGTGCAGGGATACTCATTTCGTGCATAGCGGAATTTCACCGACAGCCGCCGGGGCGTATCCAATTCCCCCGGTGCCGCCGCCATGTAGCGGACATTGTCCGCCGTCACCACTCTGCCGTGGGGATCGTCAGGTGTGATCACAACCCGATTCGCCGCCGCATCCCGGGATTTCACATACATGGGTCGTCCCAGCGCAATGCCCAGCCCGCGCTTCTGCCCGACGGTGTAGCATGCCTGATTTTTCGCCTGTCCCAGAATCTTTCCGCTTTCATCCGTGAATTCCCCGGCGGGAAGCGGTACGCCGCAGCGCACAAGAAATGCCGTGTAATCTCCGTCCGGAATAAAGCAGATGTCCTGGGAATCCCCGGCGGAGGCGCCGGGCAGTCCCGCCTGCGCCGCGATGGCGCGGATCTCTTCCTTGCGGTAATCGCCCAGCGGGAAAACCAACCGTGCAAGCGTCTGCTGGGACAATTGCCAGAGCATGTAGCTCTGATCCTTCGCCGGATCAGCCGCTTTGGCGATTGCCAGCCGGTCGCCGCAGCGCACGATCCGGGCGTAGTGTCCGGTGGCGATCCGTGCTCCCGGAGCAATTTCATCCGCACAGCGGAGAAGCAGGGGGAATTTGATCTCTCTGTTGCAGACCACGCAGGGATTCGGCGTCCGCCCGGCGGCGTATTCCCGGCGGAAATCTTCCATCACCGCCGCAGCGAATGCGTCGGATACGTCTATCGCCGTATGGGGAATGCCGAGAACGCGGCAGACTTCCGCCGCGCCGCGGACAGGGGCATCCCCGCCGGGAAACATCTGCATTGTAACGCCGCGGACTGCGTATCCCGCCTGCTGCAGAAGATGAGCCGCCGTGCTGCTGTCTACGCCGCCGCTCATCGCAAGAAAAATTTCAGACATGTTTTTCCTCCGTGACCGTATGAGAAATTCCGCCCGGGGTCGGGCGGAGGGGATTTTATTCTGAGCGTGCTTTCAGCCTGTCGCTTTTGAAGAAACGCGCACTCATAATGCTGCCGCGGATCGTCTGATCAATGGCGACGCACAGCCGTGCGGTATCCACTGTAAGCATCCCCGTCATCGCAAGAATTCCTGCAATAACGACCCGCGCCGTCCAGATGCTGATCATGGACGCGATCAGGGAGTATTTCTGATCGCCGGATGCTCTCAGCGAGCCGGAGAATATGACGTGCGCCGTGATGCCGGCAATGCTGACAGCATCAAAGAACAGCGCATGTCCCGCCAGGCGGCGGATTTCTTCTTCGGGGGTGAAGAGTCCCGCCACCGGATAACGGAACAGAAGCAGGAATACGGACAGAACCGCACAGAAGATCATGCCGTAGCGGAAGACCATCAGGGAACGCGCCCGCGCCTTTTCGGGACGTCCCTCGCCCAGATCGACCCCCGTGAAGGTGGTGGATGCCACCTGACACGCACTGCCCGGACGCCATGAAAGTCCGTTGATGGAGGAGCAGATGTTGAATGCCGCGATGGATGCGGTGTCCATGACCGCCACGATCTTGCAGGCGATCACGTTGCCGCCCTGCAGCAGCACCTGTTCCAGTGCCGTGGTGATGCCCACATTTGCCACCCGTCCGATTCCGTCCCGGGTAAAGCGGAAGCTTTCCGTGAGACGGATGCGCACCGGGCTGTCCTGCGTCAGCATGTACCAGGCGGCGATGGCGAAAGAGATGCATTTGGAGAGGGATGTGGAGAGCGCCGCACCGGCGACGCCCATCTCCGGGAAGCCGAATTTGCCGTAGATCAGTACATAATTGCCCAGCACGTTGAACGCGCCTGCAGTGATGTTGTATATCATGGCGATTTTTGTAACGCCGATGCCGCGCATGCATGCGGTGGCGGCAACAGTGAGTATTTCAATGGGATAGGCGGCGATGATGATACGGAAATACAGCGTCGCGCCCGGCTGCAGCTCTCCCTCCGCACCGGCGAATGCCACGATCTGCGGCGCGAAGATAAATGCGGGGACTGCAATAAGCAGGCTCACCAGAAGCACCGTCAGTATGGTCTGCCGGGTCGTGGCGGCGATTTTATCCTGTCTGCCCTGACCGGTATAGAATGCGATGGCGGTTGTGGCGCCGATGGAGAATGCGGAAAGAATGCCGCTCATGAACATGTGCGGCGTGTTGGCGAGGGAGACGGATGCGATATTGACGGCGGAATCGGCGGTGTTGCCCAGCATCAGGGTATCAATCATGCCGAATAGCTGCATGATGATGCCTTCAATAAATGCGGGAAGCATGATATACCAGAACTGCCGTTTGTCCGCAGGAGTAACGGTGTACGTGCGGGGCAGGGACACAGGATTAGTCATGGCGGATCAGCGAAGCTCCTTCCACTCTATTCTGCCTGCATCGTCCATGATCATGTACGAATGTCCGCTGCTGTTTTTCGGGATGGAAACGGAGCCGGGATTCAGATAGCGGTATCCGCCCCGCATTTCGTCCGCGGGGATATGGGTATGACCGCAGAGGAGGATATCGCCGTTTTGCAGCGGCGGCGGATCCTTATGACCGTGGGTGATATAGACAGTCTGCCCTCCGAGGAAGATGACGGCGTATTCCGCCAGCACGGGGAAAGGGAGAACCATCTGATCCACATCCGCTTCGCAGTTGCCGCGGACGGCGATGATTTTCTCTTTCAGAGGAGAGAGTTGTTCGATGACGGTTTTCGGAGCGTAGCCGTCAGGCAGGTCATTCCGGGGACCGTGATAGAGGATATCGCCCAGCAGGACCAGCCGGTCAGCGCCGGAGGCGGCGAACGCTTCCAGCATTTTTCCGCACCAGTATGCGGAGCCGTGGATATCGGATGCGATAAAGATTTTCATGAGAAGTGCCTTTCTGAGGGTTATGTGATGAGAGGGGCAGAGGGAAGAATATGGTTATTTACGTTCCTGGATGGTGTTTCTGTACATATATGGGTTCTGCGACAGTGTCCATTCCCGTCCGCTGGCGGTACGGAGATTTTTGACGGTGACTTTTTCTGTGATATGGTAGGGGTATGTATAGCGGAAGCTGTCGCTTGTGTTGGCGGGGGTGATATTGCCGAGGATGGCGATGGAAGTACAGTTTTCGTCTTCTACATACAGATCTTCCACGGTGACGGTACGGGGCATATGGCAGATGAAGCCGAAATTATGTCCGCCGTGGTAGGAGCCGCCGATGAGGGCATTGCCGCTGTCTCGCGGTGCAGGTAGCCATCTGCAGCGGCGGATGATCATATCGCCGTTCCAGGTGGAGCCGTAATCCGAGCGGAGGTTTACGAAGCTGCTGCCGTAGGCGGTGGTATCCTCTACCGTGAGTGTGCCGTGACCGATGGCGTTCAGACACTGCCAGCCAAGGGTGCAGTGGCGGATGGTGGCATTGGTCACGCCCATATGGGCATCAAAGCGGGAGAAACGGCAGTGGGAGAGGGTCAGATTCTTGCAGAAATCGGAGACGAAGAGCCCCCAGTACCGCCGATCCATGATGTCCGTGGTCTGATCGCAGTTTTCAAAGCGCACGTTGACGGCACTGCGGCAGCGGATATCGTAGGTACCCATGGACACCGGCTTGTTTGCCGCTCCGATGGTTTTGTAGATATAATGGGCGGTGAACAGGCAGTTTTTCACCGTTACATTGGCACACCAGTATACCTGAATGATGCCGTCATAGGGCGCGCCGTGATCCAATTCTCCTTCCACATAGTGGGTCAGACCGTCCACGGTCACACCCGAGCGGTTGATCATGATGCCCGTGGTGTAATAGGTGTAGCGGGACGGTGCCTGATTGGCGATGGTGGTGAAGGTGCCGCCGCGGATAGTCAGCGGTGTTTGCTCAACGGGAAATGCACTGCACTCCGTGATTTCGGCAAAATCCCAGATGATGGGCGATGCAGGATCCACCGTGCCGTCGGCGTGGAGCAGAAAGCAGTCATTCTGCGCCGTTCCGTTGTTCTGATTCAGCCCTTCGCGGATGAAGTTGGCGGTGTGATTGTCCGTAACGCTCACCCACAGATCCTGCCCCGGAGCGACGGGCAGTTTTTTCTGCCCCGCTTTCAGGGATGTCAGTCCCATGGCAATCAGATCGACGGATTTTTCCGTGTCCCGTGCGACGATGAAAACCTGATGGGTACGGTCTTCCACGGAGCGCCTGGAATCGTCGATGATGAACTTTGCGCCAGTCCAGTCGGTGTCGGTTCTGATTCTGGCACTTGCCGCGTGGGCGGCGATGTAGTAAGTGTCACCTGCATCCGCTTTTACGGGCAGATGATGCTCGTTTGCATAGTCATGGGCGGCGCAGATCGCCGCGAAATCGTCGGTTTTGCCGTCGCCTTTCGCGCCGAATGCGCGGTATGTAACAAAATCCGCCATTATTTTGCCTCCGCCTGATCCGCCAGATACCGGGCAACGTCATGCATGAAGCGCAGACCGGTGGGATACAGCTTGACAGGCAGCCTGACGAGCATCCGGTCGGATTCCAGCGTCATATCGCCCCGGTAGCCGATCTCCGCCAGTGCCTCCGTGACGGTGACCCAGTATGCTTCCGTGTTGAAGCAGAACGGCGGCATATGCTGATCGACCTTGTAATCGTTGTCATGCACATGGAGTGCACCCAGCCGGTCCGCACCCAGCGTACGGATGGCGTATGCGGTGTCATAACCGCCCAGCTGGCAGTGCCCCAGATCGAGACAGCCGGTGAAGCAGTCATCCGCGAGGGTGTCGAGCCAGTCGGCGAATTCTCTCGGATCCCCGCAGGTGGATTCGGTGTAAATCTTTCGATTCGGATCGGTGACGAACATGTTCTCCAGCGCGATTCTGATGCCGGCTTCTTTGGCAATGGGCGCAAGGGAGCGGTAGAAATCCATGTTCAGATCTTTCCAGTACGCTTCTTTGCCGAAATGGGGGAACGCTTTGATGGGATGTACCACGATGGATTTGGCCCCCAGTCTGCCCGCGAAGCGGATCGACCGCTCCAGCTTGTCGAATATGATTTCGTTGTAGGCTTCATCCTCGGGCTTTCCGTCCATTTTACGGGAGGGGAAAGGCGCGTGGGACTGGTTGCAGCTGATGCCGGCTTCCTTCGCGGCGGCATTCAGAGAATCGGCGTAGGCTTCCCAATCCGCGCCGAATACGGGATTTTCCTCCCATCCGACGATGGAGAAATTGGAATAATCATAGCAGTCAAAACCTGCGTTTGCAATCATGCGGATGGCTTCCGCTTCGCCGTGGGCTTTTGCCAGACGGCCGGTGGTGGTGGAGATTTTCATAGGCATGGTGGGAGACTCCTTTGTTTTTTATGCGGCGACAGCCGCGGTGGGTTCGATAACCGTTCGTCAGTCAAGGGAGACTCCGTCCCCCTTGCCCCCCGGTTAAGTTAGTTGTGGTCGGGGGCAGAGCCCCCGACACCCCCCGGATTCTTTATCTTGCGGCGTCGATTTGTTCGCAGAGGCGGCGTGCCATTTTCTCCATATAGGAGAGGGCATCGGGCATCAGATAATCGGGAATCTTTTTCTGATAAGCAGTCGTTTCGTAGGTGAAATCGCCTTCGTAGCCGATTTCGCCCAGCGCCTGCGTGATAGCTTCCCAGTTCATTTTGCCGTTGAAGGGCAGGGTGTGGGAGTCGTGGAAATCGTCATTGTCGTGGACATGGAGCGTGCCGATGCGCTTTCCCATGGCACGGATCATGTCTTCCGCTTTGAAACCGGTCAGACCGCAGTGTCCCAGATCCAGACAGCAGGTGAAGCAGTCATCGGCGAGGGTATCAAAATAGCGGTTGAATTCCTCAGCGGAGGAGCAGGTGGATTCCACAATTTTTCCGTCGCGGGTACGCCACATGTTTTCCAGGGCGATCTTGATGCCGAACTGTTTTGCATACGGAGCCAGGGAACGGTAGAACTCCATATTGATCCGGAAATGATCCTCGATGTGATCCCAGTGATCCAGATGCTGTTTCGGATGGACGACGATGGCTTTTGCGCCCAGCATTGCCGCCGCTTCCATGGAGCGGATCACCTTGTCGGTGATGGTATCATTGTACGCCTCGTTTGAGGGCGTGGGCAGTTTGCTGGTGGGAAAGGGCGCGTGGGCCTGATTGCAGGCGATGCCCAGCGCATCCGCCTTCCGGCGCAGATCGGCAATGTAATCGCGCCAGCCGTCGCAGTACAGAGGATTATTTTCGGAGATATCGAACACGGAATAATCGTAGCAGTCAAAACCTGCGTTGGCGATCAGGCGGATGGCTTCTGCTGTGCCGTGGGCATTGCAGTAAGGATAGGTGGTGGTTGAGATTTTCATAAGTGTGTCTCCTTTTGGGTTTGGGGAGGGATGCGGATCCTTTTGGGAAAAAGGGTCCGCGCCCCCAAAAACTTTAATGGATTTTCGCGGGGGTACACCTTTTCGGGAGGACACCCTCGGAGCCTTTATCTTGCGGCGTCGATTCTTGCGGTGAGGGTGCGCGCCATTTTTTCCATATAAGCAAGAGCGTTCGGCACGAAATCGTTCGGCAGGGGATTCAGATAGCTGTCTGCTTCATAGGTGAAATCGCCGGCGTAGCCGATATTGCCCAGCGCTTCGGTGATTTCCGGCCAGTTCATCTTGCCGTTGAAGGGGATGGTGTGCAGATCGCCGTAGTGATCGTTATCATGTACGTGGAGCGCACCGATGTGGGATGCGCCCAGATCGCGGATCATCTGCGCGGCGTCGCGGCCGACGAGACCGCAGTGACCCAGATCAAGACAGCCGGTGAAGCAGTCATCCGCCAGCGTATCCAGATAGGCGGCGAATTCCGATGCGGGAGCGCAGGTGGAGTCGCAGATCCGCCCGTCCTTGCGCTGCCACATGTTTTCCACGCAGACTTTAATGCCGAATTTCTTCGCGTAAGGCGCGAGGGAACGGTAGAAATCCATGTTCATATCGAAGAGCTTCTGCTGGTTTTCCCAGTAATTCAGATGCTGTACCGGATGGACAACGATGTTCTGTGCGCCCAGCAGAGCGGCGCCTTCCATGGCGCGAACGATCCGCTCAAAGATATGAGCGTTGTAGTCTGCGTTCTTCGGAAGATCGGGCATGCTGGAGGGGAAGGGAGCGTGCGACTGGTTGCAGACGATCCCGACCGCATCGGCGGCAGCCTTTACTTCGGCGAGATACTCACGCCAGCCGTCGCAGTACAGCGGGTTGTTTTCGCTTGTATCAAATACGGAATAATCATAGCAGTCAAAGCCTGCCTCAGCCAGCATGCGGACAGCTGCCTGCATGGAGCCGAAGCGCTTGGCGAGGAAATTGGTTGTGGTAGAAATACGCATGGTGTGAGCTCTCCTTTATAAAAAATCAGGAGGGGATTGATACAATCCCCTCCTCCGTTTCTCAGAATTTTACGGTCATGCCACTTTCAACGGATTCAAATGCCTTCATGATCACCTTCAGATCGATGCGCATCTGCTCGTGGGTGACAAGCTGTGTTGCCTTGCCGTCAATGGCGGCATACATGTTGCGGTAGTAATCGTGTACGTCGGATGCGGGACGGGCTACGCGATAGGTGTCCGTGGTCACCTCATCACGGGGAGCCATCGTCTTGGTCAGACCGGCAGCGGTTTCCACCGGGATGACGTCGCTCTCATGCCAGTATTTGCACTTCACGACCTGGGTTTCCTCACGCCAGTCGGTGATCAGTGCGGTCCCCTTCTTCGCTCTCATGTAGAAGCGGGGCATAGCGATGAAGTTGTATGTACCTACTTCGATGTACGCACGCTTGCCGCTCTTCAGCCGGATATCCAGCTGGAAGCCGTCGTCCACTTCTTCGTTCGTGATGTGATCGAAACGGCAGTTGACCGTGTCCACATCCCAGCCCAGAACCATAAGCGCCTGGTCGATCAGATGAATGCCCCAGTCATAGAGCATGCCGCCGCCGTGTTCCTTTTCGCCTCTCCAGTCGGAGGGGATGCCGCGGGAACCGTGGATACGGGATTCCAGATTGATGACCTCACCGATCTCGCCGGAGTCGTGGATCTGCTTCATAGCCAGATAGTCCACGTCGAAGCGGCGGTTCTGGTGAACGGTGAACAGCTTGCCGCAGGATTCTGCCACAGCGATCATACGCTCCAGCGAATCCAGGGACAGCGTAACGGGCTTTTCGGAGATAACATTCTTGCCTGCCTTCAGTGCGGCAACAACGATTTCTTCATGTACATCATTGGGAGTCGCGACGGTGACAAGTTCAATGCGCGGATCGGCAAGCAGCTCTTCGCGGGAAGCGTATGCGTGAATACCGTTCTTCTCCGCCAGCTCGCAGCGCTCCTTCTTTATATCATAGATTCCGGCGAGTTCAAAAACATCGCTTTTCAGCAGGTGCTGGGTATGCCAGCCGCCCATTCCGCCGTAGCCGATCACGGCAGCAAATTTCTTCATGGATGATTCCTCCGTTTGAAGTCCCCCGGGTGCACCCCGGCAGGATGAATTTTATGTGAGAAAGTGTCCCCGGGTGCACCCCTGCAGGACGGATTTTTCACAGCTTAATTATATACCACTTTATGATGGGTGTCAAGAGGAAGGGGAATATTTCCGGGTGTACAGAATAGGAAAATCTGTTATCCGATCGCCGCAAAAACTACATTTCTGAGCTCAGGCAGAACCTTGTCCTCGTGAGGATTCAGCGTGTGCTGCGCCAGATAAACCGCGGTTTTCTTCTCGGGGGAGATGTATACCAGCGCGCCTGCCGCACCGCCCCAGCCGAATTCGCCTATGGGACCGATGGAGCCGCCGCCGGCGCGGTCGATCATGGTGCGGACACCGAGACCGTAGCCGTAGCCTGCCAGCTGTGCCCAGCTGAAGGTGCGCCGCTGCTCCTCTGTGAGGCAGTTCGTGCGCATCAGATCAATGGTGGCGGGAGAGAGAATCTGCGCGCCGGTTTTGCCGACGCCGCCGTTTGCCATGGCATCTGCGAAGAGGATGTAATCCTCCGGGCAGGAGATCATGCCTGCGCCGCCGCTGTCGTAGTCGGGACCGAGAATGTGGGTGACCTTCTTCTCCGTTACTTCGGCGATGTGCTTTTCATCGTTGTAGCGGTACTGTGTGTTCACGAAATCCAGATCCGCACCGGTGGGGATGCAGTAGCCGGTGTTCTTCATGCCCAGCGGATCGAACATCATGCGCTTTACGTAATCGCGGAACTTTTCCCCGGCGATCACCTCGGTCAGCGCGGCGAGCACGTCGTGGCAGAGACTGTACTGCCATCTGTCGCCGGGATCGAAGGAGAGGGGCGTTTTCGCGATAGCGCGGGCAATCTCACGGGTGGGCGCGCGTCCGTCCGTCTTCTCGATAGCTTCCAGAATCGCGGGCGTGCGCATATTGTAATTCAGACCGGCGGTCATGGTGAACAGATGCCGGATCTGCATCGGGGACTTGGGCGGACGGAGGTAGGAGACTCCGCCGGGCAGGCGTTCTTCTACCTGTACATCGGCGTATTCCGGCAGATAGGCGGAAACGGGATCGGTCAGCTTGTATTTGCCCTGTTCAAGCAGCGTCAGCGCGGCGGCGCAGGTGACGGGCTTGGAGCAGGAGTAGAGAAAATACCAGGAGCCGGGCGCGCCGATATTGCCGCCCCGGCGGCGGTAGACTTCGTTATGATTGACATACACGGTGCAGTCATACATGGGAAAGCCGAAATCCAGCAGGGATTCCAGATACCGGTCGAGATAGGTAAAGTTCATGGTGGTGATCCTTTCTTTTTGATATCTTGCTTTATGTGTCAGCGCACTGCAAGGGGGAACTCTGTTCCCCCTTTGACCCCCTTGGATATTTTAGAATTCCGGGGGCTTCGCTCCCGACCCCCTCCGGTGTCAGCGCATTTTTGCCTTGATCCTTGCATAAAACGCTTCATCTGTGAACAGCGGCGGGGTTTCCAGACCCATCAGCCAGTACAGATCGTTCCGCACGCCTTTCGCTAACTGATTGCCGTTCACGTCGGAGCAGTCGATGCCCGGCGGTGTCACGTAGGCGCCCTGAGAATGGGTACAGGGACCGCCCACGCAGTAGCCGAATCCGCCGTCCGCTTTGCGAAAATCCTTCATCGCCCCGGCGATGCCCCGCACGAAGCGCGGTGCGGCACGGCGGAGCGCCGCCTGCGTATCCGCATCAATGCCTGTCTCGCCGGCGCTTTTTACCATAAACCGCATCGCCAGCGTAATGTTGTACGGCTCCGATCCGGCGGTGAATCGGGCGGTCTCCGCCAGATACGCCGCGGATTCGATGATTTTGTCCATGTAGGGCATCGGCGTGCCGGTGAGGGTGTACATTCCCGACAGCTTCGTCACGGCGGAGATGCCCACAATGCTGATCTCATCGGTGAAAAGTCCGTTGTCCGGACGCTGTTTGGAGCGGATGAACGCCGCTACTGTGTCCAGCCAGCCCATCTCTTTCAGCTGTGCGGAAAAATCGCCGATGTCATTGCCCGCCTGCCAGACGTGCTTTTTCGTCGGATCGTTTCCGTCCCAGTCGTAGCTGTTTTTCACCCAATCCATATAGGCGTCCAGCGAGGAGAGATAGGAGTCATCTGCCGCATCGGGCGTGTCGGCGGCGGGAGGCGGTGTCTGTACCGCACGTTCCGTGGCGGTGGGATACAGCGGCGTCATGCCGCAGGCGCGGAGCACCGCCATGCCCATGAAATGGTTGCGCTGTTTCTTGCCCACGGATGCGGAGGCAATATCAAACTCCCCCTCCATGAACCAGCCCGTGACGGGATCCTGCAGGCTTTGTATCCAGCTGCCCAGCTTCTTTTTCTCCGCGTCGGAGTAGAGGGCGACGGGCAGTGCCGCCTGCGCGGTGGATTCGATATTGGGACCGAATCCCTCCCGCGTGACGGCGGGAAGGGAGAAATACATGCCGCCCGTGGCGGGATCATAGAGATCGGTGTACAGGTCCAGCTGCTTTTGCGGATCGTACAGGGCTTCCATTTCCGCCAGTGCCGCGGCGATCTCACGATCCGGAATGTTCTGTACGGACATAGGTGTCTCCTCCTCAGCGGTATTCCAGTTTGTGCAGTTTTGCACGGGCATTGCCGGTGATCCGCACCGTGATCTCGCCGTCCCCGGCGGGGATCTTTACATCCAGCGGAAGCGTGCCTGTGCCAAGCGTCTCA
Organism: Oscillospiraceae bacterium; assembly: GCA_015063645.1. Taxonomy (GTDB): domain Bacteria; phylum Bacillota; class Clostridia; order Oscillospirales; family CAG-272; genus SIG701. The sequence goes on along the minus strand of SVTS01000004.1, from coordinate 14,931 downwards.
TTGCCTGCGGTGACGGTGATCTCACCATCGCCGATGATGTGCAGCGTGCCGCCCGCGGCGGATTCGCTCATGGAATATTCCGCCCACTCGCCGGGGGCGAGAAGCAGATCCAGCTGATTCCATTCATTACCGCCCACAAGGCGCATGCCTGTGCCGTCCCGGTAAATGCCCCGATCCAGCACGGCTTCGCCGAAGTACGAGATGCCCCTGCCGGGCAGTTCATCAAAATCGGCTGCCTTCCACGCACTGCCGGGACGGCGGCAGAAGGATGCGGTCACGGCGGGATTGTAGTCGCAGTTTTCGATCTTCATATTTTCCAGATAGCCGTCCAGGATTGCCTGCGCTTCGGCGAATGAGGGACGCTCGCCGCCGCGGCCGTACTGCTGGATCTTTTCCCAGCCCTTTGGCGGACGGACGGAATAGGGGGAGTTGGTGCATGCCATCTTCTTCCACGGCCAGATGTTCCAGCCGATGCCCAGCGACAGGGACAGCGGATACATGGCGGCATACCATTCATTGTTGTTTTCGCCGGTCTCGCCCAGATAGAGCGGCACGTCCAGTTCCGCCGATTTGGCGAGGAATTCTTTATAAACGGCGATGTCGGGACGGCACCAGTAGCGGTGGAAATGGATCACCAGATTGCTGTCCCATTTCGCGTCAAAGATATCCGCCTTGCTTGCCCAGTTTCTGCCCTCCACCTGCACGGTGTGACGGGTGTCAATCTTCCGGATCTCGGCGATGCAGTCACGGTAGAACTGCGCCAGATCGTTTCTGTAATCGGGGATACGGGGATAACGGGCGTCTCTTTCCGGACGGAGCGGCTCGTTGAGCAGATCGTACGCCGCCACGATCCAGCGATCCTTATATCGCTCCGCCATGGCGCGCCACAGCTTCAGTCCTGCCTCGCGGGATTCGGGATCAGTGAAGAGACGGGGACGGTCGTCGAAGCAGTCGTCGATATTGGCGCCGGTCTGACCGCCGGGTGCACCGTGGAGATCGAGAATCACGTAGATTTTCTCCTCCTCGCACCAGTCGATGAAGCGGTCCAACAGGGCAAATCCCTCTTCGATCAGGGGATAGCCGGGCTCGTTTTTCATGAGCGTACGCCAGCCGATGGGCACACGGACGGAGTTGAATCCCTCCTCCGCCATGCGGCGTACATCCTCACGGGTGATGTAATTCTCTCTGAAGCGGCGGATGAAATCGGCGGTGTACTCCTCACCGCACAACTCGCAGAGCAATGTTTCGATGGTGCGCGGACGGTCATACTTGCCGTACAGCCGCCACATGTAGCCCTCCCACAGAAGCCAGTTGCCCAGTCCCATGCCGGTGAGGATAACTTCTTCACCGCGCTCATTCACAAGGCGCCGTCCGTCGGCGCGCAGAAATCCGCAGACGCGGCTGCGGGATGTGGATGCAAGATGCAGCATGTCGGTTGTTGCGGGGACCCCCCGCTCTCCTTTCGGATATTGTTTTATTAACTCCCAATTACTTTTTGTGTTACCGATGTTCAGATAGGTCGGAATTCAGAATATGCCCTTATTGTATTTTCTTTGTACCGCAACGATGCAGCCTATTCCAACAGCCAATCCTGCAATAAGCACTGCAACAGCAATCATAGCAAAGCTATCAAACAGACCTATTATGCCGCTGAGGAGCAATGCTGCTGCGATAACAAACATTGCTTTTCCAAAGGCCTTTCCGTAGGCTGATTTATCCGTGACTTTTGTTTGGTGGTAATCGTGAATCAAATCCGTTTTGCCTCTGTATATTGCAATGCTCATTCCCACAAAAATCACTGCAGCTGAAAACATAATAATTGAGTAAACGAACATACTGTTACCTCCGAAAATTCAGGTTAATTGTACGGCAGCTTTCCGTCAGACAGGAACACAAAACTGAATTGGGACTCTATTAAGAAGGGGAAACTGTCCGGTTGTCGGTTTTACATAAATCCTTTAGCAGTGTGTAATGCCGCGCCGTCGGGGATGTTATGATGAAACGTAAGCAGGGGAATATCTCCTTGTTCGGATGGTATTATTCACCGAAAAAATGCGCTTCGATCTGCGCGCAGAGGGCGTGATATACGGGGAGATGCATCTCCTGCACCTTGTACGTTTCCGTCTCCGGCACGCGGATGCAGACATCCGCCGCCGCGCTGAGGCGGCTTTCCTTTGCGCCCGTCAGGGCGATTACCCGCAGATCGCGCAGTTTTGCCATTTTTGCGGCGAGGACGCAGTTGCGGCTGTTTCCCGAGGTGGAGATTGTCATCAGCACGTCACCCGGACAGCCAAGCGCCGTCACCTGCTGGGCGAATATTGTCTCCGCGGTGCGGTCATTTGCCACCGCCGTCATCAGCGCGCTGTGGGCGCAGAGGGATACGGCAGGCAGACCGCGTTCCAGCGTGGCGGCGAGCCAGGCGCCGTCCTCGTCCAGCTTTTGCAGTGCCTGTATTTCTGCGTCCGGCAGCCGGCGCGGGAGGAGGAATGCTTTCATCAGCTCCCCCACGATGTGATCCGCATCGGCGGCACTGCCGCCGTTGCCGCAGACCAGCAGTTTTCCGCCGCCGGCGAAGCAGTCGATCAGCATTCCGGCTGCGGCGGCAATATCGGATTGGCATCCTGCAAGGGCGGGATACCGCTGTATCAGATTGTGGATATGCATGGGTGTTCCTCCGATGGAGTGGATTGTTTTGGTTATGCAGGGGCTTCGCCCCCGACACCCCTTGGGGTATTTTCTACGGCTTGCGCAGTCTCATGTGATTATCGCGCGTTCACGGCGATGGCGAGTGCCGCCATGTCGCCGATGGATTCGCCCAGCTGGGCGGGGACAACCTCCGGCATGCGCAAAGCTTCCTGTCGCATCACCCGCTCCATGGCGGGGCGGAGCAGGTTTTCCGAGCGGGCGAACACGCTTCCGATCACGATCCTCTCCACGTCCAGAATATCGGAGAGGATTGCCAGTGTCTGTCCCAGTTTTTCTCCGCTCATCTCATAGATCCGCCGGCAGAACGGATCGCCTGCGTTTGCCAGTTTTGCCACGTTCGCCGCGCTGATGTTCTCCGCCGATCCGGCTTCCCGCAGAAGCGCCGCCGATGCGGCGGGATCACGCTCCGCTTCCATGCGTGCAAGGCGGGCGATGCCGCCGCCGGAGCACCAGCCTTCACAGCTGCCTGCCACGCCGAATCCCACGGGACCGCCGTCCGTCAGACGAACATGCCCGATCTCGCCGGCGCTGTCCGTTGTCCCCCGGTAGAGGCGGCCGTCCAGAATCAGTCCTGCGCCAAGCCCTGTGCCGAAGGTGAGGAAAATCATATTTTTCGTACCGCGTCCCGCGCCGAACAGCCATTCCGCCGCGGCACAGGCGTTGGCATCATTCTCCAGATACGCCGGGATGCCCAGCGCATCCTGTATATGCTCTGCGGCGTGGATCTCATCCCAGCCGGGCAGATTGGGCGGGGATAGGATTACGCCCTGCGCCGAAGATAGGGGACCTCCGCAGGAGATGCCTGCCGCCCGCACATCCGCCGCAGCGATACCTTCCGCATCCATGATCCGCCGCGCCGCGGCGATCAGTCCGTCCAGCACCGTGTACGGCGCGCCTGTCGTGGGAAATTTCTCTTTTCCGAGGATGCGGATTGTGCCGTCCGCATTCGTCTCACCGAGGCAGACCGCGGATTTTGTTCCGCCTATGTCAAAACCGAGATAATACATGATGTTTCTCCTGCATAGAGCTTTTTGGGGAGTTTTTTCCTGAAAAAGCGACCGTTTCTCCCGTCACATCTCTGCCAGAACTGCGCGGACAGGCGCACCTTCAATGCCGCCGCATTTCATCGGAGCGGCAAAGAGCGTGTAGCGTCCCACGGGGACTTCGCCGAGGCGGATACCCTCCAGCGGAATTATATCGGCGGAGAGCAGGATCATATGCACGGCACGGGGACGTTTTGCGTCGCCCACGCTCTGCGGCTCCACGCCTACCAGAATAATGCCCGCATCCACGATCGCCTGCGCACCGCCCTCATCGGGGATTCCGCCGCCGCGGATCAGCAGCCGGCGGCATCCCGTAGGAATCAGCCGCGCGGCATCCTCTGCGGTGAAGAATTCCTTGGTGCATTCCACCACATCCGCTTCGCCGATGTAGGTTTCCAGCGGGAAATCGGTGACGGATTTAGCACCGTCGATGAAATGGAGCGGTGCATCCAGATGGGTGCCGTTGTGGGCGCACATGTGGAGTGCGGTGACGTTGACCGCAGCACCGTCTGCTATGGCGGCAAGCGCTTCCGGCGTCGGTGCCGGATCACCGGGGAAGACCACGGAGGAGAACAGCTCCTGGGTGATGTCATACAGACGTTTTGTCAGAATCCGCTCGTAGGCGACACGCTCCGCGCCGTCATCGGGACCGCCGATGAGGTGGATTGTGCCGCAGTGGATAAATCCGTGCTTTTCCAGCATCCGCCGCATGGGCAGATTGCCGGGATGGGTGTCCACACGGATGGAGGAAAATCCTCTGCCGCGTGCTTCGGCGATCACCTGCCGGATCATCTGCGTGGATGCGCCCGTGCCCCGGAGGGTGGATGCGATCACCACGCGGTGCATGGCGGCATAATCCGCGCCGTCCGTGAGCCATGCGCCCTCGATTTTCTCATAATCGGCTTCGCCGCCGGGGACGAAGGTGTAGGAGAGAACGACCTGCCCGTCCGCCTCGGCAACGCGGCTGACTCCTGCGGCAATATCGGCGGCGGCTGTGTCGGCGGAGGGAATGCCTCTCTGCCACTGATCAATGCCGAGGGCACGCATGGACGCTTTTGCTTCTTCATAAAGGACGCCGATGGCGGCGGCATCCTGCGGTTTTGCTGTACGGAATTTCATGGAAAAACCTCATCTGTCTATGATATTTCTATCTATAATTATACTGAAAAAACGGATGATGTCAACAGCCGTCCCCTATCCGGTGAAATTTCAGGCGGATTTTCTGAAATAATCATGGACATGGGTGCGCATTTGTGGTATAATAATACTTGGGATTCTATGCCCCGCGACTTTGCATATACGAGAAGAATACGGTCATTTCAAAATATATCCCCGAAAGGAACCCTACATATGAAATCCACGAAGAAACCCACCTCCACTGCTCTCGCGGCGGATGCTACGCCGGAAGAGAAGCAGAAAGCGATATCCTCCGCGATTTCCCAGATCGAGCGTGCCTATGGCAAAGGCTCCATCATCAAGATGGGTGAGAACCCCCGCATGGAGGTTTCCTCCGTATCCACCGGTTCACTGAATCTGGATATGGCACTGGGTGTCGGCGGACTTCCCCGCGGACGCATTATTGAGATATACGGTCCCGAATCCTCCGGTAAGACTACGCTGGCGCTTCATGCTATTGCGGAAGTACAGAAAGCCGGCGGCGAGGCGGCATTCATCGACGCGGAGCACGCGCTGGATCCGGTATACGCCAAGGCTCTGGGCGTCAATATAGATTCCATGCTGGTTTCTCAGCCCGACTCCGGCGAGCAGGGTCTGGAAATCTGCGAAGCGCTGGTCCGCTCCGGCGCCATTGATATTGTGGTTATCGACTCCGTAGCGGCACTGGTGCCCCAGCAGGAGATCGAGGGCGACATGGGTGCGGCGCACGTCGGTCTGCAGGCAAGACTGATGTCCCAGGCACTGCGTAAGCTGTCCGGCACCGTATCCAAGACCCGCTGCATCGTGATTTTCCTGAACCAGATGCGTGAAAAAGTGGGCGTGATGTACGGCAATCCCGAGACGACGCCCGGCGGTAAGGCGCTGAAGTTCTACGCCTCCGTCCGCATTGATATCCGCCGCGTGGAGAGCATCAAGAACGGCTCCGAAGTGGTGGGCAACCATGTCCGCTGCAAGGTGGTCAAGAATAAGGTAGCGCCCCCGTTCAAGACGGCGGAATTCGATATTCTCTACGGCGAGGGCATCTCTAAGGCATCGGAGATTCTGGAGATGGCAGTCAAGCTGGAGGTTGTGGAAAAGAGCGGCGCATGGTTCTCCTACTCCGGTCAGCGGATCGGTCAGGGCAAGGACAACGCGCGCAAATTCCTGGAGGACAATCCGGAATTGTCCGATGAAATCGAGGCTCTGATTCGCGACAAGGCAGCCGCCGAAGACAAGGCAGATTTTGAAGAAGGCGACGACGAGCCGCTGGATATCCGTCTTCTGTCCATGGGTGACGAGGACGAAGATAGCGGCGAGGATCTCGGACTGGATGATCCTGAATGAGCAGGGTGACGGAAAGTCATCCTGAAGTGTAAGGAAAGCGACCGCTCTCGCGAGCCTGCCGTGCGGACTCAGTCCGCGTTCCGCCTGCGGCGGAATGCCGGCAATCTCCGGGGGTATGGCGGTGAACAGAATACAGCTGTGCTGTAAAAAAGAAAATATGAATCACATAAACGATATAAATGTACGCGATCCGTTTATTGTCTGTGCAAACGGGAAGTATTATCTGATCGCGTCCAGAGGTAAAGGGGTCTGCGCCCGGGCGTCGGAGGATCTGATTCATTTCTCCGATCCGATGCCGATTTTTACGCCGCCGGAGGGATTCTGGGCGACGCGGGATTACTGGGCGCCGGAGGTACATGCGTACGGGGGAAAATGGTATCTCTTCCTTTCCCTGAAGAGCGACAGTGCCTGCCGTGGTACGCAGATTTTTGTATCCGATACGTTCTGCCCCGAGGAGGGGATGAACTTTGTTCCCATATCCGACGCTCCCGCCACACCCCGTGACTGGGAAGCGCTGGACGGAACGCTGTACGAGGAGGACGGGATACCCTATATGGTATTCTGCCACGAATGGCTGCAGGTGGGCGACGGCGAGATCTGCGCCGTGCCGCTGAAAGCGGATCTGTCCGCGGCGGCGGGTGAGCCGCAGCTGCTCTTCCGCGCCTCGGAAGCTGAATGGGCACTGCCGCCGTTCCCCTCCGATCGGAACGGACGGAAGGACAATCTGGTCACGGACGGACCGTTTCTGCACAAAATGCGGAGCGGAGCGCTTGCCATGCTCTGGTCATCCGGCGGACGACCGTCTCCCGATCAGCCGAAACGCTACGTGCTGGCGGCTGCCGTATCCCCGTCGGGAAAACTGTGCGGTCCCTGGAAGCAGACGAATCCGCTTCTGTACACGGCGGACGGCGGTCACGGCATGATCTTCACGGATCTTGCGGGCGATCTGCGCGTGAGTCTGCATACGCCCAACACCCCCGGCGGTGCAGAGAGGATGCGGCTGTTTTATCTGAAAGAAGAGAACGGCGTTCTGTCCCTCGTCTGAAAAACGGGAGGAGCGCATGAACGAATGTATTCCCCGTGCGGCGCACGTTATCCCGGACAGTGGACAGTATTATCTGATATCCGCGGACGGATCGGGCGTATACGAGCAGGTCACGCGGGATTTTATCCATTATTCCGTGCCCCGTCCGCTGATACAGGCGGCGGATGCGGAGGGGATCACCGGCTGGTCATCGCCTCATCTGAGCGGCGATACGCTTGCCGTCACCGTGGACACCGCGGAGGGCAGGCACGGAATCCGGCTGTTCACCACGCAGGAATTTATGCCGGGCATCAGCAGATTTCGCCCGGAAGGCGGAATCCTTACGCCGCCAGACTGGGACTGCACGGACGGGAAGCTGTTCTTTGATCAGCTTTTCTTCACCCGCCGCAGTGTATCCGGCAGGGATATTTACCGGATTCTGCCGGGCAGCCGCAGAGATCCGCAGCTGATTCTGCCGGGAGGGGAGTCTCCCGTGCTGTGGCTTGCGCCGGGTGAGCGAGCTGCCATGCTGTATTTCCGTCAGGGAAAAGCCGCTGCTGCGGCGCAGTTTTCGCCCTGGGTATCCGCATGGACAGAAATTCCGCTGCCCATCGAAATCGAAGGCGTATCCGCTTCACTGTATGAGGAGCCGGACGGCGGTCTGATAGCAATGATCACCCGTGAGGACGGCGGCACGCAGTTCTGTCATCTGGAATGGATGGACGGCGGCTGTGCGCTGATCCCCCGTGAGGGCATATGAAAGCAAAGAAAATCACATTTGAGAATTTCCGCAATATTGCGTCCGCCGAGGTGGAATTTTCACCCGGCGTGAACGTGCTCTGGGGCGAGAATGCCCAGGGCAAGTCCAACATTCTGGAGGGAATCTACTATTTTTCGCGTGGAAAATCCTTCCGGGGCGTTCCGGATAAGCTGCTGATCCGCACAGGCGAGGATTTTGCCGAAGCGGAGCTGATATGCCGTGCGGAGGGCGATGCCTACGATACCGCGCTGAAAGCGGTGATTCCCCGGACGGGGAGAAAACGTCTCACCCGGGGCGGCGCGCCGCTGTCCGGTGTGAAGGAACTGGTGGGCTCGTTCCGTGCGGTGCTGTTTTCGCCGGAGCATCTGGCGCTTGTCAGCGGATCCCCCGCCGAGCGGCGGAGTTTTCTGGATATCGCCATTGCGCAGCTGTTTCCACGGTACGTATCGGCACTGACCGCCTACACCCGTACGCTGACGGAGCGGAACGCGCTTCTGCGTTTTGCCGCCGACGGCGGCAGTGTCAGCCCGCAGCAGTGGGATGTATACGCGGAACAGCTTGCCCGCAGCGGCGCCTTTATCGCGGCGGCGCGTGCGGCATACACGGATCGGCTGTCCTGCTATGTGGCGGAATGTTTTGCCGAGATGACGGAGGGACGGGAGACGCCCTGTCTCACCTATACCGGGATCGGAGCGGCGTACTGCACCCCGCCTGCATGTGACGCGGACGTGCATGAGCGAGCCGCGCATCCCGCGCCTGCATTAGCGCAGGCGATTTACGATGGTTTGTGCTGCGAGAGGCAGAGGGAGATCGCCGCGGGAACAACGCTTCACGGTGTTCACCGGGACGATATCACGATCAGTCTGAACGGCGAGGCAGCAAAACTGTACGCCTCCCAGGGACAGACAAGATCGCTGGCACTGGCGATGAAGCTGGGCGAGGGCGCACTGTCGCGCACGCTGGGCGGTGAGGAGCCGGTGTATCTGCTGGACGATGTCTTTTCCGAGCTGGATGCGGGACGGCGGAATTATCTGCTCTCCGCTTTGGGGGAGAGACAGGTGATTATCACCTCCTGCGAGCCGGATACAGCGCTCAGCCGTCTCAGCGAAGTATCCGTATTTGAAGTCCGCGCCGGCACGGTTTGCCGCGCATAATATACAAAAATTCAAGAACAAAAATGCATTTTCAGATGCCGTGGGCAAACGGTGATGTGCTTTGCCGGCGGTGTCTGTACCGGATGCCGTCCTGCGGGACGGATCCGCACCCGAAAAGGAGTTACCCGTGAATACCTACACTGTTACATCAATCTCAGAATCCCCTGCGGGGATCTCGGTCACCGTTCTTGTTGAGGAGGACGGTGCATCCGCCGCCGCAAAAGCCGCGGAGGCGCAGTATCTGATCACCCGGGAGCTGTGGCTCTGGGGTAAAATGAAGCCCGGTGTGATTCTTGCCGAGGCAGACTATCTGCAGATGGAGCACAACGCCGCGTTCTCCCGCGCCATTGCGCGGATGAAGAGCATTCTTTCCTATTCCGGACAGAGCCGACACAATCTGGCGGCGCGTCTGGCGCAGTACGGATTTGATGCGGAGATCTGTGAGGAGGCGGCAGATTATGCCGTCGAGCACGGATTTGTCCGAGAAGAAGCGCAGGCGGAACGCAGTGCGGAGATCTATCTGCATCGCAAATACTGGGGCAAGCGGCGCATTACGGCGGAGCTTGCCGCCCGCGGCTATCCCGAAGAGGTGATCCGCGATGCGATCGCGGCGATTCCGGAGGAGGATTTCCGCCGTGCCCTGCACGCGATTATTGAGAAGAAATACGGTGCTCCGCCTAAGGATCCCGGGGAGATGCAGAAGATGGTTCTGTCTCTGCTCAGGCTGGGATACACGGGAAGCGAGATCAAGGAAGCTATTGCGGAGTTTTGAGTGTCGGAGGCGGAGCTCCCTGACTGAAAGGATTACCCTATGAAGAAAAGCGATATCAAAGTTGGATTTGTCTCCCTCGGATGTCCGAAGAATCAGCTGGACACTGAGGTGATGCTGGCGCATGTGGCGCAGGCAGGATACACGATCACGCCGGAGGAGAGCGAAGCCGATGTTGTGATTGTGAACACCTGTGCGTTCATTGAGAGCGCGAAGCGCGAGGCGATTGACAATATTCTGGACGTTGCCTGGCTGAAGGAGCATGCGAATCTGAAGGCGCTGGTTGTGACCGGCTGTCTGCCGGAGCGCTATCGGGAGGAGATCCTCACCGATATGCCCGAGGTGGATGCAGTGATCGGTGTCGGCTCCATTCACTCCATCGTAGAGGCGATTGAGGCGGCTCTGGATAAGAAATCAGAGAAGAAATACGCCCGTTTTGACGACAAGGAGAAGCTGGCGCTAGGCGGCGACCGTGTGGTGACCACCGACGCGTATGCGTATCTGAAAATCTCTGAGGGCTGCGACAACCGCTGTGCGTACTGCGCAATCCCCGGCATCCGGGGCAACATGCGTTCCCGCACGATTGAGGATATTGTCGCCGAGGCAAAGACCTTGGACGACATGGCGATTCGCGAAGTGGTGCTGGTGGCGCAGGATACTTCCGCCTACGGACGGGATATCTACGGCGAATACGCACTGCCGAAGCTGATCCGCGCCATCACGGAGGCGACGAAGATTCCGTGGATCCGGCTGCTCTACTGCTATCCGGATAAGATCACGCCGGAGCTGATCGACGAGATCGCGTACAACGACCGCGTTGTGAAATATATCGATATTCCGGTGCAGCATGCGTCCGACACAGTGCTGGCGCGGATGAACCGTCACGGCGACAGCGCCTGCATCCGCGATGCGATCCATCGCCTGAGAGAAGGCGTGCCGGGTATCACGCTCCGCACCACACTGATCACCGGATTCCCGGGTGAAACCGAGGCGGATTTCGAGGAGCTGTGCCGCTTTGCCGCGGAGGAGAAGTTTGAATGTCTGGGCGTGTTCCCCTACTCCCGTGAGGAGGGAACCCCCGCATACGATATGCCCGATCAGATCGATCCTCAGGTTGCACAGGACCGTGCGGATATCATCATGCGTGCCCAGGCGGAGATCAGCGAAAAGGCGAAGCGCCGCTTTGTGGGCAAAACGGTGCATGTCCTCTGCGAGGGATTTGACGTGGTATCGGAAGCGCACTACGGACGGACTCAGTACGATGCGCCGGAGATCGACGGTAAGGTGTACTTCACCTCTCCCGCTGGTACAAGATTCGCCGAAGGCTCTTTCGTGGACGTGAAAATCACCGACGCCATGGACTACGACCTCGTAGGCGAAACGAAGCTGTAATTCTACCTTTCACTGTAGGGGGCGGCGCCCTCGACGCCCCATCGAACAAATGCGGCATATCGGTATTTTTGTTATTTTTATCCGCATTCAGTTTTTCAGGCGCGATTCAGTGCCATTGTCCCCAAAACTTCAAAAAGGAGACCCCTCCATGAACCTTCCCAATAAACTCACAATGCTGCGGATCGTCATGATCCCGATATTCATGGTGTTCCTGTGCGTTCCGCTGCCGATCCCGGAGTGGGCGTGCCGACTGATCGCCGCGGCGATCTTTGGTCTGGCATCCTTCACCGATATGCTGGACGGCAAAATCGCCCGCAAATACAATCTGATCACCAATTTCGGCAAGCTGATGGATCCCCTTGCGGATAAGATGATGGTGTTCGGCGCTATGCTGGGCATTCTGGTCTATCCGCCCTGCGCGGATCTGCGCCCCATTTTCGTATGGGCGGCTGTGATTGTCATCGCCCGCGAAATGGCGGTGACATCCCTGCGCCTGATTGCCGCATCCCAGGGCGGCGAGGTGATTGCCGCAGCTTGGCTGGGGAAAGTGAAGACCTGTACGCAGGTGGCGTGCATTGTTGTCGTGCTCCTTGAGCCGCTGATTCCCCTGGCTCTGTTCTGCGATTGGCATATCCTCTCCTGGATTACCACGGCGGCAATGATCGTGATGACTCTGTGGAGCGGTATCGACTATTTCAGGGGCTACGCAAAATACCTGAAAGATTTCTGATTGTTGAAAAAGCCCACTTCCGAAAAGGAAGTGGGCTTTTGTCTGTGTTCCAGAGCATTGGAGTTTTCCGATGCTTTTTTTGTTTTCTTACTCACCCTTGAACGTCTTAACCAGTTCAGCCAGGCTTGCCTCAGCGGCAGGCAGCTTGCTCTGCACCATGGAAACGTATTCTACGTTATTCTTGGTAACTAGCGTGCGGTAGATATGACCGATGGCATTCAGAGAGGTATTGTATGCATAGATGAAGTTGGTGGTCATGTTGCTCTTGATCAGGTCGATCATCTGAGAGGACACGTCATCGCGGGCATACTTCAGCTTCAGTGCGGATTCATAGTATGCGGGCGTTACGCGGCGGTAGGATTCGGCGGCAAGCGCTTCCAGAACCGCACCGACAACATCCAGATTCTTCGAAGCGATGGACACACCCGTCAGCAGAGATGTATCATGTACGAGAGAGTAGTAGGTTTCCTGGGTTTCCGTCATCTTCGGATGGGGCAGAATACCGTAGTCGTCTTCCATATCACGCAGAGCGGAGCAGGAGCCGAAGGTACCGTTGCCCATGAAGAGGATATTACCGGACACGAAGAAGTTCGCGGGATTCTTACCGGCGGCAGAGGATACAGCAGGCTGATGGAAGAAGGCGCAGAGCTTCTCGCACAGAGCAACCGCTTCCTCGGAAATCATGTTCAGCTGGATGTAACCGTCCTTATCGCGGGTGGTAAAGCCGATCTCACCGGAGTAAACGAAGGGGTCAACGGATGCCTGCAGAGCCCACGCCAGAAGACCCAGCTGGTCATCCACGTCGGTCTTGCCGTTACCGTTCAGATCTTTGTATGCACCGGCAACCAGTTCGTTCATGCGGTCAAAGGTGAATTTGCCGTCCAGAACCTCCTGATACAGCGCATCAGGATCGCCGTACAGATCACGGTACAGATCCTTATTGAAGATGTTGGCACGGATCGCCTCGATGGTACCCGTATTGAAGTCGCTGACCAGCAGAGGACGGTAGGACGTACCGAGAGTCAGCTCATCCATGAAGTTGTTCAGCCACCACGGCTGCTCATAGTTCACGTATTTCAGATCGTAGCCGTTGTAGAACAGCTTCTGGGAAACCAGACCCGTGATGCGGCACTGCTGCGCGAGGAATGCATCATAGGTGGAGTCGCCTGCCAGAATCAGAGAAGAAACAGCGGGGCCAACGGTCTCCAGCGTCTCTGAGTTGCGGCTTGCCTTGAAGACAAATCCCAACTGCTCCTGCACGTTATTGTTGCGGAGACGAACGGCTTCGTTGACTACATCGCCGGCTTTTTCATCACTGCCCATGACGTAGTTGTCATAGACAGCTTCGGTAGCGATAAAGAAGTTGATCGTCTTGCCGCCCAGTTTCAGATCCTTGGGCAGATCGTCCTTGATCTCGTGGCGTTCGGTTTCGCGGGGTTCGGTTTCAGCAGGTTCGGTGGTAACGTCTGCGGCGGTGGTATCGTCCGCGGGGGTGCCTGCACCTTCATCCGAGCAGGCAGCCAGCGCCGGTACGAGCATCAGGGATGCAAGCAGTGCTGCGAGAATGCGTTTTGCGTTCATGATTACTCTCCTTTTGAATCATTATTAAATTTTGCGGCAAGTTCGCAAAACAACTGTGGCAAGATAATTATAGCAGAATGCAAGTGATTTTTGTATACAAAACGGATAAAGTATGGTATAATATATATCAGAAACGAATCAATGTTGCGGAGGCATGCATGAACCTGGAGAGGAAGCCAAAGGACAAACGGGAACATGTTCCCAACTGGCCAACACAGATCGAAACACTGCTGATGACGGAGAGCACGGATACGGATCGAGGCCATAAGATGTGGGAGCACGTGCATCAGTATTACGAACTGCTGTTCAATTTTTCTGCTGTTCCCCTGCGGCACACTGTAGCCGGAATGGCGCACGACACGGATACGCCGTTCATTCTTTTCCGGGCGCCGTACATACTGCATGCTACCAATGCACGGGACAGACAGCCGTATACACGCACCAACATCGGATTTCACCCCTGCGTTCTGACGGAATACGGCGGCATATGCACGCTGGGCAGGCTGGCAAACTGTTGGGAGTGCGTGATTCCCACCACAGACGAACAGATGGCGGCACTGGAGCCGCTTCTTGTACGTCTGCGGCGCGTGCGTGATCCGGATGTGCCGAAAAGTGTATGGCTCGGTACTTTGGCGACGCTTCTGTGGGAGGTAAACCAATTGGCGGAAGCCGCGATCCGGCATGACAGGGAAGCACCGCCGTACATACAGGATCTTCTCCGGTATGTGGTGGAACATGCGGATGAGACAATCACCATAGATTCCCTTGCCGAGCGTTTCTTCATCAGCCGTGCCAAGCTGACCCGGGATTTCCGCGCTGCAGTACGAATGTCTCTGCATGAATATATTACGGCGATCCGCCTGCACCGTGCGAAAATTCTGCTGGCGGAAAAAATTCCGCTGTCGCTGATTGCCGAACGCTGCGGATTTGGCAGTGAGTCTGCCTTTATCTACACCTTCCGCCGCCATATCGGGACGACGCCCGGCGAATACCGGCGGCAGAGGCAGGAGAGCCGCATCCAATGAAAACAGCCGCGCTTAGTCGGGTAGTCGTAAAACAGTTAAAGCCAAGCTGCAAATGCAGCTTGGCTTTTATCATTGTTCGCACTACATGGCAGAATACGATGTATAGAAGTGCGCCCTTTATCTGTTCGACAAATTGGGATTTGACTATTTTGATGTGTCTGTATTCTGTAAACTTTCAAACAGTTTATTCTCGATTTCTTTCATTGCTTCAAAGGTATGACCATAGATATTGTTGACCATGCCGGCTA
>SVTS01000104.1 GCA_015063645.1 Oscillospiraceae bacterium | reverse complement strand
CCGCGCCGCCCACAGGCAGGCTGCTCCAATCCAGATGACCTATGGCAAACTTCAGCACTTCATCGGATATTCCGTGATAAATCGGCAGTGAGACGCCGATAGCGGGAATCTCCACATATGCCATAATACCCGTTCCGGTGAGGTTGAGCAGTTCGTTATACTGGCTTCTCTGTACATCCGAGAGCAGGTAGGGATTTGCGCGTCCGATCAGGGACTGATTATAGGCGGCGGCTGCCTCCCACATTTCCTGATATCTGTCCTCATCCAGATCGGCGACAATCTCCGTATAGTTGACAATCGCCTTCGACTGCGTGAATGAATTCCAGTAGTCACTGAAAGAGGGGTACAGCACTAAGGACAGCCCTGCAAAGAAAACGATGAACAAAATGACGGTTATTCGTTTTTTCTTCATTGAAAGGTTCTCCTTGCCGCTGTACCGCCGGGGGAGGATCCCCCGGCACGGCACAACGATTGCATTCAGATTATGCGCGGTTCTTCATACGTTTTCTCGTCACGAGATGTGTAAAGGCAACCACGGTCAGCAGACCGCCGCAAAGATAGAACATCTTCGTTCCGAATCCACCGGTGGACGGCAGTTCGGCACCCTTGTGGTTTTCAACCTGGACACCGGTACTGGTTGTTGTATCATATACGCCATCTATCACATATGCGACTCTGTTGCCATCTCCGGTCATCACAACCTCCACCGAATCTTTAAGTTTGTTATAACCGGCAGGAGCTGTGATTTCTTCAAGATAGTATACAGTGCTGTCGTCTCCGTCCATGCCTTTGACAGTTGCCTGTCCGGCAGGAATATCAACGGGTGTTTCACCCAACTTGGCGGGACGATATGTACCGTCCGAATCCGGCACTACTCCAACATACTGCCGTCCAGAATCTGCCATGTAATACAGCCTGAAAGTAGCGCCGTTCAGTACTTTATCATCCTCATCTGTTTTGACAAGGTCAAACTTGAACGTCTTGGTCTGGGTTGTTATTTTCTCCGTTTTCACTCCGTTACCGTACTCGAGGTAGACGATATTGTCGTTTGTATCTTTCGGAGAATCACCGTGAACTTTTGCGTTTTCATTCAGCGTTGCGGAGTAACGAATGATGATCTGATCATAATCGGCAAGGATTTTCAGGAAAGGTTCATAGAAAACAACATGGAACGTGCATTCATTACAACCGTTGACAGCGTTTTCCAATGAATATGTCTTGCCCTCATCTTCGCTAACAGGCACTTCAGCCGCTGATCCCTTCTTATATGTCACGGTTACATGCTCATTAAAGGTCAGTCCTGCTTCCATTGTATCGTGCACGATATAGCTGGTTGCACCGGTATTGGCAGTGATTATTGTCTCATACAACACAGTCTGACCGATCTGTGCCGTATTTTCAACTCCCCATTCCAGGGTCGAATCTTCCTGTACTTTTTTATCAATACTGGGCAGTGCATTCTTATCGGTAACCGTTGCATTGGGCTTCGTGGTGCTCAGAGAGCATACCGCACCGACGGTCGATTCCACCAGATAATAACCGAGCGGAAGATCAGAGAATACCAGAGGAGTGCCTGCAGCAAGCTTCGTAGCATCCGGAAGAATTTCATTTCCAATAGTTGCATCATCTCTGCGCGTTTTTACGTATGAAAATGCCAACTGAGCAAAGGCCTTGGCAGCTTCACCGTTATTCTCTTTATCCGGATTAATCCACTCAACATAACCAAGCGAATTAACTAAAAGATATGCATCAACACCCGGATACTCAAGAAATCCATTCCACTTTGCAGAAAGCTTATAGGAATATGCACCTGCAGCCGGATTGTAACTTTCCAGATCCAGAATCCGGTAGATCTTATACTCCTGACCTATGTTTGCTTCGTTGATTGTTATACTGCCGTCATTAGCTGCACTGACAAAGGGTATCATGCTGCACACAAGCAGTACAGCGATAAACAGGGCTGCAAATCTTTTTGTTGTTTTCATTTTTATTTCTCCTAAATAAAATTCAGATTGGGAAAACATAATGTATATGCCGTCAGTCATCGCGCTTTCGGACGCGGGGAGCGAAAAGATAGAACAAGGGAACTGCCATCATCAATCCGCCGGCAAAGGTGAAGAGATGCGTACCGATTCCGCCTGTATTCGGCAGTTCATAGCTGGCATTGTTCACAATCGGCTGGGTATTCGGATCCCATACGGTTGTTGTTCCGTTTATATCCGTAACCGTTGCGGTAAGGGTTTCGTACGCAACTTCCACGCGATATGTATTACCGGTCGGAGAATATCCGGGCGGAATCACGGTTTCGCTCAGAATATAGCGGTGACCGGAAGGGATATTGGGAAAGGTGACATATCCGTCTGCACCGGAGGTCTGGGTATACCGCGGATCAGTCGGATCGATCTGCACCGGATTTCCGTCACCGCGGCAGATCGAGCAGGCAGGATCGTGGACAAGCCGGAACTGTGCACCTGCCAGCGGATTTCCGCCCAGACCGGTTTTTCTGAAACGCAGCTCCGCCAGATAGCCTTCAACTGAGGGAATCGGGAATGTGATCGTCTTCGGATCGGAGATTGACTGCACGCCGTTGATCGATTCCACTGTGCGGTATGTCAGTGTCGTTGTATCGTTGGTGGGGAAAGCCTGCTTCTCCTCAAAACCGACCAGTTCATTCTCCAGACGCACGCGGTATTTCAGCTTGTACTCGTATCTGGTGACATTTCCGGTTGTAGTTTTGGTATGTCCGGAAGATTTCAGATCCCAGTTGATCTTATTGGTCGCGGGATCGTATACTGCCGTATTCTCTCCGCCTACCGTATACGAACCGTTCAGTGTACCGCCCGTCAGCGTGGATGACTGATCGAACAGTCCGATGAATTCCACATTCCTCGGCGTTGTGGGGATCGGGTCGGAGGTAATCCAGTCCGCCTGGATGGACTCTTCCACGCTCTGCTTGATGGAGGCGAAAATATTGTTATAGGCATCCGTTAATCCCGATGCATCGGTACTGTCGTAGTACTGATTGGAGCCGATGCCGCTGCCAAGCCATGTTTTGTAGGACTCCGTACTGCTGGCATCTCCGATTTCATAGGAGGTACCCGTTCGCTCTACAACGGAGAAACCGTCCGCATTTTCACTTTGATTCACATATTTCTGAACAGTCTGGTCTCCGACAGCAATACCGATGGAAAAGATTGTCGTACCTGAATTTTTTATTTCTGTCGCTTTTTCCCGTGCTTTGATTGCACCGGTATCGCTGTAGCTCGTTCCGTAAAGACAGTACTTATCCAAAACATCATCGTACAGGTTATAATCATAGGTATCAATTCCTTTATAACCGTCCGTCGTGTCAGCGGTCATATATGTCGTCGGAAAACCGTCGCTGAGGAATATGATGTATTTATGATCATTGGTTATACTGGGATCATTCAGCATGTCCGCTGCCATGGCAAGACCGGCTTCGATATTGGTAAAGCGGTCTCTGTCATCAACTTGACCTTTATCATTTTTGTGATAATTATTGATAATATCGCCTGTAGCAGTACGCATTGTGTTTTTCAGCGCAGTTGCCTGTGCATCGGTTGTACATGCCTGCATCGGGAAGATCAGCTCGCCGTTCGTATTGAAGGCAACGTATCCGATCTTGCTGACACCCATTGAGTTGCTGGCGGTGAATTTATCCAGGAAGGTTTCTGCGGCATCCATTGCTGCCTTATACCGGGTCGTGCCGCCAAAGTTATTATTCATCGTATTCGATATATCCATTACGATGACGACTGCCATATTCGGTTCCTTACGTATCTCCTCGATACTGGAAGTAGTGGAAACCGTCAGAATAATATCGAAAATATTCTCGATTTCCGTTCCGTAAATATTCTTGCTGACGGTGACTGCCCCATCATCGGATGTTTCCGATCCGCCGCCTGCAACAATCTGCTGGGCGGAAGGCGCTGTATCGCCTGCTTTCATTTTCATCGGAACGGCAGTATTGAGCGGCGTTTCCGCCGGCTGATTCAGGAACTGCTGCCAATAGGTGAAATATCCGCTGTCACGCAGTTTGATCCAGTTGGTATCCAGGATCCGCTCACCGCCTTCCACATCCGCATCCACCACATAGAACAGATACGGTGAAAAACTGCTGGCGGTAAACGTTATGTTCCCGTTCACAACATCCACATATTCGCTGCTGACAATACTGTTTGTCGCTTCATCCAGATGGGCAACGCAGAACAGTTCATCTGCGTCCAGCTGAAAATCAGGGGACGTGACACTGACTGTAACCGGTTTCTGCGGCTGATACTCCGCACCGGCGGAAGTAATCACGATATCATAGAGGAAATAGCCGTGCACATCATAATGAAGATTGGGGTTGATAAAGGAAAATGTTTTTTCCTTTGTATACGCCGGAACAGATACAAAAAGGGATGCATCCGCAGGCAGATCACCGGAAATTTTGAACACGGTCTGCTGTCCGGGCACGGTACAGGTGATCTCCGCAGAACCGCCGCTGCCGCCGATCAGTGCATTCAGTTCCTGCAGTTTTGTGTTATTGATCCAGCTCAGGTAGAGCAGAATAAAATCTTTTTCCAGCGTATCCAGTTCCGACCACACGGCGTAAATCTGCTGTGCGGAATTATTTTCCGCAAACGATTTAACAGATTGCTTATATGTACAACTGTCTGCGTGTGCCTGCAGACCAGTTCCTCCGGAACAGCTGCACGCGCTGAAGCGGTTTTCCGAAGAAACGGCAGTTACCTCGCCAGAAGCCACTTCCAATGTGATCGCTGGGAGAATCAAAGCGTAGGTTGTACAGAAAACAGAGCATGCTGCCGCCACCGTAAAGAGGCGATACAGCCATCGTCTTACGGCGTGTTTCCTTTTATATCCTTCCGCTTTATTTACTACCGCTTTGTTCATCTGCTTGCTGATCCTTCAATTTTCTATATCTCTTATCCGACTGTCCCGAATCGCTTCAAGGGCCATATACGGAACAGAATCTTACCGACGATCTGTTCCTCTTCCACACATCCGACTGCTGTATTTCTTGAATCCACGGAGGTGGCACGCTGATCTCCCATAACAAAATGGCGGTTATCCGGCACCTGATACGGCAGGTCAATGTTGCATTCTCCCAGTGCTTTCTCATTTATATACGGTTCATCAAGAAGCTCACCGTCCACATAGACATTTCCCGTTTCATCAATGTCCACCCATTGCCCGGGTCCTGCGATATAACGTTTGACAAGAAGCTTATTGCCCACATAAAAGCCGATCAGATCTCCGCTTGAGAAAGAGAGACCTTTAAAGGAGAGGACAATGTCATCCTCCTCCAGTGTCGGCGCCATGGATGCACCGTATATCTGCAGAACAGGCAGGAAAATTGTCGCCACAAGGACGGCGCACGCCGCGGAAATCAGCATGGTATATACGGTGCTGCGCAGAACTTTGCTGTACCGTTTCTGGTAGCGCACTCTGCCCAATTCGGATTTCAGCTGATCAACGCTGGGCGTTGTCACCCACGTCTGCACGGCTCTCTTTGGCTTGTTCATCCGAGCGCACCCTCTCTTCTATCTGCTGCAATTTTTCATCCGCCAGCAATCGAATGCTTTCCACATACTGACGAGCCGCTTCATCCGCTGCGGCAAACACATGATTCAGCTCCAGCGCTGCCTGCGCGATGGATCCCGCCTGCGCCATCCGGATCTGCCGGTCTCTCAGGAGAAAAATTGCTTTTTTCAAATCCGAACGCAGCCGCTCATTTTCCTCCATCTGCTCAATCAGAAGCTCCAGAAGCTCGGCGCGGCTCATTTTTCGCAGTTCTTTATCTGTCAATGCTTCCTCCGATCCTGATTTGCTCATTTCCAACACTTTATTTTTATAAAGTCCAACGGATTAATTACGATATTTTTTGAAATACACTGATACATTATTAGTATAACATTTAGTTATGTAACAGTCAATATATTCTTACAAAATTTACATTTTAAAAACAAAAATGGCATAACAAAAACAAAAATCGTCTGCGCTTATACAGCAACAGACGTTTTTGCGCTATTCTCAACAGTGCTTATTCAGACTATAACCGATAACAAATGCTTTTCCCCGTGCGACTCACTCCACGGTAACAGTACCGTCCTCGCCGACGGTGATCTTCATACCGTCCTTGACGTATGCAAGGAATTCCTCGCCCAGGCAATCCACAACGGGCATACTCACGTCATCCAGCCACACATCTGCCAGAACTGCACCGGCGGCGGCAAGGGAATCAATGGGCTGACTGAAAAGCATGCAGGCAGGCTGCCGCTTCATGGAGCAGGCGCAGTACAGCACCAGTCCGCCGGTGGTGGAACCGATGGTCTGGGGCAGGCAGAGCGCCTTCCCTGCCATCTGCTTCCCGTAGAGATCGGGATTGTTCTGATCTCCGCAGGTGGCTTTTTTATCACCGAACTGCAGTGCTTTCTGGAAAGATGCCAGTGTATTCAGACCTCCGTGGGATACGACCGCTTCCGCGCTTACGCTGCCGGGAGCTACTACTCTTCCTTTGAATGTTTTCATCATTATTTTCCTCCCCTTGTGATCTGATCAAGGATTTCGTCATCGGTATAATACCGGGCGGTGGTATAGGTGCGCAGTTTATTGGAGGAAGTGATCACGGGCATTTTGCCGGCGATGGGATTATTCATGTACATCAGCGGGCAGATATAGGAGGTGATCACACCGGTGGCTTTCAGTCTTGCGGCGTAGGGCGTTTTTTCAAATGCCTCAAGCACCGCAGGCGCGGCGGTGAACACCGTGGGGATCACCACTTTCTTATTGCCGGCTTCCTTCAGCGCAGTTTCCACTCGGTCCGTCCAGCTTTTCAGCTGTTCCAGACTCATATGGGGACATCCCATGAAGCAAAGCTTCGGTGTCGCATCGGGATTCTTCCAGATAACGGGATAACTGTCATATACTCTCTGCAGTTCTGCATCGTCGATCACATATACCTGTGCGCCGTCTGCAATCAGGCTTTCGCCGGATTCCAACGCTTCCGGGGTGAGGTTATCCACATGATAAAGTCCAACAGCGCCGTTGGATGCGGTAGCGGCACCCATATCTTTCAGATAGGTGCAGGCGGCATCGTCCAGCGTATTGCCCAGCCATTTGTCCAGACCGCGGATATAGGGGACAGCTTCCATCACCTTCATACCGATAGCGGAGCCGAGCAGCTGTGCTTCCGGTTTCTTTGTGGTTCTGACTTCCACGATCCAGCTTGCCTTACGTCCCTCATCGGTAAGCAGACCGAAATACGGCACGTAACCGGCAACGGATCCGAAGATATCCATAATGCCCGAGTTGCGGTTGCAGCGGGCACCGAGGACAGAGTTTGCATAGACCACGGCAGAGGATTCCGCCCAGGAAAGCACATCGCCCTTCTGCGGCTTATTGCCCATTTCATCCATATAGCAGGTACAACTGAATGCGTTTTTGTCCATGAGTCCCAGTTTATTCAGCTGTTCCTCATAGAAATCCTGCCGGGAATACATGAAGTTTTTGAACACGAAATCCGCAAGGAAGCCGGAGGGGACGTTCTTATCCAGCGGACGGGGATCCACGGAGAATGTCTGCTGGGATACGGCACCGGATTCGATCAACTGATTCATCAGTTCATACACCGGTCCGAGGGCTTTCAGACCGAACGAGGTAACCAGATGATTATGGGCGCCGGTGACCGGCACCATCTTCGTCGCACCGAAAAGTTCGCCGTAGCGGATCAGCGTTTTCATCACTTTGGCGAGAACTTCCCCTTTCTCGCCGTCCAGTATCGCCTGCTGCTCTTTTGTCAGTTCCATCATAGCCGTTTTCCTCCCTTACAGCTTCATTGCCACATCCCACGCCTGCCAGATAACGGTACGCAGGTTGCCGACCTTATTTGCATCGCCCACAACATGGATCTTTCCGCCCTTCGCTGCAAGCGGCCTGCTCTTATAGCCTACGGACAGAATCACGCTGTCAGCGGCGATTTTGCTCTCTTTTCCATTCTTATCCGCAACGGTTACGCCGTCGGCGGTGATCTCTTTCAGTGCGGTTTCCAGATATACGGGCACTTTATTGGCGTTGAAGAAGTCTCTGAGATAGCTGGAATTCGCCAGGCACACGCCGGTCACGGCAATCAGATCGCTCTTCATTTCCACGATGGTGGGATGCTTGCCCTGCAGATACAGATCGTATGCGATCTCGCATCCTGTCAGACCGCCGCCTACGATAACCACGTTATCGCCCACTTCTTTCTCGCCAAGGAGATACTCGATGGCTTCCACGCCTCTCTCCGCACCGGGAACCGGAAGACGGTTGGCAACGGCACCCGTCGCCACGATGATCTCATCCGCATCCAGCGCGGACACGTCGGAAATCTCCGTATTCAGCTTCACTTCGATGGGATATTTGGTGATCTCCCGGTTATACCATGCGATCAGTTCGCGATCCTTTTCCTTGAAGGAAGGCGCTGCCGCCGCAATGAACACGCCGCCCAGCTTATCGGATTTTTCATACAGCGTCACGGCGTGACCGCGCTTTGCGCAGACGATAGCAGATTCCATGCCGCCGATGCCGCCGCCGATGACGGCGATTTTTTTCGGCTTTGCCGCAGGAGTGATCTTATACTTCCGGGACTGCATCGTTTCGGGATTCAGGGCACAGCGGGCGAGACCGCAGGTGTCGAAGAAATCCTGATCGTTGGCGTGTCCCTTGTGGGAACAGAAGTTGAAGCATCCCGCATGACAGCAGATGCAGGGACGGATATCCTCCAAGCGGTCTTCTATCAGCTTGGTGATCCATGCGCCGTCGGAGAGGAACTGACGTGCTACGCCCATGGCATCGATCCGTCCGTCAGAAACGGCCTGTGCACCCACTTCCGGCTCCATACGTCCCGCGCAGACCACAGGAATATCCACGAACTTTCTAATATGTGCCACGTCATCCAGATTGCAGTTCTGGGGCATGTACATCGGCGGGTGCGCCCAGTACCAGGAATCGTATGTACCGTTGTCCGCATTCAGCATATCGTAACCGGCTTCCTGCAGATAACGGGCAGCGCGTTCACTCTCTTCCATGTCACGGCCGACCTCGGTGAATTCCTCCCCCGGCACGGCACCGGAACGGAATCCCTTCATCTTGGAGGTAACGGAATAGCGCAGGGATACGGGGAAATCCTTGCCGCAGGCTTCCTTGATCGCCTGGACGATCTCCACCGGGAAGCGGTAGCGGTTTTCAAAGGAGCCTCCGTACTGATCGGTACGCTTATTGGTATACTCCATGGTAAACTGATCCAGCAGATAACCCTCATGCACTGCGTGGACTTCCACACCGTCCACGCCTGCTTCCTTACAGAGCGCAGCGGTTTTGGCGAACGCATCCACGATCTCTTCGATTTCCTTCACTGTCATGGGACGGGTGGTGATCTCCTCATCCCAGCGGGACGGAAGCGCACTGGGGCTCGCCAGCTGATAATCGGTATCGATGATCGGCTTGGCGATGGTACGGAGCACGGGATTCTTATGCAGAGGTGCTACGTGGTCGGTAATCGCCCAGGAACGCCCCATGCCGGCGGTCAGCTGTACGAACAGCTTTGCGCCCGTGGCATGAATCTCCTCCATGAACGGTTTCAGCTCGCGGAACATTTTTTTGTTCTTATACAGCCAGCGGTTGCCCAGCGTATCCTTGATGGGGGCAATACCGGGGATGATCAGACCAACATTGTTTTTTGCGCGTTCCAGGAAGAATTTTGCCGCCTCGCGGTCAAAGTGATTCGGCTCCATCCATCCGAAAAGGGATGTACCGCCCATCGGGCAGAGGACAATACGGTTCTTGATTTCCACATTGCCTATTTTCCACGGGGTAAATAATGCTTCATACTTGGAATCCATACTGTTTTGCTCCTTATAGTAAATAATAATAATCCATAAATCCGTCAGAGATTTTCCGCAAAATGGCGGATCTTCTCTGCCGCTTCTTCCAGAATCGGCACATCCACGGTGCAGGCGATGCGGATATATCCCTCGCCGCAGGCGTTGAACGCATGTCCGGGAACCACCGCCACCTGTTCACGCTCCAGCAGCTGCAGAGCAAAATCCATGGAGCTGAGTCCTGTTCCCCTGATATCCGCGAACAGATAGAACGTACCGGCAGTTTCGGCACAGCGGATGCCGGGAATTCTGTTCAGTGCAGCGGTCATGGTACGGCAGCGGCGTTCAAATCCCGCGCACATTTGCTTTGCCGCATCGTCGCCGTTCTGCAGCGCTTCTATCGCCGCG
>SVTS01000103.1 GCA_015063645.1 Oscillospiraceae bacterium | reverse complement strand
AAGATCATTAAAGATCAGTCCCCGCCGCACTGCCGGTCGATTTCCGCCGAAACGGCGGCGGCATCGGCGCTGCCGCGGCTGGCGCGCATCACGGCTCCGATGATGGCCTGCTTGGCTTTGGCTTTTCGCTCCGTCAGCTGCTGTGCCGCTGTCGGATTCTCTCTGAGAGCATCCGACACCAGTGCGGCGGTTTTCGCCGGATCTGTGATCATGAGCATCCCCTGCATCTCAGCGCAAACGGCAGGATCCCGTCCGTCGGCACAAAGTGCGAGCAGTTTCCGTGCCGATGCGGCGGATATTTTCCGCTCACCCGCCATATCGGCGATCCGCGCAAGGGACTCCGGCGGCAGAGCCGGCGTCTCCTCACCCAGTCCGGGAAGAATCTCACCTATAAGCAGATTCGCCGTCTGTCTGGGATGCGCAGATACGGCGGCAGCCGCGTCAAAATAGTCCGCGATCTGCGGTGTCTGTGTCAGCTGGCGCGCGGAATCCTCCGGAATATTCATTGTTTGCGTAAAACGCCGGCGGCGTGCGTCGGGCATCTCCGGCAGAGATTTCCGCACAGCCTCGATATCCTCCGCATCCACATGCAGGGGCGGCAGATCCGGCTCGGGAAAATAGCGGTAATCCGCCGCGCTTTCCTTTTCACGCATCAGAACCGTGCGGTCATTATCCTCATCGTACCGGCGGGTCTGGGGCGTAATGGTGCCGCCGTTTTCCAGAATCTCCGCCTGTCTGGCGAATTCGTAAGCAATCGCCTTCCCGGCGAAAGCGATGGAATTGATGTTTTTGATCTCCGTCCGCTGTCCCAGTACCGTCTCTCCTCTTCGGCGCACGGAAAGATTCACGTCGCACCGCATGGAGCCCTCGTTCATCCGGCAGTCCGACACCCCGGCAAACACCAGCCGTTCCCTGAGCGCGCTCAGATATGCCCGCGCTTCCGCGGCGGAACGGATATCCGGACCTGAGACGATCTCGATCAGCGGCACACCGCAGCGGTTGTAGTCGATCTTCGTACCGTCCTCGCCGTGGATCAGCTTTCCCGCATCCTCTTCCAGGTGGATGCGGGTGATGCCGATACGGCGCTTCCCCTCCTCCGTCTCCACCGTGATGCCTCCGCCGAGACAGATGGGATAATCGTACTGGGTGATCTGATACCCCTTGGGCAGATCGGGATAGAAATAATTCTTGCGGTCAAAGCGGGAATCCGCCTGAATACTGCACTCCAATGCCAGTCCCGCGGCAATCGCCAACTCCACAGCCCTTCGGTTCAGCCGGGGCAATGTTCCCGGCAGACCCAGACATACCGGGCATATGCGGGTATTGGGCGCGGCGCCGTACACGGACTCGCAGGAGCAGAAAATCTTCGTCGCCGTACGCAGCTCCGCATGAACCTCCAGTCCGACGATCATCTCATACTGTTTTGCATAATCAATGCTCATATGCCATCGCCTCCTCCACTACTTCCGCACAGCGGAACAGGAAAGACTCGCCGAATGCGGGGGCGATCAGCTGGATGCCCAGCGGCATTCCGTCGGATTTTCCGCCCGGCAGACTGAGCGCGGGCAGTCCCGCCAGGGATGGAATCGTGGTAAATGCATCACTCTGCCGGTACGCCAGCGTCTGCGCAGCCATGGCACCCACCGGATAGGCGGATGACGGCGTTGTGGGAATCATGATCACGTCACAGCTGTCAAAAACCGTACGCATCTCTTCTGTGATCACACGGCGGGTGCGGCTTGCCCGGTCATAGGCTTCCCCACGTTCGTCCGCGGACAGCGCGCAGGCACCGGCAAGCAGACGCCGCTTCACCTCATCCCCGAGACAGGCGCGGGCACGCCGGAACATGTCTGCCGTATCGGCGGGATTTTCCGCGGCATATCCGTAGCGGATGCCGTCATACCGCGCCAGATTGGAGGATGCCTCGCAGGCGGAGATCAGATAATACGCCGCGTACGCCCGATCCGCATCGGGAAGAGTGATTTCCGTCAGCGATGCACCCCGCGTCTTCATTTCCGTCTCCGCGCACCGCATCATCTCCGTTATAGCCGGATCGCATTTTTCATACAGAGCGGGACAGACACCGATGCGCATACCGCGCACATCTCCGGAAAACGGCAGAAAATCTACCCCTCTGTCGGCGGATGTGCTGTCCAGAATATCCGAGCCGACCACGGCGGCAAGCACCGCCGCGCTGTCTGCTACACTGCACGCCAGAACGCCGATCTGATCAAGGGACGACGCGAAGGCAATCAGTCCCCGGCGGGAGATGCGTCCGTAGGTGGGCTTTACGCCCACGATTCCGCAGTAAGCAGCGGGGACACGCACACTGCCCCCCGTATCGCTTCCCAGAGAATACATGCCCTGCCCGTCCGCCACTGCGGCGGCGCTTCCGGCGGAACTGCCGCCGGGCACAAACCGATCATCCTGCGGATGGCGGCATGCGCCGAATGCCGATGTTTCCCCACCGGCACCCATAGCGAACTCGTCCATGTTTGTTTTACCAAGGAGAACTGCGCCCTGTGCGCGCAGTTTTTCCCACACGAATGCATCGTAGGGCGGCACAAAATCCGCCAGCATCCGGGATGCGGCGGTGGTGCGGATTCCGGCGGTGACGATGTTATCTTTCAGGGACATGGGAATCCCGCAGAGAAGCGGCGCATTCCCCTCGGCAATACGCCGGTCGGCTTCCTCCGCCATCCGGAGTGCTTCCTCCTCACATACGGTAATAAACGCGCCCATAGCGGTGCGTTCCCGGATGCGGCTGAGCGCATCTTCCGTCAGCATCCGGGAAGTCACACTTCCCTCTCTGAGCCGTCTGGCTGTCTGTTCAATCATGGCATACATCATCCGACGGTGCGCACTACGCGCAGATAGCCGTCCCTTTCATTTTTCGATAAGGCGCGCAGAACCTGCGGCGGCACATCCTGCGCCGGCACATCTGCCCGCAGCTGTGCGGGATTTCTTCCGTCCGCAAACGGATCCCTCTCCACAACTCCATCCGCAAGCGAATCACACAGCGCCAGAATTTCGGGAATCTCCCGCTCAAGCCGTTCCGATTCCGCCTCCGTCAGCGCAATCATGCTCAGTGCGGCAATCTTTTCCGCACGTTTTTCTTTTGTTTCCTTCATAATTTCTCCGTTTCGCTCCCTCCGCGCTGTCACGCGCGCATCTCCTTCAGAAGCGCCAATTCCGCCGCATATCCATCCAGTTCATTGGGCGTTTCCAGATAGAATGGCAGATCCGCCAGCAGGGGATGGCAGACGATGCGGCGGATTCCCTCCAGCGTCAGCGTTCCCTCTCCCAGTTTTTCATGCCTGTCCTTGCGGGCTCCCAAAGGATTTTTGGAATCGTTCAGATGCACGGCGTGCAGACGGTTCAGACCGATCACACGGTCAAATTCTGCCAGCACCGCATCCGTGTCCCCGGCGATATCGTATCCGGCATCATTCAGATGACAGGTATCGAGGCATACGCCGATCTTATGCTGAATCTCCGGCTTCACCTGATCCAGGATCGCACGGATTTCCTCAAAACGTCCGCCGATCTCCGTGCCCTTGCCCGCCATTGTCTCAAGCAGTACGGTAGTGGACTGATGAGGCGTAACGATCCCATTCAGAAGATCAGCGATCATGGCAATGCCTGCCTCCGTCCCCTTCCCCACATGGCATCCGGGGTGAAAATTGTACAGCGATCCGGGCAGCTGCTCCAGCATACGAAGTTCCCCCGCCATCGCTTCCCGGGTATAGGCGCGGATCTCCGCATCGGCGGAACAGGGATTATAGGTATACGGCGCATGCGCCAGCGCAGGCGCAAATCCGTTTTCCTCCATGATCTGCCGCAGAGCTGCAACATCCGCCGGAGAAGGCGTTTTTCCCCCGCGGCCTCTCGGATTCCGGGTGAAATACTGAAATGTATTGGCGCCGACAGACAGCGCATCCCGACCCATGGCGGCATAGCCGCCGGCGACGGATATATGACATCCTGCTTTGAACATACTGCATCCTCACTTGAAAAATTTCATCTATAATTGTATCAACTCCGCCGCGATATGTCAAGTCGGAATTTCACCGGGCGTACCAACCAAACCGGATAAAAAACGGTTATATACCATGTACGGCAGTACAATTCCAGTCCGCCAAGGAGGAGCACAATGAAAAAAATTATTCTTTCCGTTATCATGATTCTGACCGCCGCTGTTTTGATATCCTGCCGCGGTAAAATCGCTGATCCGCAGCTGGAAATGCTTCCGCATGTATACACCTCCGTGGAAACCGCACTGTCCGTTGGGGAGAATATCTCTCCGGCAGCGGTCTATCCCCGCGCGGATGGCGGCTTTACCGTACTCGCTTTTGTAATACAGGAGTACGGCAACACTCCACTTCTGATATATGTGTATCCGGACGGCACGCAGAGCACGGAGATTCTGCCAACGCCAAAGGATTCCTATGTGCCGTATGTCTATACGATGACGCCGGAGGACGTGCTGTATTATACTCTCATCTGCGAGACAACCTCCGTAAGAACATACGCCGACGGCATGGATACAGTCCTGATTCCGGACATCGCCGCGCTGTTCGGGGAGGAAACAGTCGGCGTTTCATACATTGCTGTCGATGCTGAGGGTAACTGCTACCTTGCCACGGAGACACAGATTGCCGTGACCGATCCGGCGGGCAATCTTCTGTTCATGCTGAAAAACTACAGCCGCATCAGCGCCCTGCACACCGGCACGGACGGACAGATCTATGTGCAGTATACCGCCGCACAGGGCGGCAATCGACTGGACAGAATCGCCCCAGCGGCAAAATCCTCTGTACCCCTTGCCGCACCCGACGGCATCGGGCTGAGCAATATGCAGTATTACGCGGAATCGGCAGATGCCTATTATATGGACAACGGTATATATCTGTATCACTGCACGGTGCAGGAAAACGGAACCGTCTCCGCAGAGCCGCTGTGCAGCTGGATCAATTCGGATATCATTCATTCCTGCATCCGGCATATGAGCATATGCGGAGCGGATGCGTTCACCGTGCTGTATACCGATCCGGGAAACGCAGCGCAGGTGAGCCTCCTGCATCTGACACGGCAGGAGCCAGGCGAGGCAGTGCCGAAATATGTGATCACCCTCGCGGTGCAGAACGCGGACAACATGCTGGTGCGGAATGTGGTGGCATACAACCGTCGGAATACTGCGTACCGGATCCGTATCCGCGATTACGGTACATACAATACAAATGCCGATCCTGACGCGGGCGAGAACGCGCTGCAGATGGATATGGCAGGCGGAGATATTCCCGATATTGTTATACTGTCCACTTTTTCACACAAAGATGACTACATCTCTCAGAATTTTTTCACGGATTTATACACATTGATGGACGGTGACAAGGACTTTTCGCGGGATATGCTGCTGTCCTGCGTACAGCAGCCATTTGAACGGGACGGTCATCTGTACGAGTTGGTCAGCCGCTTCAGCCTGCGCACTATGGTGATCCGCGGCGCGCGGGACACATGGACACTGGGGGAATTTCTCGATGAGATGCGCAGTCTGTCTGACACCGAAGCAATGCTGGCATACACCACCCCGCAGTCCACGCTGACAAAACTGCTGAGTGCTGCTCTGCCGGAATTCGTGGATACGGAGAAGGCGCAATGCTCTTTTGACAGTGCACTGTTTACCGATGTGCTGCTCTTTGCCCGAGACATGGGCAGTGTGAATTTCTGGAAGACAGAAGCAGGGGCGAAATACCAATCTGACCGGGATGCCGCGTACCGGGATGGAGTTGTCCGGGTAAACGAAACCGATCTGCTCTCGCTGTACGGCTATGTTTCCCTCTGCGCCGAGTACAGTTTCGCCGATATCAGTGTGATCGGCTATCCCTGCGATGCGGGATGCGGCAGCATCGTCACGCCGACCGTGTCGTGGGGTATTTGTGAAAGTTCCCCGTTTCAGGAAGCAGCATGGGCATTCGTGAAGGAAATGCTGGGGATGACGCCGCCCCCGTCCCGGGAGCAGAACTATGACATGGCTGCACTGCGGGATTTGTTCAGCGCGGAAAACACGGGCGTCCGCGGAGTCGGTTCGTCCTATGTATTTGTACCCGGCGGCACTGCGTTTCTTATCGAGAACGAGAGCACATATGAGCACAATCCTGCGAAGGGTACTCTGTATACGATCACGGAGGCAGATCTGAAAGCATTTACGGATATACTGGAGCATGCTTCCGCACAGCCTGTATACTATGATACAGTCATGAAAATCATCACCGAAGAGGCCGCCGTGTTTTTCGCCGGCGACAGGACGGCAGAGAAAACAGCGCAGATTATACAGAATCGCTGTGCGCTGTATATCAGCGAAAAATTCGGCTGATTTTCACCGGGCATCTTGCGTATCCGCCGCCAGTATGATATACTGAATACAGGCGATCTCCCGCCGCATTTGAATTGTTTTGATTAATAAGGAGAAAATTTTATGCAGTACAGAATTATTGGCGAGCCGCTTCCGGCGGTGATCTGTGACGTTGCCCCCGGCGAGACACTCATCACGGAGCGCGGCTCCATGAGCTGGATGACCCCGAATATGAAAATGGAAACCTCTGCCGGTTCTCTCGGCAAGGCGCTGGGACGGATGTTTTCCGGAGATTCCCTGTTCCTGAACCGTTACACCGCCCAGGGGGCACCGGGACAGATTACGTTCACCTCTTCCTTCCCCGGCTCCATCCGCGCCTTTGAAATCACCCCGGACAATCCGGTGATCGTACAGAAAAGCGCGTTCATGGCAAGCGAATCCACCGTGGATCTGTCGATTCATTTCCAGAAAAAGCTGGGTGCCGGCTTCTTCGGCGGCGAGGGATTCATTATGCAGAAGCTCTCCGGACACGGTACTGCCTTCGTGGAAATCGACGGTCACGCCTGCGAATATGAACTGGCGGAAGGACAGTCCATGATCGTGGACACCGGCTATCTGGCGGCGATGAGCGCCACCTGCACAATGGATATTGTCACCGTTCCCGGTGTGAAGAACATGCTTTTCGGCGGCGAAGGATTGTTCAACACCGTTGTCCGAGGTCCCGGCAAAATCATTCTGCAGACCATGCCCATCAGTGCTGTGGCAGGTTCTCTGCGCGCATTCTTTCCCTCATCCAACTGACATTCACAAGGAGATATCCTCATGCAGACACATATTCTCACCCACACGGCAGACATCGGTCCGTGCATGGATATCCGCGCACACGGCGGCAATCTCTACGCCATCCAGAAAAATCTTGCCTATCCCGGCGGACGGCTGTGCGTACTGACTCCTGACGGAGAACTCGCCGCCTCATATACGGGCATAGGCAACGCAAGGCAGATTGATATTTCAGGCAGCATCGCCATCGTCACCGCGCGGGAGGACGGTCTGTGGATTTTTGATGTAAGCGAGCTTCAGCCCCGTCTGCTCTGCCACTACCGCACAATTGAATTTGCTACCGGTGCAACGATCTATGCCAATTTTGCCCTCGTCAGCTGCCGGCAGTTCGGCGTGGAAATTATCGACATAACCGATCCCGTGCATCCGAAACACATCGGCATCATCCGCATCGGTGAAGTGCAATCCTCCTGCGTATGCGACGGCATTCTCTACGGAGGGATCTGGGGCGGCATGGCGGTAGCTGTTGTAGACATCCGGGATATCATGCATCCGCGGGAAATCGCCCGTATTCCCCTGGAGGGACGAGGAGATGGCGTATTCGCGCGTGACAGTATTCTGTATGCGGTCACCGGTCAGCATCCCCGGGGCATCAGGAATACAGAGGATCACAGCGATCCGCTGTTTGGTACGGGTAACGGGCTGAGCGTGTACGATGTACATGATCCGCAGAACCCCGTGCAGATTCACCGTGCCTATTTCGGCATGTGCTACAATAAAAGCAATGACACGTGGCGTACCGCTGTCTGCGGCAACATGATCGTGTGCGGATGCTCGTCCCTCGGCATTTTTGCTTATGATATAAGCACCTATGAACCGCTGCTCCGCCTGGAGTTTGCCGGCAGTGCGGGAATGGAACGCATCGACACACGTTCGCTGGAGGGAGTGACAGGATTCGCCTCGCTGGGCACCCGTCTGTATGTCACCACAACCAGGAACAATCTGTACATCCACGACACGGGCATGCAGTTGGGAGAATGCGACCGCTGGGACACGGACGAACGCTTTCCGACAGAACCGCATCCATTTACGGTGGAGAATGTACACGGCATCTCCCTGCGCCAGATCTACACACCGGCGGACGACTCGTCCGTGCTGGACATCTGCGACTGCGGGGACTGCTATGCCGCCGCATGCGCCATGGGCGGTCTGCGGATTCTGGATCGGGAGTTCCGTGAGATCGCCGCATACCCCACTGATACATTCTGTGTGGATGTGAAATACGCAAACGGACTGCTGGCGGCAGCGCTGACCGACGGCGGCATCGGACTGTGGAAAATGGAGGGAATGATCCCCCGCCGCATCGGCGGAATCCGGACGGAGCAGTCCGCCACACAGCTGCATCTGACACCGGACGGCAAATATCTCTTTGCCGCCGCAGGCAGTACGCTCCGTCTGCTGTACGATGTATCCGATCCGACAAATCCCACCCAGCTCTGCCGGGACGGCGGCACCATGATGTACGGCGACAATTTCCTGCGGGGTACACTCGCGGACGGCACCGTATGCTTCTGCCCCCACCGCAGCGGGCTGCTCTATGCCAATCCGGCGGCGGGAGATACAGAATTCCGCAAAATATTCTATGAAATGAACAACGGATGTTTCGAATTCCTTCCCGAAAGCGGCGCGGATACGGACGGAGAACGCATTTTTTACACAATGCACGGCGGCTATGTACTCCTGCCAATGGAGGAGGGACACACGGCAGACGCACTGCCGATTCACAGGGCGGAAACACCGATCTGCGGCAAGATCACCCTTCGGGGCAATCTGATGATCGCGGCGGAGCGCGCCCGCGGTCTCATCAGCGTGACGGATATCAGCGACATCGAACATCCGAAAACCGTCGGATCCCTGTATACAAGCGCCTCGCCCGGCAAGCCGATTATTCTGGACGGACGAATCATGATCGCCGGCTCCCATGCCGGACTGGCAGAGGTGATTCTGTAATCACCCCATACATTCCGCAATCGCGCAGGTGATGCACAGTGCCAGCGCACGGCGGTATTCCGCATCCTTCAGGCGCTGCAGTTCCGCATCATTGGAGAGAAACCCGCACTCTATCATCACCGCCGGAATGTCGATGCGGTTCAGCAGATAGATGGCGCTGCCCGCCTGCTTTGTCTGCCGGTCATTGTCCGGCTGCAGATAGGTTTTCACCGTATTCTGCACCGCATCTGCCACTGCGCGGCTGCCCTCCGCGGCGGCATAATAGACCTGCAGTCCGCTGTATTTTTCCTGCGGGAATTTATTCATATGAATGCTGACGAACAGCGCCGCGTCCGCTTCTCCGGCAAAGCGGAGCCGGTTGCGCAGATCGTAGGTTTTCCTGTGTCCCGTATAGTCGGTAAGATCGCCGTAGCGATCGTAGAGCATGCGGTCATCGGTACGGGTCATGCGCACATCGTACCCTGCGGCTTCCAGCAGCTGTGCCAGAATCTCCGCCACCGACAGATTCAGATTTTTTTCCAATGTGCCGTCTGCGCCGGATGCCCCGCCGTCCTCGCCGCCGTGCCCGGCGTCGATCACGATCACCGGAGCGGCATCCTCGGCGGAAGCAAGCGCGGAGCGCCGCTGTGCCACATGCATGGCTCCCCAGAAAAACAATCCCGCTGCCGCGGCAAACACGGCGGATGTGGCAAGGAATCCCCCCACAAGACGGGTACATAACGAAAACTGCCGTTTTTTCACAGTGAATCCCTCCTGCAATATGCTCAGAACAGCATATGCACCCCCGCGCCCCGGCATGACAGACAATATTGCATTTGTTTTACAACCCCGCCCTGCCCCTTGTGCAGCGGGGTATTTTTTGGTACAATAGACACATAACGTCAAAGGAAGGCAGAGAAACGATGAAAGCACCGAAGAAAATTTATGTATGTACCGAATGCGATTCCCAGAGTCCCAAATGGCTGGGGCGCTGTCCCAACTGCGGCGCATGGAATTCGCTGGAAGAGGAAACATTCTCCGCCCCTGCTCCCACTGCCAATGTATCTTTTCTGCCGCCAAGCCGCGGCGATTCCCACGCGGTTCCCATCGATGAACTGGACGGAAGCGACTGCGACCGCACCGTCACCGGCATCGGTGAGCTGGATCGGGTACTGGGCGGCGGACTGGTGGATGGCTCCGTAATCCTGCTGGCAGGCGAGCCGGGCATCGGCAAATCCACGCTGCTGATGCAGCTGTGCGGCAAGCTGGGTGCGGCGGGCAAGATCCTGTACGTATCCGGCGAGGAATCCCGACCCCAGCTGAAAATGCGTGCACAGCGGCTGGAAACAGCCGGTGCA